>JAAUZT010000022.1 GCA_014804485.1 Lachnospiraceae bacterium
GCATAGACCCATACATCGTCAGAATCCGGGTTTGCTTCATGAACCGCATCCGGGAGAATGTGAATATGGGCATCTACCTTTTTGAGTGTTCTCCAATCAACCATGCTACACCTCCGTATACTGCTGTCTTGTAGGGGTCTATACAAGCAAGAATCGGTCTAATCATTGCTACACCCCGTATTAGTAATAAAAGCCCTCACGCCTAAGTAGCTTAACAAATTCATAAATCTGTTTTCCTTCTACGCCAAACGGGAAAACAAACGAAAATCCTATTTCAGCTTCATCGCAAGCACAGATATTTTCTTTCATTTCCTGAATTGTCTGTCCTTCGTGATAGAAGTCTGCAAGGTAATCCTCCACGCCGTAGACCTCAAATTCATATTCAGAAAACTTCTCAAAGGAATATGCCAAAGCTGCATCTCGTTTTAGTTTTGTGGACACCGAAATTTTATCGAACTGGATTTCGATATCACAAAAGCCCTTCACGCTGATTACCGGAATGGGGTAGGATTCTCTGTGCCATTCCCCGGTATCTTTTTTATGGTAGTGTCCGTTATACCAACCGGATTCAAGTTCAAATATTCTATGAAACAGGGCGTGGGAGATTTCTGCCTGTTTCATTTCCAAATGGTAATAGGCAGAATTGATTTCTTTCAGCAATTTTTTATCCATTCAATCGCCCTCCCCATTCCTCAATATAAAAATCCAAGAGAATTATAACACACAACATGTGAATTTTTGTATCGTTTTTCTTTCGTAAAGTAAAATAGCGGAAGCGCATAAAATTGAACTATCAATGCAATCATTGTTCCTATTCATGGTGTTTGTGTTTCTTCTGCTGCTGTGCCTAGGGCTGCTGTTTTTGACGCAATCTTTCTTGTACAGGCCGCACTTCAGATTCCTCGCCGAGCATTTCAGATACATCCCGCTTGCTGTCATACATCATAAATGGCCGGTATCTATCGCCGTATGCAGACTGCGCACAAAAGATCGCAGAGCGTTCTTTGTTGGAGCAAATAACAAGAAAAATTTTCCACAATTAACATTTCTTTAACAAATGTTAAACAGGAAAAAGAAAGTGGCTTGAAATCTTGAGAAATAGCAATTTTGCAAGGGTTTAAGCTACTTTCGATTTTTAGGAAAAGTATCATAACTTATGGCAGAATGGTGTAGTTTGAAGAAAAATTGGTGTCAAAAATGGTGTACAAATCTGACCGACGAAGTGATGTATTTGTGTGAAGAAACAATTTAAAATTGTTGTTCACAGGAAGCGCAAGGAATACGACGATTATATTGCTGAGAAATTAAGAACATTCTCACAGAAATCCAATGTTTGAAAACATTGAATGTTCTGATGGGGATGTTTTTAAGTTATCTGCTGAAAAAGTATGTCAAAAAGTGATGTCATAATGAAAAAGTGACATTAGAAAATGGCATACTTTTTCAAAAGTGACGCCAAAAAATGACGTCATTTATATAAAAAGGGGTTTTAGGGGATTTTTCCCCTAACCAGAAGCACTTGTATTACAAAGTGCGTATCTGGCAAAATTTCATGTTGGAATTTGTGGGATTGCAAAATTATAGGAAATGGAAAGATGTATGTTACCTTTTGTATAGATTTACTGCCAGTTTTTTGCACTAGATAGTAAAGTTTTCAGTTCTTGGTTTAATTTTATAATATCAAATAATCTTAAGAATATGAGCAATATTCCCTGTGTGTTTTAATCATAACATACTTGACAATCTGAGCACAATTTAGTTGAGAATAGAAATAGTTTATAGTAAACTATTGATGTAAGGATATTTTTGGCAGTTTGCAAAAAAGGAGAATGACATGTATTTAAAATACCTTCAGATTATTAATTATAAAAATCTTAAATCTACGCGTTTTGAGTTTAAGCCGGGATCAAATACTATAATTGGGGAAAATGATGCTGGAAAGTCAAATGCTATGAATGCATTGCGCATCTTATTAGATGATACATATTATTATAATGAAAAAAGGTTAAAGGAATCAGATTTTTCCTATGCTTTGGATGATTGGAAAGGGCACTGGATTATAATATCGGCATATTTTGATGAAATTACAGATGATGAGAAGAAAGAAGAAGTCTGTAAAGAAATCATTCCACAAAATGAAGATCAGAATTTTTTGAAGTCGTATATTCGCTGTGATGGTCTGAATTATGGTACAGTTACATTATTTATACGGCCAAATAAGATGAAAAGAAAAGAATTAGCATCGGCAAAAACGTCTGAAGAGTTTGATGCAATTCGTAATGGCATTACACTCATGGACTATGATTTTTGTTACACAGCACGTTCACAAGCAGATTTTACCAACTTGGAAACTTATAAATGTGTAGTTGGAGATATTGATAATTCTAAATATGAAGATCCAGATAATGATGATTTATCTGTACTGGGAACACCTATTACAATTTTAGATATTTGGCGGCATATATCAATAGTATATATAGATGCGTTACGTGATGTGCAGTCAGAATTACACAAACCTAAAAATCCTATCCGTAGGATAGTAGATACTATTCAGTCGGAAATTGCTGAAAAGGATGTAGAAACAATAAAGGATAAAATAAGAGAACTGAATGAAACGATTTCAGGGGTTGCTCAGGTTGCTGATATTGGAGAACATATAAATGGCAAATTACAGGAAATGATAGGAATGGTCTACTCACCAGATATTATGTTGGAATCGCAGTTGCGGGATGATATGAATTCATTATCCAAGTATTTGACTATGCTTCCTGCAAGCCAGGAAGATATAAACCAACTTGGGCTTGGACATTTGAATATAATTTATATAGCATTGAAATTGGTTGAGTTTGAATTTAACAGGCGTCATGAATTGCTGAATATTATGATTATTGAGGAGCCAGAGGCCCATATCCATACACATATACAAAAGACGTTATTCGATAATTTGGGATTATCAAAAGATTATACACAGGTACTTATGACAACACATTCAACGCATCTTTCTGAGGTGTCTGAAATACAGAGAGTCAATGTGTTGAAAGCAGAGAAAAACATTACAACAATTATGCGACCGACAAA
The DNA here is from genome assembly GCA_014804485.1 of Lachnospiraceae bacterium. Lineage (GTDB taxonomy): Bacteria > Bacillota > Clostridia > Lachnospirales > Lachnospiraceae > UBA3282. The sequence goes on from JAAUZT010000022.1 coordinate 3,079, forward strand.
TGAATTAGAAGGGTTCGGGGCAGATGTGTTAAAATTAAAGGCCGTATCGTTGGTGACAAGTTTGGAAAGATATTTGGATGCAAAACGATCAGTGCTCTTATTTTCCAAAGGGGTCATCTTAGTAGAGGGCGATGGGGAAGAAATACTGATACCGCATTTGGTTAAAAAAGCATTAGGGATAACTCTTGACGAATTAGGGATTGGATTAGTGAATGTGGGGAGTGTTGGTTTTGAAAATGTAGCAGCACTGTTTGATGAAAAAAGATTACGGCGTTACTGTGCCATAATAACAGACTTAGATGTGCAAGTATCTGGAGCAGAGCATCAGAAGCCACAGGCTGAAAAACAAGGCCAAAGCCGAAAGGAAAAATTGGATAAATTGTTTAAGAATAATGAATATGTAGATTCTTATTTTGCTCCACATACCTTAGAAATCGATTTTGCTGATATTGGAAAAAACCGCCGATATATTGAACCGATTATAGAAATTGCATATCCCGAAGAAGGATTAAAAGTCACGACAAGAACACAAAATATAAAAGAGAAATACAAGAAGAATTTATATGGGAATGAATCAGAAAGATATGATGCTCTTTCTGTCATTCTCAGTAGAGTGAAAAAAGGCTGGTATGCTACTTTGTTATCAGATTTAATAGATGAAGAGGTAGTGATTCCGATGTATATCTTAGAAGCCATTGCATTTGCAAGCAAAGAGGTTATCAGCTCTAATATTGAAGTGAAAATGATACAACATTCGTTGAAAAAGTATCAGGAGGATGAAAATGCTTTAATAATTAAGAAGATGTTAGAATCTGCAAAGAAGGACAAAGATTATGAAAACATTATAAACGAGTTTTCTATGAGATTTAGTGACGATGTGGTTAGTAAGTTGATTGAGGAATATGAGTGGCAGGAAATAGAAGATGACGGAATATAATTTTTTAAAGGATCTCAATGAAAAGCAAAAATATGTATGCGTTAGTGAAGATAATTTTATACTTACAGCTTGTCCAGGAAGTGGAAAGACAAGGACATTGACTTACCGATTAGCTTTTCTTTGTAAAAAATTTGCTGGTTCGAGATTGTTAAATATTGCAATTACCTATACAAACAGGGCAGCAGAAGAAATTGAAGAGCGTTTAGTTGGCTTAAATATTGAAACATCAAGTATATGGACTGGGACCATACATAGCTTTTGTTTGAACTATATAATCAGACCTTATGCAATGTACCATTCAAGATTAAAATGTGGATACAGAATTATTGATGAATATATCAGGGATGAATATGTTAAGTCTATTGCAAAAGAACTTGGAATAAGAGGATATATTAATGATCTAAGAAAAAATGAATGCATTAAGAAAAAATATTATAATTTATTAGAAAAAAATAAAGAAATTGATTTTGATTTGATTTTATTATATGCATGTGACCTGATATCAAATAATAATTTCATAGCAGAGAATATTTCAGGAATAATTCGTAGTATACACATAGATGAATATCAAGATACAAACGAGATACAATATAGTATTCTTGCACGTATTATAAATGCGAATCCTAAAATAAACATTTTATTTATTGGTGATGTGAATCAGGCGATTTATGGAAGTTTAGGAGGTGTTGCTAAATCAGCAAAGGAAATTAGAAAATTATATCCTGTAAATTTTACTGAAGAATGTTTGTCTGGCTGCTATCGTTCGTCCCAAAGAATTGTGGATTATTACAAACATTTTGAGGTTTCATATACGGGAGTTTATTCGGTTGCATGTCACAAAGAAGAATTGGGTATTATAAAGTATAATAGCATAATTAGCAGAGATGAGATGCCATATGAAATAGCTCAAATAATAAAAAATGAACTTTCTGCTGGAGTAAAGGAAAATGAGATTTGCATAGTAGCACCTTCATGGTATCGAATATGGCAGTTTACTAATCAGTTAAGAAAGTTGATGCCTGAAACAAAATTTGATGCTCCGGATATTTCTCCAATTAAGAAAGATCCATTAAATGTATTTTATCTTATTGCAAGGCTTCTTTTTACACAGAACAGTGGTCATATAAATAGCCGAAAAAGGGTTGCTTTGGAGATCATGAATATTTTACATATGGATTTTGGAATATCCATACCTGAATATGTAGATAACTATTTATTATTAAAAACAGTAAATGCAACAGCAATCAATATAAAAGATGGGATAGAAACATTGGAAAGAGCTGTTCACGGTTTATTTTCTCTACTCAAAATTTGGAAAGAGGATATACCTACATTAAATGCAAGCTATTTAGAATTTTTTGAAAAAACAAGGGCTCGTATTAAAAACAATGAGCTTAAATATGATTGGGATTCTATAGAAAAGAGTTTTAAAGAGAAAAAAGGTATTGTTATAAATACGATCCATGGGGTAAAAGGAGAAGAGTATACAACTATGATTGGATTCTCGTTACATCATGGAGTTCTCCCTAATTGGGAAATTGTAAATAATCCTGATTGTCATGATGAGACATATAAGTTGCTGTATGTGCTTTGTTCCAGAGCCAAAAAGAATATTTATCTGTTTTCTGAGGAGGGATATTCTACAGGTAGTGGATATCCTTATGAAGCAACAAAAGTGTTAAAGCAGTATCATTTTAAATATGACTGAGTATTGTAATACAGAGCCTGTTGAAAACATATTTCGAAAAAACCGGAGTGCATTTTAATATATTAATCTGTTTTCGTGGGCTTTCCGGTAGTCAGAAAAAGATAAATGAGATAAAGAAGTGCCTGATTTTAGAGAGTGTAATATGAAGGGGCTGCTGCAAAATAGATGAGTAATCATCTACGGAGCAATGGCTCCATTTTTATGTCCAAAAAAGAAATCGGACTCCGAAGAGTCCGCAATCCATGGTATAATTAAGTATGAGCAAATACATAAAATACCATAAAAATTATACCGAATCCAGAGAACCTTATCAACTGGTTCTGCCATTAAATTTGGAAGGTCTGATTCCTGATAATGAGTCTGTCCGGCTGCTCAGCCATGAATTGGAGGAATTGGATTACAGTCTGCTGTACTAGGCTTATTCTGCCAAAGGCAGAAATCCCGCAGTGGACCCAAAGACTATGTTCAAGATCCTGACCTATGCTTACTCCCAAAATATTTATTCATCCAGAAAGATCGAAACTGCCTGTAGGCGGGATATTAACTTCATGCGGCTTGCCGGCCGGACAGAAAGCGTCGGATCACAGCACCATCACACGGTTCCGTACAGGCTTCCTTTCGGATGTTTGCGAAGATCTTGTTTACCAGATGGTCCGCAGGCTGGAAACTGCCGGTGAGCTGTCAAAAGAAACGGTATTCATAGATGGGACAAAGTTGGAGGCATGTGCCCATAAATACACCTTCGTCTGGAAAAAGTCTGTTGGGAAATGGGAAGAAAAAATGTTCCGGAAGATACAAGCGGCAGTTGACCTTCTCAATCAGGAATATATCCGTTCCTTCCGTGTAAAAGAAGATACCCGGACAGAGGATCTGCAAGCCATCTGTCGTTTTCTTGAACAGGTCTGTACAGAGCAGCAGACGGTATTTGTGCAGGGAAGGGGAAAACGCAGGAGTCAGAATCAGAGATATCTGGAGCTGTTCCGCAGGTTTCTGGAGCGCCAGACCATCTATGACTGGCATGCCGCCAGCTTTCAGGGAAGAAATAATTACTGCAAAACAGATCCGGATGCCACGTTCATGCACATGAAAGATGACCATATGCGTAATGCCCAGCTCAAACTGGGATATAATGTCCAGATAGGCGTAGACAGTGAATATATTGTTGCGGCAGATGTCTTTCAGGACCGGAATGATGTCTGGACACTGGTTCCCTTTCTGAAGACAATGGAGGAAAAACTGGGGCTGTGTTTTACCCAAGCGTGACTGCGGATTCCGGATATGAAAGCGAGGAAGGGTACACTTATCTGCGGGAGAAGGGACAGAAGCCGTACATCAAACCACAGACCTATGAGAAATGGAAAAACGCAGTTTCAGGAAGGATATCAGTAAACGGGAAAACATGGGGTATGATGAAACAACAGACAGCTACACCTGCCATGCCGGGAAACGGTTAAAGCCACTGTACATAAAAAAGCAGAAAAGTAAAAGCAGTTATGAGTTGCAGGTAACGGTCTATGAATGTGAGGACTGTACAGGGCGTCTGCATAAAGAAAAATGCACCAGGGCAAAAGGAAACAAACGGCTGTATATCTCAAAAAGTTTTTTGGAGAAGCGTCAGGAATCCTATGAAAATATCCTGAGTGAGAAAGAGATCCTGTATCGGATGAACCGCTCCATCCAGGTGGAAGGTGCATTCGGAGTCCTTAAAAATGACTATGAATTCCAACGGTTTCTTCTCTGCGGAAAAACGAAAGTAAAACTGGAAATTCTTATGCTGTGTATGGATATAATATCAAAAAGCTGCATGCAAAGATACAGAATGAGAGGACCGAAAGCCATCTGTTTCCCGTAAAAGAAACAGCATAAAGAGGCAAAAAATAAACAGTCTTATTAAAGTACGTAAAAAATCAGGAAAGAAATCAAAGACAGAAGAATTCCTTCCTGATTTTTATAAATGTAGAGCGAGGGTAGCCCTCAATCATATGTTTTTGATGATTTTGCGACACCCTCGGTGTAATTTCTAAAAATCAACTCAATAAATCCTTATTTGCGCGAGTAGCGAAGAACAAGGAAATGCTTGCATTTCCTTGTGAAGAGCACCGCGACAGCCNCTAGGCGTTCAAGGAAAANNTCNCACAATTAACATTTCAGAAACAAAAATCAAACATTATGCAAATAATNGGGTGATATTCTCNTACCATCAGATGNAACACAAACCCNAAAATAATAAGAATGGAGGAATTAACAATGGAAGCAACAATTCANATTTCNGGTAAAAAAGTTGTGAAGGTTTTAGGAGCAGCNTGTCTGGCAACAGGAGTGGTGGCACTGAGTGCAGTNGTAGCAAGCGGAGCCGCTGTCGGNGCNGTGGTGGAAGGNTTCAAGTCAGCTAAGAACACAATGCANAAAATACTGAAAAATGATGAAAATGTGGCAGNAGATGNAGTCTTNGAGGAAAGCNNCGANNCAGCGGAAGAAATCATNGAAGCNGCGNCAGCAGATGAAGACTTAGCAGNAAAACAAAATATTCAAAAATANAAGGAGAATAGAACNATGGCAAAATCAAAATTGATAAAGGCAAATGAAAAGATCGCTGAAGGCGTAGNCCACGGCTACAAAAAAATCGAAGAAGGCGTGGTTGGCGGTTACAAGAAAATCGAGGAAGGAGCAGTCGGCGGGTTTAATAAAATCGCTGATAAGTTCGTAGATAATTTCCTGACAAAAGATGGCGAGTCCGTAGAAGGAGCAAAGGAGCGGCTTGCCGCAGAGCAGAAAGAGAGAGAAGAAAAGAGCGCAGCTGAGAGGGAAGAACGGGAACAGAAACCGAATTCAGTGGTGGAAGCAAATATGAAGAAGGCAGAAGCCGCCGGAGCGGAAGCAAGAAGAAAGGCAGGTCTGGAATAATGAAAAAAAGTACATTTGTAGCAATGATTTTGGGAACAATCGGAGGAATTTTATTTGCGCTTGGCATGTGCATGGGACTGATAGAAGAATGGAATGCACGCAACGAAGGCATTATTATGGGAGTAATCGGTCTGGTTGTATTACTCGTCATGGTAGCAGTATGGAGAAAGATGGAAAACAAGCAGCCGATTAAGCTGTCGGGAAAGACGATCGGTGCGACATTGATAGGAATTGTTGGTGCGCTGCTTTTGGGTGTCGGTATGTGTCTGACGATGGTATGGAGCAATATGNTNGTCGGNATNATAGTCGGNATTGTAGGNATTGTAGTNCTCCTTTGCCTGATTCCNTTCATCAAAGGGTTAAAGTGATAAAAANATNAAGTATGCGGTGGAGACAGTACTTTCACCGCATACTTTTTTTGCGTCGGATACATGGTTAAGATGTATAGTTCACAATTTAGACACAAATTATAAACAAAACACAAACAATAGCATTGTATAGTATAATACGAAATACTGAAAAGTGTNCCCAGTTTATAGNNCNGGAGGTAATGNTTTATGATAAATATACTTGTGGTAGAAGATGATGTGAAACTGAATCAGATTGTCTGTACATACTTAAATGACAGTGGATTTCAGGCAAAAGGGTGTNTGNCTGCAAATGAGGCATATGAGGAAATGTATAATAATCTGTATGAACTGATTATTTCGGATATTATGATGCCGGAGATTGACGGATTTGAGTTTGCACAGACAGTCCGGGCGGTCAATAAAACAATTCCTATTTTGTTTATGTCGGCAAAAGACGATCTGCCATCGAAACAGAAAGGATTTCAGCTAGGGATTGATGATTATATGGTAAAACCTGTTGAACTGGAGGAACTATTGCTGCGGGTCAGGGCGTTGTTACGCAGGGCGAATATTGAAATAGAGAGGAAAATAACAGTAGGAAATCTGGTACTGGATGCAGACGGGATGAGTGCGGAAATTGATGGGGAAGAAATAGGTCTTACCACAAGAGAGTTTAACATCATTTATAAGCTGCTGTCNTACCCGAAAAAGACTTTTTCCAGAGCGCAGCTTATGGATGAGTTTTGGGGTGTAGACAGTGATACCAGCCTGCGGGCGGTAGANGTNTATGTGACAAAGNTGCGGGACAAATTATCAGNCTGTGACGGNTTTAANATCGTNACGGTAAGNGGCTTGGGATATAAGGCGGTGCTGCAATGAAAAAAATAAACCACAATAAATATGGCACAGTAAATGACAACCGTTTTCCCCCATCGCTTTTTGCAGTTTATATGGGTACGCTNCTTTTGATGTCCGGTATTCATATGGGTTTGCTTGTTTTTATGGGCAGAATGGGATGGNATGAAATTATTCAGTCTATTGTTCCTATCNTGTATTGGGGNATGATTGCTGNGGGGCTNACTTTGTTTACAAGAAGGGAAATCCGCAGGACTTATGAGGAACCTATGCANATGCTGGCAGAAGCCGCCGGGAAGGTAGCNGANGGNGATTTTTCTGTCTATGTNCCTACCATTCATACCCCTGATAAGTTGGATTATCTGGATATTATGATTATGGATTTTAACAAGATGGTGGAGGAATTNGGGAGCATTGAAACCTTAAAAACAGATTTTGTTTCCAATGTNTCNCATGAGATGAAAACTCCGATTTCCATTATAAANAATTATGCGGAGCTGCTTCAGGCAGACAGGGTAGAAGANGGGCAGAGNAAAGAATACGCAGAGTCCATTGAGAACACTGCGACACGGCTTTCGGATCTGATTGGCAATATATTGAAACTGAACAAACTGGAAAACCAGAGGATCANNCCGGAAGCGGAGGATTATGATGTATGCAGGCAGTTATGTGAGTGCATCCTGCAGTTCGAGGATGNGTGGGATGAGAAAGAAATTGANCTTGAAGTAGAAATTGAAGATGTGGCAATGGTAAGNGCAGACGNAANNCTNATGGAGCTNGTGTGGAACAACCTGNTNAGCAATGCNGTNAANTTTNCGNAGCCGGGNGGNAGNGTNNCCGTCANNCAGACATCGGATGAAAACTACATCAGGGTTTCTGTATCCGATACAGGCTGTGGCATGAGTCAGGAGAGCATGAAACATATTTTTGATAAATTCTATCAGGGTGATACCTCCCACGCAAGCGAAGGAAACGGTCTTGGATTGGCGCTGGTGAAGCGTGTGCTGGAACTTATGGACGGGGATATCCAGGTCGTCAGTGAAGAAGGAAAAGNGAGTACTTTTACAGTCACATTGCCTGCGGATGGTGTTCGTAAAGCAGGAGGAGGTGAATGAANATGGACAGTGCAGAAAGGCAACAGAGAAACTTTGTGGGATATGAATATAAGGAAATACTTACGGACAGCAGCAGNTTTTCTTTTCTGCNTGACGGATACGAAAATTTCGGNTGGGAAGAAGACGGNAGTATGNTTGAAAGCGGAGGAGTCAGGAATATGGTTTCACAGCAAAAGGCAGTGCTGCGTTTAAAGCGGAATCGCAAGATTATCAACAAAATTGAGCTTACAAGGCTGGAGAGAAACTTCGAGGCTTGCGTAAATGAAATAGATAAGCTGGATAAGGCGAAGACCTCTGCGGCAACCATGTATGCACTCATTCTTGGTATCATTGGAACAGCATTCATGGCAGGATCTACGTTTGCAGTGACTGCACAGCCACCGCATTATATTCTCTGTATCATCCTTGCCATACCGGGATTTTTAGGGTGGATATTCCCGTATTTCCTTTACAAAAAGACTGAGGCGAAGCAGACAGAGAAGATCACACCCTTGATTGAAGCAAAATATGATGAGATCTATGAGATCTGTGANAAGGGGAATAAACTGTTATATTGATCTGACTTAGGAAATTATTATGTTTTGTCATCAAACTTGGGGAGNTGNAAACCATGGAAGAAAAACAGATGCCCTTTTCAGGAAAAGACTTACGGGAAATGATTGTTCCGCTGTTTTTGGAGCAGCTNTTGGTAATGNTNGTGGGNATTGCAGANACNCTCGTTGTCAGTTATGCAGGGGAAGCGGCGGTATCAGGTGTTTCGCTGGTGAATCAGTTTAACACGATTTTTATCTACCTGTTTACGGCGCTGGNCTCCGGCGGAGCTGTTGTAATCAGCCANTATATCGGTAGGAAAGATTCTGAGAGTGCAGGAGAGTCGGCCAGCCAGCTTCTGATGTTTGGGACGGTCTTTTCTCTGCTGATTGCTGTGCTGGTNCTGNTCGGAAATANAGGGATGCTTCGNCTGCTNTTCGGTAAGGTGGAGGATTCTGTCATGGAAGCCTGTATCACTTATNTGAAAATCTCCGCCTATTCTTATCCGGCGCTGGCAATCTATAATGCCGGTGCGGCNGTTTACCGCAGCCTTGGAAANACAAATGTGACCATGTATATATCCGTGCTGTCAAATATCATTAACGTGGTCGGTAATGTGATTGGTGTATTTGTACTTCNTGCGGGAGTGGCAGGTGTGGCATGGCCGTCCCTGATTGCGAGGACCTTTTCCGCTGTCGTCATTACAATTTTGTGNTTTCGGAAGAANAATGAGGTNGCTTACAGAACCGGTTGGATTTTCAAATGGNATANCGATTGTCTGAAAAAGATATGGAATGTCGCCATACCGAATGGAGTGGAAAACGGGATTTTTCAATTAGTGAAAGTAGCGCTCAGCAGTATTGTGGCACTCTTTGGAACTTATCAGATTGCGGCAAACGGCGTGGCACAGAGCATCTGGTCTCTGGCGGCGCTGGCAGGTGTGGCAATGGGGCCGGCNTTTATCACTGTGATCGGGCAGTGTATGGGGAATAAGGATACAGAGGCTGCGGATTATTATNTTACGAAATTATCAAAGATAACGCTNTTATTGTCCTCTGCATGGAATNTTCTGATATTTCTGTTTACACCATTGTTCCTACGGTTTTATGCGCTGGAGCCGCAGACCAAGCAGCTTGTCATCTGGCTGGTGTTGATACATAACGTGTTCAANGCNGTTGCCTTTCCTTTTTCCGGGGCGCTCAGCAATGGACTTCGGGCGGCAGGTGATGTAAAATTTACGATGTATGTTTCGGTCATTTCCACGATTGCAGGACGGCTGTNTTTATCCTATCTGTTAGGAATCGTTCTCCACATGGGTGTGATAGGGATTGCAGTCGCCATGGTCTGCGACTGGATAATCCGTGCGGTTATTTTTATCTGGCGGCAGAAATCGGGGAAATGGAAAGAGTTTGAAGTAGTCTGATCAGAGATAAAGTTGGAGGGAGATAAGGCAGGCTCTGANTGCGGACAATTTCCCTCTTGCATAAACCACATTTCTATGATATTATAAAATCTGCTTGACGCTGGGAGGTGTAGAGATGGGAGCACTTAGAATCGTATTAACGGTGATATTTATTATTGCTTGTATAGCGCTTGTAGTATTGGTATTAATGCAGGAAGGTAAGACAGCAGGCTTGGGAGCGGTAAGCGGTGCGGCTGAGACCTATTGGGGTAAGAATAAAGGTCGTTCCATGGAAAGTAAGCTGGTAAAGATCACGACGGGATTGGCAGTAGGGTTTATGCTGCTCGTGGTTATCCTGAATCTGAACATATTTTAGGTTGGAAGCGCTCTTGCAGATAAGCGAGGGCGTTTTTTTATTCTATAGGAAATTTCTCGTTTATGCACGAGTTTGCGAAGCAAATCTCGCAATTGAGCGAAGCTCAATTTTTTATAATGAAAATTGCGCATTCGGGCACGAGTTTGCGAAGCAAATCTCGTAATTGAGTGAAGCTCAATTTTTTTACTTGGTATTAAGAAAATGCTTACGTATACTTTGTCTGATACAGGAAAGGTTATATAGCGGTAGTGACCGAAGACGCAAATTCTGTTTTAGTAATGATGCAAATGCTTGAGAATATAGACAGAATGACAGGAATAAGGAAGAATATGGGATACGAATATAACGGAAATGAAGAACAGCGCAGACGGTTTGAACAGCGCAAGAATTTAATATGTGAACTGATCGAAGAAGAGATGTATGTGCCCATGAAGGAGAAGGAGCTGGCAGCCTTCATGCAGGTTTCACGGGAAGAGCGGGAGGCATTTCGAGAGGTGCTGCAGGCGCTCTTGACAGAAGGCAGGTTACAGGTTACAAAACAGGGTAAATATGTGAAGTCGGATGCCAATCAACCCGTCGGCACTTTTATCAGTCATGCGAAAGGCTTTGGATTCGTGGAGATAGAAGGCAGGGAAGAAGATTTGTATGTGCCGGAAGATAAGACGGGCGGTGCATTTCACTTAGACAGGGTGCAGGTGGCGTTTCTGCCCGGCCAACGCGGCAAGAGGCAGGAAGCGGTAGTCGTTAAGATTCTGGAGCGAGGCACGAAGCAGATTGTGGGAACTTACGAGCAGTCTCAGAATTTTGGTTTCGTGATTCCGGATAACAGCAAGATCGGTGCGGACATTTTCGTACCGAAGGAGCGTTCTAAAGGTGCTGTCACCGGGCATAAGGTTGTAGTGGAACTGACATCCTACGGGGATGAGCGGCATAAGCCGGAGGGCAAAGTGGTGGAGATTCTCGGTCATATCAATGATCCGGGGGTTGATATTCTGTCTATCGTGCGTGGCTATGATCTGCCGATGGAGTTTGGTGAGAAGGTCATGAATCAGGCACAGAGGGTTCCTGAAGAAGTACAGGAAGCGGACAAGATAGGGCGTATGGATTTAAGAGACCTTCAGATGGTGACCATCGACGGTGAGGATGCCAAGGATCTGGATGATGCGGTCAGCCTATATCAGGATGAAGAGGGCTTATACCATCTGGGTGTGCATATCGCCGATGTGAGCAACTACGTGCAGGAGAATTCGGCGTTAGACTGGGAAGCTTTGGAGCGGGGAACCAGCGTGTATCTGGTGGATCGGGTCATTCCCATGCTGCCCCATAAGCTGTCCAACGGTATCTGCTCCTTGAATCAGGGAGTGGAGCGTCTGGCCTTGAGCTGCCTTATGACGATCAATGATAAAGGGGAAGTGAAGGACTACGAGATCGCAGAGACGGTGATCTGTGTGGACCGCAGGATGTCCTATACTTCCGTGAAGAAGATTCTGGAAGATAAGGATGAGGCCGAAAGACAGGCATATGAACCGCTGGTGCCGATGTTTGAGCTGATGGAACAATTGGCGGCTATCCTTCGCCGGAAGCGTCATAAACGCGGCTCCATTGATTTTGATTTTGCTGAGAGTAAGATCATACTTGACGGGAACGGACATCCGACGGATATCCGGCCGTACGAGCGTAATGTGGCGACCAAGATCATCGAAGATTTTATGCTGATTGCCAATGAGACAGTAGCGCAGCATTTCTTCTGGATGGAGCTTCCTTTTATCTATCGTACGCACGAGAAGCCCGATCCGGAGAAGATTATGAAATTGGAGGCATTCATCCGCAATTTCGGTTATCATATCAAACTGACGGGTGAGGAAGTTCATCCGAAGGAGCTGCAGAAGCTGCTTGACAAGATTGCGGATACGGAGGAGGAGACTCTGATCAGCCGGTTGACGCTTCGCAGCATGAAACAGGCAAAGTATACGGTAGAGTGTACGGGACATTTCGGGCTGGCGTGTCAGTATTACTGCCACTTCACATCGCCCATCAGGCGTTATCCTGATCTGCAGATACACCGTATTATTAAGGAGCAGCTGCGGGGGAGACTTAAGGAAAAGCGTATTGAGCATTATGAAGAAAAGCTGCCGGAAGTAGCCAGACACTCCTCTAAGATGGAGAGGCGTGCCGAGGAAGCGGAGCGGGAGACGGATAAACTTAAGAAAGTGGAATACATGGAAGAGCGCATCGGTGAGATTTACGAGGGCGTGATCTCTGGGATTACCCAGTGGGGCATCTATGTGGAACTGCCGAATACGGTGGAAGGACTTCTGCACGTGGCGGAATTGCCGGGAGATTATTTCTATTATGACGAGAATGCCTATGAAATGGTAGGACAGAGCACGGGAAAGACCTATAAACTTGGAGAGAGGATCAGAATACAGGTGAAAGAAGTAGACCGGTTTATGCGGACAATCAATTTCGTACTCGCAGATGAAGATACAACAAAAGTTGGAGCATAACCGACATGGAAAGAAGGTGAGTATATGGCGAAGGAAGCCATGAAACTGGTGGCGAACAATAAGAAGGCTTATCATGATTATTTTATAGAGGAAAAATATGAGGCAGGGCTGGAACTGCACGGTACGGAAGTAAAGTCTCTTCGTATGGGCAAATGCAGCATTAAGGAGGCATTCGTACGGATCGAGAACGGAGAAGCTTTTGTCTACAGCATGAATGTGAGTCCTTACGAAAAGGGTAATATTTTTAATAAAGACCCTCTTCGTGTGAGAAAGCTGTTGCTGCATAAGTACGAGATCAGCAAGCTGGCGGGCAGCATGGCGCAGCAGGGATATACGATCGTTCCGCTGCAAGTCTATTTTAAAGACGGAAGAGCAAAGATCGAGATCGGGCTTGCTAAGGGTAAGAAACTCTACGATAAGAGGCAGGACATTGCCAAGAAGGATATGCGCAGAGAACACGAACGGGAGTTTAAAATCAAGAATCTGTGATCGTAGATCAATTATGCATCAAAAAGCTTAATTTTAGCATAATTTATTCCGATAGATATTTTACACGGATAAATATCGTGTTATACTATCTATACAACGACATATGGGCCAGTCAAGGTTTCGACAGGGGTCTTGCAGCTGGAGAAGCTATCCGCAGGCGATGCGTTAAATCGCAAAACTAAATATAAACGCTGAAGATAATTTAGCATACGCTGCCTAAGGGCAGCTGTCCGCCTTAGTGCACCTACACATTAAGATCCGGGCATCGACTATGTAGGAAACGACGCAGGGGACGCCTCTTACCTGCGGGCGTATCAGAGGCTACTGAACACATCGGGGTGTCTGTTTCCAGATGTGTGAGGGAATGTGGAGTAATCCGAAATGACAGACTATGATAGTAGAAGGACAGGGAATGGGCTTTTGGACACGGGTTCGACTCCCGTCTGGTCCACTTTATTAAGGTCAAAATGGTCAAAAGGTGAATAATTTTCTGATCTTGTCCATATACTCTAATAGATTACACTATTTTGGAGGTAAAATATGGCAAGAGGTCAGAGAAAGTCTATCGAAGAAAAGATTCAGCAGAAGCAGGAGATCATAGACGCATTAGAA
>JAAUZT010000023.1 GCA_014804485.1 Lachnospiraceae bacterium
CAATCGAGTAGGGGAGATTAAATCTCCCCTCTCACACCACCAGTACGTGCCGTTCGGCATACGGCGGTTCAACATAACTTCAAAGCATGACGTTCCATGTAATAATCGTAACAACTCACAAGCCCCGCCTGTGCCAGCTTTTCTTTTGAGATTGCCCTGACCACACACGTTTTCGTCACTATCCATTGATAGCGGTCTCCGTAGTAGGATGTCAGTCTTGCAAGGTCTTTTCCTATGCCGAGTTTCTGCAATCCCCACTGCCTCTTTTTACGCACTTTCCATTGTTTCCAGATGATTACACGCAGTCGTGTACGCAAATGGGCGTCTATGTCGTTCATTGCCTTTTTCATTGAGCTAACCGCAAAGTAATTTATCCACCCTCTGATAACCCAGTTCAGCTTTTGTACCCTCATGGCAAATGCCATGGACTGGCTTCTGTTTGTCAGTTTCTTTAGTGTCCGTTTAAATTTTGTCACAGAATCCTTATGCGGTCTGCATTTCCATTCCTTTGTCTTTGGGTCCTTATAAAATCCAAATCCCAGGTATTTCAGTCTGCCCGGTCTTGTAATCCTTGTCTTTTCTGCATTTACTTTTAGTCCGAGTTTCCTTTCTATCCACTCTGTTATTGAATGCATGACCCGCTTGGCGCTTGCCTCGCTTCTGACCGCTATTATGCAGTCGTCCGCATACCTCACGAAACGCAGTTCCCGTCTTTCCAGCTCTTTGTCCAGTTCATTCAGCATGATATTTGACAGTAATGGTGACAGATTTCCACCCTGCGGCGTTCCCCTGTCCGTCTTTTCATATCTGCCCTGTATCATTACTCCTGCTTTTAAATACTTCCGTATCAGCGATTCCGTATCTCCATCGTTAATGATGTTGTGCTCATCAGTTTATCCTGTGGTACATTGTCAAAGAATTTCTCTAAATCTATGTCCACTATCCATTCATATCCCTCATTTAGAAATATGAGTGTTTCCCTCACCGCCATTTCACAGCTCCGGTTCGGGCGGAATCCGTAACTGTTATCCGAAAACACTGGCTCACACATTGGGCTGATTACCTGTGCTACCCCCTGCTGGATTACCCTGTCCATGACTGTTGGTATTCCGAGTCCCCTTTTGCTTCCGTTTGGCTTGGGTATCTCCACCCTCCTCACTGGCTGGGGCTTATAACTTCTTTCCCTAATCTGCTCCCTAATACTGTCCCAGTTCTCGCGGATATACCCGTCGAGTTCCTCAAGTTCCATGCCGTCCACTCCGCCTGCCCCTTTATTGGCACAGACTTTCTTATACGCTTCATTCATGTTCCTTTTGTCCAGTATCTTTTCCAATAACTCCGACATACTTTGTGTGCTTCGCTCCTTTCCGCTCACCGTGGTAACTCTTATGTTGTGCGTTTACGGCTCATATACGTTTCGCCTACATCCGCTGTCAGATATCCACGGGTACATACATTTGTCTGCACTGTTACATTGTTCAGCCCTTCGGCTTATCCCTTTTTGGGGAACTGCCTACTATGGCTTCTGCTGACTTCTCACAGTTAGTTGTTACTACAGCTAATGGGACTGCCTGTGAGACCTCACGGGATAAGTCCGTGCTCTTTCCTCGTCTACCCTCCTGATTTACGCCTACGGGTTACGGCTACCTTTAGGGCTTCGTTATCTTTTGCCAACTTACCCACCGTATACGCCTTATTATCAGATTTCTATTCGTAGGGCTACGATTTCGCTATCCCTTCTTCCCGCCCACACCTCACGGTGCAAACCTTGGGAGTCGCTATAAAGTTCGTCGGTAGCTACGCCTAAGTGGACTTTCACCACAGAACACGGGCATGCCCGTCATACAAAAGAGAGGCTCACCAGTCACTCTAGTGAACCCCTCAACGCTCAAAATCCTTTGATTTCAAGCCATTTCTATACACTTTTGCCAAATAGTATCCAAATTCCTATGGCATCAATTATTTATAGCCGCCTGAGCCGCCGCCAACCTTGCAATCGGCACTCTGAACGGTGAACAGGACACATACGTAAGTCCTACCTTATGACAGAACTCCACGGAAGACGGATCGCCGCCGTGCTCGCCGCAGATACCCAGCTTGATATCCGGTCTGGTTGCGCGTCCTTTCTCTGCTGCCATCTGTACTAACTGACCTACGCCGCTCTGGTCAAGTCTTGCAAACGGATCTGACTCATAGATCTTATTCTTATAGTAATCACCTAAGAACTTGCCCGCATCGTCACGTGAGAACCCGAAGGTCATCTGTGTCAGGTCATTCGTACCGAAGGAGAAGAACTCTGCCTCCTCGGCAATCTCATTTGCCAGAAGTGCCGCTCTCGGAATCTCAATCATCGTTCCCACATGGTACTTGATGTCGGAATTCTTCTCTTTCTTCACCTGCTCAGCCACTTCTACTACAACGTCCTTGACAAACTTCAGCTCTTTCTTCTCTCCTACAAGCGGAATCATGATCTCGGGTACAACATCGAATCCCTTCTCATTCTTCACCTCAATAGCAGCTTCCATAACTGCTCTCGTCTGCATCTTGGCAATTTCAGGATAAGTAACTGCCAGACGACATCCGCGGTGACCCATCATCGGATTGAACTCATGCAGGGAATCACAGATTTCCTGAACTTCTTCCGCAGTCATCATCATCTCTACTGCCAGATCATCGATATCATCCTTATCAGTCGGAACGAACTCATGAAGCGGCGGATCGAGGAAACGAATGGTAACCGGTCTGCCCTCCATTACTTCATACAGTGCCTTGAAGTCGCCCTTCTGGAAAGGAATCAAAGCGTTAAGCGCTTTCTCTCTCTGCTCTACTGTTCTTGCCAGGATCATCTGACGAATCTTCGGGATTCTGTCGGGATCGAAGAACATATGCTCTGTACGGCACAATCCGATACCTTCTGCACCGTATTTAACCGCATTAGCAGCATCTGCCGGTGTATCGGCATTAGTACGAACCTGTAACTTGCGGTACTGGTCCGCCCACTCCATGATACGACCGAAATTACCGCTGACAGATGCTTCCACTGTCTTGATATCACCCTTGTAAATCTTACCGGTGGAACCGTCCAGAGAAATGTAGTCTCCCTCATGGAACTCTTCTCCGCCCAGTGCAAATACTTTATCTTCCTCGTTGATTGCAATGTCACCGCAGCCGGATACACACGCTGTACCCATACCACGTGCTACCACTGCTGCATGGGATGTCATACCGCCGCGGACAGTTAAGATACCTTCTGCCGCATGCATACCTTCGATATCTTCGGGAGATGTCTCCAGACGCACCAATATAACTCTCTCACCCTTCTCGTGAGCTGCTTTCGCTTCCTCTGCGGTAAAGTATACTTTACCTGCCGCAGCACCCGGAGATGCCGGAAGTGCCTGTCCGATCACCTGTCCTGCTTTCAGTGCATCGACATCGAATGTCGGATGCAGCAACTGATCCAGAGATTTCGCTTCAATACGAAGCACTGCCTCCTCGGGAGTGATCATTCCTTCGTCTACCAAGTCGCAAGCGATCTGAATCGCTGCCGGTGCGGTTCTCTTACCGTTACGCGTCTGTAAGAAAAACAGTCTGCCGTCCTCAATGGTAAACTCCATATCCTGCATATCGCGGTAATGATTCTCTAATTTATTGGCAATCTCCATGAACTGCTTAAAACATTCCGGAAGATCCTCTTCCAGCTTCGTGATCGGCTGCGGTGTACGGATACCTGCCACAACGTCCTCACCCTGAGCGTTGATCAGATACTCACCGTAAATACCTTTGGCTCCGGTGGAAGGATTTCTGGTAAACGCAACGCCTGTCCCGGATGTGTCTCCCATGTTACCGAATACCATAGCCTGTACATTGACTGCCGTACCCCAGTCGCCCGGAATATCGTTCATTCTTCTGTATACGATAGCTCTCTCATTATCCCAGGAACGGAACACCGCTTTTACGGCTTCCATCAACTGTACCTTCGGCTCCTGCGGGAAATCCTCACCTTTATTCTCTTTATATATATTCTTGAACTTAACGATAATCTCTTTTAAGTCATCAGCCGTCAGATCCGTATCGTATTTAGCACCTTTAGCCTCTTTGATCTCGTCCAGAATTCTCTCAAAATAAGACTTCGGAATCTCCATAACAACATCGGAAAACATCTGAATAAATCTTCTGTAAGAATCATAAGCGAATCTCGGATTGCCTGTCTTCTTCGCAAACCCTTCCACGGCAACGTCATTCAATCCAAGATTAAGAATTGTATCCATCATACCCGGCATGGAAGCCCGTGCACCGGAACGTACTGATACGAGAAGCGGATTCTCCGTATCGCCGAACTTCTTTCCCTGTTTCTCTTCGAGTCCTGCAAGCGCCGTAAAAATCTGCTCTTTAATCTCATCGCTGATCTGCCTGCCATTGTTATAGTAATCTGTACAGGCTTCTGTTGTGACCGTAAACCCCTGCGGAATCGGCAGGCCCAAATTCGTCATCTCAGCAAGGTTCGCACCTTTACCGCCGAGAAGATTACGCATATCGGCATTGCCTTCCTCAAATAAGTACACCCATTTCGCCATAGTTTTTGCCCTCTCTTTTCCTTTCTGCTGATCTTACTGATCTGCAGCTTGATCTGCTGCAGACTGCACGCCGCCATAATTATCACTCGTGACATTGTGCCCTTTTATTATTTTACCATATAATTGGAAATTTACCACCCGTTTTTTGTAGTTATTGCCAAAAAATCACAACAAATTCCATCCGTAAGGCTAAATCATACTATATTTAGTCTACGGCCTGAACCCCTCAAAAATAAAAACGTCAAATTCATCTTTTAAATTATTAAGCTCCTGCCGGCTTCTGACCGTCCATGCCACCGCAGGATTTCTATAGATTTTTCTGCATATCCTTCTGCCCGGCTCTTCCCTGAACTTATGATTATAAGCTATGAAATCGGGCTTTGTGAGAAAATTAAGCAATAGATGCGTCAGGAAAAAATAGCGAATGTTATGATATTCTCCTTCGAGCCGGAAATTGGAGGAGAGCTGCCCTCTGACCACTTCATTATGATGAAGCCGGAACCACCATAATACCAAGGGATTAAAAGACTCAATGCAATATGCTCCGTCATACCCCCGCAGCATTCTGTCAATCACCGCACACTCGGACACATCTGCTTTCTCCGACTTGATTTCGATAATAAGCGGCACGCGCCCCTGCACCATGGAAAGCAGATCCTCCAGCTTAGGAATACGCTCCCTGGAATTACACAGCGTAAACTGCTGAAGCTCCTTATATGTATAATCCTCAACTTCCCCGGCTTCCCCACAGATACGCTCCAACTTAAAATCATGGAAGATCACCGGAATCCCATCCTTCGTCACATGGACATCCAGCTCCATGCCATACCCCGCCTGTACCGCCCTGCGAAATGCCTCCATGGAATTCTCCGGTGCCGCCCCGGCATTGTCATGCAGCCCTCTGTGTGCAAAATACCGTTTCTTAAAAAGCCGCGTATCCGGACGATTTACCATCCGCGGCATAAGCGCCAGCATATACAAAATTCCCGGAGCCGCCACCGCCCCGGCCAAAGCTCTTACTTTCTTCAAGTTCATCTCAATCACACCTGCCCGCACAATTAATATAATTCTATCTCGATTATATTCTTCTCCAATAAAACTGCAAGTATTTTCTGGCAATTCCCCCTCTCTTTTCAGTTGAAAAACCCCATCTTTTGTGTATAATGATAAGGTAGCTTTCTAAAAATCAATTGAGAAAAATGAGGTTTTAATATGATTCAGGCAAATAATGTAACCCTCCGGGTAGGCAAAAAAGCCCTCTTCGAGGACGTTAACATCAAATTCACGGAAGGAAACTGCTACGGGCTCATCGGTGCCAACGGTGCGGGCAAATCCACCTTCCTTAAGATTCTTTCCGGCGCGCTGGAGACGACGAACGGAGACGTGTCCATTACACCCGGCCAGCGGCTTTCCGTTCTGGAACAGGATCACTTCAAATATGATGCTTATCCCGTCATGGACACGGTCATCATGGGCAATGAACGGCTCTATCAGATTATGAAGGAAAAAGATGCCATCTACGCCAAGGAAGACTTTTCCGATGAAGACGGTATCCGCGCCAGCGAACTGGAAGCCGAATTCGCCGAGATGGACGGCTGGGATGCGGAATCAGGCGCCGCCATGCTCCTTAACGGTCTCGGTGTCGGCACAGATCTGCACTATAGTATGATGGCGGACTTAAACGGTAATGAAAAGGTTAAAGTGCTGCTTGCCAAGGCGCTTTTCGGCAATCCGGATATCCTGCTCTTAGACGAGCCCACCAACCACCTTGACTTGGATGCCATCGCTTGGCTGGAAGAATTTCTAATCAATTTTGAAAACACCGTGATCGTCGTTTCCCACGACCGCTATTTTCTGAACAAAGTATGTACGCACACCGCGGATATCGACTACGGCAAGATCCAGCTCTATGCCGGCAACTATGATTTCTGGTATGAATCCAGTCAGTTGATCATCAAACAGCGCAAGGAAGCCAACAAGAAGAAGGAGGAACAGATCAAGGAATTACAGGAATTCATCTCCCGTTTCTCCGCCAACGCCTCCAAGTCCAAACAGGCGACTTCCAGAAAGCGTGCGCTGGAGAAAATCGAGCTTGACGACATCCGTCCTTCCAGCCGGAAGTATCCCTACATTGATTTCAGGCCGGAGCGCGAGATCGGTAACGAAGTCCTCACGGTAGAGGGAATCAGCAAGACGATTAACGGGGAAAAAGTGCTGGATAATATTTCTTTCATCGTAGGACACGATGACAAGATCGCTTTCGTAGGCAGCAACGAACTGGCCAAGACGACATTATTCAAGATCCTCATGGGTGAGATGGAACCCGATGAAGGTAATTATAAATGGGGTGTTACCACTTCACAGGCATATTTCCCCAAAGACAACACGGCGGAATTTGACAATGACTACACCATCACCGAGTGGCTCATGGGCTACTCCCCCGTTAAGGATGTGACCTATGTCCGCGGATTTCTCGGCCGTATGCTGTTTGCCGGCGAGGACGGCGTGAAGAAGGTCAAAGTGCTCTCCGGTGGTGAGAAGGTTCGCTGTCTTCTTTCTAAAATGATGATCAGCGGCGCCAACTGCCTGATTTTCGACGAACCCACCAACCATCTGGACATGGAAGCCATTACCGCACTGAACGAAGGTATGAAGAAATTCAAGGGCGTGGAGCTTTTCTCCTGTCATGACCATCAGGTTGTACAGACCACGGCGAACCGTATCATGGAGATTCTGCCGGACGGTACGCTGATCGACAAGATCACCACCTACGACGAGTATCTGGAGAGCGACGAGATGGCGAGAAAACGTACAGTCTACACGAGTACGGCAAGCGAGGAAGAGGACGATTAAGAATCCCGCTCCGGCATTCAGGACAAGTACGCCACCCAACCTATGAGGTAGATATATGCGACAGGTAGACTTACACACACACTCAAATAAATCCGACGGAAGCTACAGCCCTGCAGAGCTCGTGGACTATGCCATCGCCAAGGGCTTAAGCGCTGTCGCACTGACCGATCATGACACGATCGACGGACTTGCGGAGGCTGTTCATCACGCCGAGGCGCTGTCACGATCGGGACAGCCTTCCATCGAGGTTGTTCCCGGCATCGAGTTTTCTACCAAATATGAGAGTCAGGACGTACACATCGTCGGTCTGTATATCGCTTACGATTCGCCTGTTTTCACCGACAAGCTGCAGCAGTTCATAGATTCCCGCACGGGACGTAACATTAAGATGTGCAATAAGCTTCGGGAAGCCGGCATCGACATCACTTATGACAAATTACAAGAAAAGAACCCCGATGCAGTAATCACCAGGGCGCACTATGCTTCCTATTTATTCGAAAAAGGGTATGTAAAGAGCAGGCAGGAGGCCTTCGCGCAGTATCTGGGCGATCACACGAAGTACTTTGTCCCGAGGGAAAAGGTGACTCCCGCGCAAGCCGTTTCGCTGATTTTACAGGCTGAGGGGATCCCTGTTCTGGCACATCCGCCGCTCTATCACATGGGAAATGAACGACTTGACAAACTGGTTTCCTCCTTAAAAGATGCGGGACTCATGGGAATCGAAGCACTCTACAGCACATACACCGGACAGGATGAGCGGGATATGCTCAAACTGGCCTCTAAATATGATCTGCTCTTAAGCGGCGGTTCCGACTTCCACGGCGCTAACAAACCGAAGCTTGATCTCGGTGTCGGATACGGCAGATTATTTGTACCGGAAGAATTCTTAGATAATATCAAGAAAAGGATGTGGGCAAATCGTGCAGGCGAAGCCCGGGATTGAACAAAACTCAATTTGTGACAGAAAGAAAGGACATTCCTCCACACCATGAAACTTCTATTTACCGACTTAGACGGGACACTCTTAAATAATGACAGTCAGGTTTCCGACGGCACGAAGGCCTTCTTAGACGATTTTCTCGCTGCCGGCAATAAGCTGATACTGTCCTCCGGACGTCCGAAAGACAGTATCCTTGAGGTAAAAAATAATGCCGGTCTCACACAGAGCGGCATTCTGCTGATCTGCAGCAACGGCACACAAGTATACGACTGTGACAGCAGCACGACCATCATGGAAAAAAGGCTTCCTCTGCCGTATGTGCCCTATCTGCAAAAGCAGGCCGCCCGATATGATCTGCACATCCAGACCTATCGTGAAGATGCCATTGTCACGCCCGCAGAGGACCGCGAAATCACTTTTTACCGCAGACGGATCCATCTGCCGTTTATCGTCTCGCCGAATCTGACGGATGCGCTGACCGAAGCTCCCTACAAGATGCTTGCCATCAGTCTCGACGATTTCGATAAGCTGGAATCTTTCCGCCGCAGCATCGCCGACTGGGCAGAGGGTAAGATCCAGACCATCTATTCCAGTGATATGTATCTGGAACTTTTTGAGCATACCGCAGGCAAGGGCAATGCCGTCCGCTTCGTATGCGATCATTTCGGCGTACCGCTCTCGGATGCCTATGCAGCCGGAGATGCCGACAATGATATCTCCATGCTGGAAGCCGCCGGATGCGGCATCGCCATGTCCAACGCCACCGACAAAGTCAAACAGTCCGCCGATATCGTGACGGAGTTAGACAATGACAGGGACGGACTGGCTGCCCTGATGCGAAAACTGCTGTAATCAATCGAACTTATCCCTCTACGATCAGATATCTGCCGTCGCCGACTTCGAACACCTCGTCGGCTTCCAGGATTTCTTCCTCATCGGCGCCTTCCATATCCACGCCCTCTTCCTCGAAGAACTCCCACACTTCCTTCACAGAATCCACGACTACCGCCATGCATTCTTCCAGAAAACTCTCCGCACCCTCTAATGTTTCCGCCACCGGCTCCGGATAGAGCTGTGACTGATGATCCAGAAAACACTGTAATACTTTCTCGTCAAACATAACCCTCTCTCCTTTCAGATTAACCCGCGCTTCTTAAGTTCCTGACATACTCTCCCCACGGGCAGCCCCACTACATTATTGTAATCCCCGCAGATTCCCTGTATATATGCGGCACACAACCCCTGTATCGCATAGGCGCCCGCCTTATCCATAGGCTCGCCGCTGTCCACATACCGTTTGATCTCTTCCTCGCTCATGGTATACATGGTCACGTCCGTACACTCGCTGAATGTGGCATACATGGCGGACATATCCTTATATTTCCATGCTAACGTCACGCCGGTGTACACCTGATGGCTGCCGCCCTGCAGCTTATTTAACATTCGGACGGCATCTTCCTTATCCTTAGGCTTTCCTAAGATCTCACCCCAGCTGGACACCACCGTGTCCGCTCCGATCACGACGAAATCTTCTCTGTTCTCTTCTGTCAGTCTGCTACAGACATCCACCGCCTTCTGATAGGACAGCTCCTCCACAACTTCCTGCGGCTCCGTCTTTGTAATCTTTTCCTCCACCGTACTCGGCATTGTCTTGAAGGAAATTCCCACCTGCTTAAGCAGCTCTTTCCGCCTGGGCGATGCCGACGCTAAATATATTTTCATAATCCCTACTCATCTCCATGGTGCATTTCCGGAATAAAGACGCGCTTATTCTCCATATTCTTCTCCGCTCTGGCGATCTCTCTGGCTTCCATACAGAAGGTAAGCTGTGCATTGAACTCTTCCCTGCCGCGTCTGCCCGCCTTCTCATAACTGCCGTCAGGCTGCAGAATCGATGCCTTCACGGTGTCCCGCAGCTGGCATTCCAATATATGACGAAGCTTCTCCTGTAACTGCGGCTTCTCCACCGGGAACAGAATCTCCACCCGTCTTTCCAGATTTCTGGGCATCCAATCCGCACTGGCGCAGTAATACTCCGGCTTACCGTCATTTTCAAAATAAAAGATTCTCGCATGCTCCAGATAATTGCCTACAATAGAGCGCACCGTAATATTGTCGCTCACGCCGGGAATTCCGACTTTCAGACAGCAGATACCGCGGATAATCAGATCGATCTTCACCCCCGCCGCACCGGCAGCATACAAGGCCATAATAATATCCTTATCACACAGTGAATTCATCTTAACGATAATGCGCGCCATTCTGCCCTGTTCGGCATATGATTTCTCCCGGTCGATTAAGTGTAAGAACCGGTCTTTCAGCCAGAGCGGCGCTAAGGACAGCCTGTTCCAGTTTCTTGGCTCGGAATAACCGGACAGCATGTTAAATACGGCCGTGGCATCCTCTCCGATCGCTTCCGAACAGGTAAACAGTCCGATATCCGTATACAGCTTCGCCGTAGAGTCGTTATAATTTCCCGTTCCCAGATGAACGTATCTTCGTATTCCATTTTCCTCTCTCCTGACCACCAGAGTGATCTTGCTGTGGGTCTTTAGACCTACCAGACCATAGATAACATGACAGCCCGCTTTCTCCAGCTTCTTCGCCCAGACAATATTGTTTTCCTCGTCGAAACGTGCCTTTAATTCCACCAGCACGGACACCTGTTTGCCATTGTCCGCCGCCTGTTCCAGCGCCGCAACGATGGGCGAATTACCGCTGACACGGTAGAGCGTCTGCTTGATCGCCAGCACATCCGGATCCTTCGCCGCCTGCCTGATAAAATTCACCACCGGCTCAAATGTCTGATAAGGGTGGTGCATCAGGATATCGCCCTCCCTGATCTTCGCGAACACGTCCGTCTCCGCATTAAACTCCGGCACCGGCTGGGGTTTTAGATAGCTCCGTTCTTTCAGATGGTCAAAACCTTCCAATCCATACATTTTCATAAGGAAGGTCAGATCCAGCGGTCCGCTGATGGCATAGATATCTCCCTGCTCGATCTGAAGTTCATCCCGAATCAACTTTAACAGCCTGTCGTCGATGCCTTCCTCCACTTCCAGACGAATGACCTGCCCCCACTGCCTTTTCTTAAGCTGCTTTTCGATCTCCTGCAGAAGATCTTCCGCTTCCTCCTCCTCGATCGTCAGATCCGCATTTCTCATGATTCGGAACGGATAGCTGCAGACAATATCATAATTGAGGAACAGCTTATGGATATTGCGCTCGATCACTTCCTCCAGAAGAATGATCTTCGTCCCCTCTCCGGAAGGAATCGTCACGATACGGGACAGGACACTCGGCACCTGCACGGTAGCAAATTCCAGTTCACCCTCGCCGTTCTTCTTCTTCATAAGCGCCCCCAGATTCAGGGATTTATTCCGGATCAGCGGAAAAGGTCTGGAAGAATCCACCGCCATCGGCGTCAGCACCGGATAGATGTTATCCGCGAAATACCGGTCCACATAGGCGCCATCTTCTTTGCTCAGCTCTTCGTGATGCCTGACGATATGCAGCCCGTTCTCGGAAAGCTGCGGAAGCAGGGCTCTGTTATAAATGGCATACTGCTGTTCCACCAGCGCGTGGGTTTCTTCATTTACCTTCTTAAGCTGCTCCGCCGCCGTCATACCTGCGATATCCTTCTTCTTATATCCGGCATTTACCATATCCTTCAGGGAAGCCACCCGTACCATGAAAAACTCATCCAGATTAGACGCTGTGATACTTAAGAATTTCAACCGCTCAAAGAGCGGATTTTTCTTATCTTTCGCCTCGCCCAGGACTCTCTTGTCAAAGAGCAGCCAGCTCAGCTCTCTGTTCGTATAATATTCCACATTTGAAAAGTCCATCTCGTCCCTCTTTTCTGCTATCTCTCTTCTTCCCGCCGCGCTTAACTATCGGGAATATATCAACCGCTCAACTCTTCTGCCTGATCACCGGCCGCACACTGTATACTTCCTCGAAAAATTCTGCGCGCTTCGTAAACAGCCCCTTTTCCAATGTAATGTCCAAAGAAGCGTCCACCGTGATGATCAACTGCTCGTCCTTGAGCGCGGTTTTAACATTCTTAAATTTCTGCTTGTGACTCCGGTCCAGCCCGTTTGCAATCTTTAGAATCGCCGTCAGCTTGGCGATCGTCAGATAATCCTTCTTGTCAAGAGAACCGTCCCTGCCCATCGCTTCATAGTAATCGAAGTCCATGTGGTTATATTTGACCACATTGGCTACGATCTCCCGCTCCACATGGGACAGTCCGATGATCTCCGTAGACATAATAATATTGTAGGAACATTCCCCCAGATTCACCAGACTGATGTACTTGCCACAGTCATGTAACAGCGTGGCAATCCGCAGAAGAAGCCGCTCCCGCTTACTTAAGCCGTGCACCTTCTTCATGCTGTCATATATGGTCAGGGCGATCTGCTCCAATGTCTCACTCCGGCGCCTGCTGCCCATGTACCGCTTACTGATATTCCGGGCACAGGCTATGATATCCTGCTCGAAATCATGACGCTCTCTGATCAGTTTATTCTTCTCGCCGTACTCATATGCAATACCGTCGCACAGACTCACGCCCGGCACCCAGATCAGCTTGGCATCCATCACTTTTGCGATTCTGTTAAGCAGCACCCCTGATATAAAGAGCAGCGGTACATTTTCCTCCGGCATGCCGAGTATGTGCGCTACATCCTGCACCGATTTGACACGGATACGCTCCAAGAACTTATCCATGGCGGAGGCCTCCACGCTGGTATGTTCCAGCCCGGCCACGTTCCTGCCTACGACTGCGGATATATAATCATCTACCACGATAACATTCTCAATCACCCTGTCCTTGAGATACAGCTTCTTGAAAACGGCTATCTGAGAACTGACAATCTCATCCAGCATACTCTCATTCTGCTCCGGTCTGATATTCAGCCTGCCCAACTGATCCTGCAGCCTGAGCACCCCCAGCTTCATATTCTGGGTAGTCACCAGTGTGTCCTTGTCAAAAAGTGATATTTGTATACTGCCGCCGCCGATATCGACGATCGCGGTACCTTTCTCTATGATCTTATTAAAAGCATCCCCTCCGGAGGCAATGGATTTGTAATCCAGAAACCGCTGTTCGGAATTGCTTAAGACCTCTATGGTGATCCCCGTCCTCTGCGCGATCTGATCCAGAACGATCATCGTATTCTCTGTCTCCCGGATCGCACTCGTACCGTACGCCTTATAATCATCCACCTGATAACTACGCATGATCCCGCCATATTCGCGCAGAACCCTGCATAACTCATCTACCCGCTCGGTACTGATCTTACCGGTGGCAAAAGTATCAGACCCCAGATCGATCCTATGCCTGATATGGTCGATCTCCCTAATCCCGTTCTTCGAAGAAATCTCAAAAATTTTCATCGCCAGCTCATAAGAACCGACGTCAATCGCCGCGAATGTCTTCATGCTGCTTTCCCCTATCACTCACTTTCAAATTTGACCACGTAGATAATCTATAAACTGCTGCGCGGTTCTGCCGGACAGTCCGCCGTGGGACAACTCCCACTTATCCGCCTCCGCAAGCAGCGTCTCTTCCGCCATAGTGATGCCGTACCGGGCCGCCAGCCCTTTAACGATCTCCTGAAACTGTTTCTTATCCGGTCCGCAGAAGAAGATCGTCACGCCGAAGCGGTAGACTAAGGACAGCTTCTCCTGTACCGTATCGCTGGCATGCATATCCTCCCGCCTGCCCTCTTTATCCTCGTAATTTTCCCGAATAAGATGCCGTCTGTTGGATGTGGCATAGATCAGGACATTGTTAGGCTTTTTCTCGAGTCCGCCCTCGATCACGGCCTTCAAATACTTGTATTCCGTCTCAAACTCTTCGAAACTTAAGTCATCCATATAAATGATAAATTTATAGTTTCGATTTTTTACCTGCGCAACTACATCGTTCAAATCCTTAAACTGATGCTTATAAATCTCAATAATACGCAGCCCTTTGTCATAATATTCATTGGCAATCGCCTTGATACTGGTAGACTTGCCCGTCCCTGCATCCCCGAAGAGGAGACAGTTATTCGCTTTTCTTCCTGCCACAAAGGCATCCGTATTATCAGTGAGCTTCTTCTTCGGAATCTCATACCCGATCAGATCATCCAGCTGCACATGAGAAATATTACGGATCGGTTCGATTTGTGCGCCACTGTCCGTATGCACAACGCGGAAAGCTTTATGTAAACCAAATTTGCCTACGCCGTATTCCATATAGAACTGTGTCAACACAGCCTTCATCTCCAGCGCGCTCTCGCTTGCGGCAAACTGCTCGGCAAGCCGGCTGATGCGGTCTCTGATTTTCGTGCTGTATACCCTGCTGGACCGGATCGGACTCTCATAATCAATGACGATGCCGAACTCCGGAGCCTTCAGTACATCCATCATCGCCGTGAAATCAAAATCAAAAAGCTCTTTATAGATCGCGATATCGTGCAGCACTAACTGGTTGATGCTGCCCTCCACTTCTCCGCGCATTTCACACGCTACACTGTAGCTGTTCTCATTATTAACCAACAGATCCGTCAGATAACAATGCCACAGATTTCCCGAAAAACCGTGAAGCGCCGCCATTTCAAGAAGGCCGTGCATGCAGTCGTAGAACAACGGGCGGCTCCTGCCGTCTCCGGAGCGGTAATGATCCATCAGCCAGACCATATCCCTCAGTATTGTTCCGTCTTCCGGTTCTTTATAGATGATCAATTCTTCTTCTCTCATGTCATATCCTCTCAATCCGCCTTAATAGTTTCCTAAAATCCTCATGTTCTGCGCTTCTTCCCGCAGACCGCGCAGGGCGTTTTTCACCGCACCGTCCGCCAGATTGCCCTCAAAATCGATGAAAAACCGATATTCCCAGTTCCTTCCCTCGATGGGACGGCTCTCTATCTTAGTCATATTCAGATTATTATAGATAAAATGCGACAGTATGTGGTACAGAGAGCCGCTCTCATGGGGCACCTCCAGACACAGGCTTACCTTCTTCGCATCTTTTAGGAATATTTTCTGGTTCGTAACGATGATAAACCGCGTGGAATTGGTATCCGACTGATTCACACCCCGTTCCAGAATGTCCAGCCCGTATATCTTCGCTGCCTGCTCGCTGGCAATCGCCGCCTGACTGTGATCCTGATCCTCACTGACCTTGCGCGCCGCAAAAGCATTATTCTGCATGCTGATCTGTTTCCAGCCGTCATGCACATTCAGATAACGTGCGCTCTGCATCAGAGACTGCGGATGTGAAAAGACCGTCCGGATCTGTGCAAGCTCCGTCCCCGGCAGTCCCAACAGACAATGCTCTATCTTAATGATCTGCTCCCCCACGATATAATTTTCATACTCCGCCAGCAGATCATAGATCTCATTGACGATCCCGGCCGTGGAATTCTCTATCGGAAGCACTGCATAATCCGCACTGCCTTCTTCGATCGCGCACATGGCATCCCGAAAACTGTCCACATGAAAACAGTTAACACTCTCCCCGAAATATCTCATCATCGCGATCTGGGAATAAGCCCCTTCCGCTCCCTGGAAAACCACCCTCGCCTGTTCCGTATCGAGCTTGTCTACACCGATAAAAGGCAGTTTACCGTAAGCGCCCTGCTCTGACAGTTTATTATACTGCAGCTTGCGGCTCATGGCCATGATCTGCTCGAACAGCTCCTGTACACCTTGGGCATTGAACTCGCTGTGCGCTAAAGAACGTACTTTATTAAGCTTCTCTTCCTCCCTTGCCTTATCTAATACCTTCTTCCCCGTCTCTATCTTATAATCCGCCACCTGCGAACAGATCTCCATGCGCTCCTCATAAAGCTGTACGATCTTCTCATCGATCTGATCCAGTTGTCCCCGTAATTCCAATAAATCCATTCCGTTTATCCTTTCCTTTTTATTGATTTCATCTTACTCCAAATCCCCCTTGATAGCAAGACGGTTTCCGACTATAATAAATCTGTTAGAACATTATGTGTTGCATAAAACGGAGGATACCATGACAACCAAACAAAAAAATATTCTCATCATATCTATAACAGTAGTTATTTTCATTATTCTTGTCGCATGCGTAGTGATTACCAGTCACGTTGCCTTAAATGATGAAGCAACCGTCGGAAATACGGCAGGCAATCTGAACAATAACGGTTATTTCTGCGAACACGAAGGACGGATCTATTTCGCCAATGCTTATGATAATTATTCGCTCTACTCCATGAATCCGGATGAAACGGACGTCAAGAAGCTGCGCGGCGGCTCTTCTTCCCACATATGCGCAGGCGGCAAATATCTCTATTATGCCGTGGAAAATCAGTCCGGAGGATCCGACCTCGGTTCCGTACGCGGTGCTTACGGCATTTACCGCTGCCAGTTAAACGGTAAAAATGCTACCGGTATGGACCGCTGCCATGTCGCCACCATGCAGTTGTGCGGCAATTATCTCTATTATTCCAAATTAGACCCTAAGAGCTCCATCTCCTTAGAGAAGATTAAAATCGACAAAAAAGACAAATTAACGATCAATCCGGATGCCATTATCAACCCGGTTTCCTACGTGGACGGCACCATCTACTACAGCGGTACGGATCAGGATCACTATCTCTACGCGCTTAACACCGCCAACGACACTGCCAGTGTCGTATGGAAGGGGAACCTCTGGAATCCCATCTATCAGAACGGTTATGTGTATTTCATGGATATCGGGAATAAGTACCGGCTGTGCCGCTATTCGGTGTATGAAGATGTGGTGGAAGTGCTGACCAATGAACGAATCGATCTGTTCAACGTCTACGGCAACTACATCTATTATCAGACCAATTCCAAGACAGAGCCGGCACTCAAGAGAATGTCCATCGATGGCAGTTCACAGGAGATCGTGCGGGAGGGCATCTATCAGAATATCAACATTACCTCGGAATATGTGTACTTTAACGCCTTCGGCGAATCAACGCCGGTCTACAAGACGAGTACCTACGGNCCCNTCAATGTAAACACCTTCGACGCCGGCATGCAGGCGGCATTGCAGGAAACGAAATAACTATTCTGCCGTAATCGCNAANTNCTGNCGCAGTANATCCTCANGNTANANGTTNNTGTAGATTGCNTGCANTTTNTCNGCCATGCNNCTNNGTGCNTNNNGATCCGTAAGCGGCATAACCATAATACGGTAATCCACCCCCCACANCCGGCTCCTTGTGGTGCTCATCAGGCAGCCGGCCGCAGTATAGAAAGAGATACGGCGTTTNCTCATGCCCCGTGTCTCTTCATTTATGTCCGGCAGCTCGTCATCCTCTACCTCAATCAGCAGCGCATTCCACTCCGCACAGCCTTCCCGCAGAAGCGCCAATGCACGGGAACCGTATCCCTGCCCCCGCCGCTCCCCGACAACTGCAAAATAATCTAATAATAACAACCGCTTCTCTACATCCGCCACTAGAAAAGCATAGGCACAGAGCGTTGTCCCTTCATAGAATCCATAAGCATGGTAGCTGCCGCGCCCCCATGTTTCTTCGATCACGCGAAAAGGCTTGATCTCCTCCGGTGGGAAATCCGACTGCGCATAAGTCCCGTAGATCTCACGCGCCTGCACCAATGTAAGGCGTTCTATATGAACGTTTTCCATAACANGTGTCNCTTTATTATCGTCTGTTTCTCTGTTTTCTATCTCCATATCACACATCTTTCCTTCTTTCTCCTTAACACNTGCTTTNCCGGCNTCATTTATAAGCTCCTCATACATCTGNCCGATACTGCTCCCCAGTACAGGATGTCTCTCATAGGGCGCGATCTGCGCAAGCGGCTTTAACACAAAATAACGGTTATGCATATCCGCATGCGGAATGGTCAGTTCCTCCGTATACATGACGCAATCCTCATACAGCAATATATCCAGATCCAGTGTTCTTGGTCCCCAGTGAATCTTCCGCTCCCTGTCATGGGCATACTCGATCTCATGTAGTTTGTTTAACAGCATGGCAGGCGTATACAATGTATCCANTGCGATGGCACCGTTTAAGAAATCTTCCTGCACCACACCTCCGTAAGGCTCCGTAACGATCCAGTCGGAACATTTTATTANATGACACATGTTATCTTNCTGTAGTGCTTCCACCGCACCGTCAAGATGTGCCTTCCGATCTCCCATATTAGAGCCGCAGGACAGATAAACTCTGTGCCATCCTCTCACAATCTTCACCGATACCGACTCAAAAGGCAACGGAATGGGTGCCTCCGGTTTACGGATTTCCAACGTAACCCGCCTGATTAACGGAAACTTGAGTAACACTGCCTCCGCCGTCTTCTCTGCCACCGTCTCGATCAGCTTGTATGTATGTTCCGTGACAAAATCGTTAATAAACATACAAACCTCTCCGTAATTCGTGGAGAGGTCTAAGTCGTCCAATGTACCCGCATTTCTTGTATCAGTTTCCATAACGGCAGTAATATAAAAATTCTGCCCTTTTTCATTCTCTTCGCAATACACCCCATGGTGCGCATATACCCGTAAATTTTCTATTATGATCTGATCCATATTTACCCCTTTATATCCTGTATCCATCCCGTATTGCTTCCGTCATCCTAATCGCACGCACATTTTCCTTCACATCATGCACGCGGACGAACATCGCACCTTTCTGCACGGCATATACGGTAGTTACGATCGTCCCTTCCAACCGCTGTTTCACAGGCAGTTCAAGCGTCAATCCGACCACAGACTTCCTACTGGCTCCCAGCAGGATCGGATAACCAAGCGAATGTAAGCTCTCCAAGCGGTCTATAACTTCCAGATTCTGTTCATAGGATTTCCCAAATCCCACGCCGGGATCCAGAATAATCCTGTCATCAGATATTCCTGCCGCATGGGCGATATCAATCGTCTCTCCCAGGTCACGAAGCACTTCGCTCATATAGTTCTCATAGACAGCCTCTTTCCGATTATGCATAAGACAGCAGACTGCCTTGGCCTGCGCGACTACTCCGGCCATCCCGGAATCATATTTCAGCCCCCAGATATCATTGATCATATCCGCGCCTGCCGCAATTCCCGCTGACGCCACTTTTGACTTATAGGTATCCAGGGAAATCACTATGTCAAATCTTGATTTAACCTTCTCAACCACCGGAATAACACGCCCGATCTCCTCCTCATCGGATACCTGTGTATAACCTGGTCTGGTGGATTCGCCCCCGATGTCCAGAACGTCCATCCCCTCTGAAATCATCTGTTCCACGCGATATAATGCTTCATCGACCGTATGATACGCACCGCCGTCCGAAAATGAATCAGGTGTTATGTTTAAGATTCCCATAACATATGTATGTCCGGTTGTGGCAAAATCCCTGTTTCCTATTTTCAATACATTTCCCTCTTGCTAAATCATCATTTAATTTTATTTGTCAACTATTGTCGTATCATTTCGAAAAAAATCTGCCGAAGCTGCNGATCATTTTCAAAACATCCTCTCACTGCCATTGTCGAGGTCTGACTTCCCGGCTTAGCCACGCCGCGCATGGTCATGCACATATGTTCCGCTTCCACCATCACCATCACGCCCTGNGGTTTTAAGTACTCCATGATTGCATCGGCGATCTGAGCCGTCATCTGCTCCTGTATCTGCAGCCTTCTTGCATATACTTCCACTGTGCGAGCCAGTTTACTGAGCCCCACTACCCTGCCGTCCGGCAGATAAGCGATATGCACCTTGCCGTAGAACGGCATCANGTGGTGCTCACAGGTAGAATAAAANGTGANATNCTTTTCTACGACAANTNCGTTGCTTTNTACCGTAAATGTTTTCGATAAATGTTTCGCCGGATCTTCATCCATGCCTTTATAGATTTCCTCATACATCCGCGCGATCCTGCCCGGGGTATCCNTCAGACCTTCTCTGGTCACATCTTCACCNATTCCCTCTAGCAAAAGCCGCACTGCTTCTTCAATTTTCTTCTGATCTACCATGAGAGTCTCTCCTGATCGTATCTCTATGTTCTACCACATCGATCAGCTCTCCCAGATAAGAGAGCGAACCGAATGCGATAACCACGCAGTCCTTATCCTGTCCTGCCAGCAGATAAGCNATCTCCACCGCCTCCTGCACACTGTCCGCTACCGTCACGCTGTCGTGGTATTCCCGCACTGCCTGCGCCAGCTCATAACCATGCAGCGCACGATCCGTAAGCGGCGGTGTCACCGTGATAATATGCTCCGCCAGCTCATAAGTATTGCGGATCACCTTATCATACTCTTTGTCCTTCAACATACCCATTATATAGATGATCCGTCTGTTTGTAAAATAAAATCTGATGCTTTCCGAAAGCCGCTTCGAGGCATCCTCATTGTGTGCTCCGTCCGCAATAAAAAGCGGTTTCTTACCAATCACATCAAATCTGCCCCGCCAGCGCGTCTGCTCCATGCCCAGCCGCAGCTTATCCTCTGCGACCGGATACCCCGCCCTGCCGAGCGCGGCAAGCGTCTCCAGCGCCACCACAGCATTCTCGATCTGGAACTGNCCGNCCATTGTGATCGCGATATTCTTGTATTTATCATAGCTGAAATGCTGACCGGTCATGCCGTATCTGACATTNTTTGCTCTGGATACATCCGCCGTATATAATTTGGCTTTGCGCACAAGCGCAGCCTGTCTGATCACTTTCATCGCTTCCGGNGTCTGTTTGGCGGATATTACATAACACTTGTCTTTAATAATCCCCGCCTTAGCCGCCGCGATCTGNTCTATACTGTCCCCCAGCACTCCCATATGATCCATGCTGACAGAAGTAAAGACGGCTGCTAATGTCGTCGTAATCACGTTCGTCGCATCCAGCGCACCTCCCANCCCGGCCTCCAGCACTACGATATCGCACTGTTTATCGAGAAAATAGAGGAATGCCACTGCAGTCTCCACCTCAAATGCCGTAGGGTGCGGCAGTTCCTCCGCCGCCATTGCCTCCGCCGCTTCCTTCACCTGTTCCAGATATTTGCACAATCCGGACTGGGTAATCACACGACCGTCAATCTGAAACCGCTCCCTGTACTCTTGCACCGTAGGCGATATATATCTGCCCGTCCGATATCCCGCCGCAGACANAACCGTAGAGACATAGGCAAGCACCGAACCTTTCCCGTTAGTGCCGGCGATATGAACGAATTTCAGCTGATCCTGCGGATTCTCCAGGCGCGCACATAGCTCCCGCATGGTTTCAAGACCCATAACGCTGCCATATTGCTGCAGATCTTCTATATATGCCATCGCCTCTCT
Organism: Lachnospiraceae bacterium; assembly: GCA_014804485.1. Classification (GTDB taxonomy): domain Bacteria; phylum Bacillota; class Clostridia; order Lachnospirales; family Lachnospiraceae; genus UBA3282. The sequence goes on from JAAUZT010000023.1 coordinate 21,648, forward strand.
ATAGTTCATGCGCACGCCCCTCTCATATGGATGTATAATTTCCCGAAATCGGGATATCCTTAATGATATGAAAAAATTTATTCACAACTATATACACTGTGGGCTTCTGGGGTGGTTTCTGGAGATGATCTTCACAGCCTTCCACGCTTTTCGCAAAAGGGATCTCCGCCTGCCCTGTACGACCTCCGTCTGGATGTTCCCCATATACGGACTCGCCGCCCTGCTTGCCCCGTTTGCCCGCCNTATGCGCGGACACAACTTCATATTCCGCGGTCTGGTTTATACCGGCATGATCTTTACCGGAGAATTTCTGACCGGTCTATGGCTCATGAAACGCGATCTGTGCCCGTGGAATTACGAGCGNTCCCGTTGGAATCTCGCCAAGGTAATCCGTCTCGACTACGCTCCCTGCTGGTTTACTGCCGGCCTTCTGTTCGAGCGTCTTCTGATGGAAAACGAAGANCCCNGCGACTGACATTCCNANAANAAGCCTGTCTATGCTGCCCGTCGTCACAGGCGCTTACGCATCAATGTCATCTATATCCGCTGCATCGATATTGAGCGTGTTCAGAGTCCGGCGCCTTCTGCGCGCCTCCTCNGANGCTTTCAGAATATAATTCTTGATCTCTTTCGCNTGTTTNATNTGTGACAGATATAACTGCGGNTGCGTGTTGTCTCCTGTATAACAGGCCACCGTCCCCAGCTTAAAGATACGCTCTGCCAAGCTGACCTGCAGCTCCACATCCTGCACTTTATATAAATAACAATCGTTTTCTTTTGTATTGAGAAGTCCGTCGTTGATCGTAATAACCTCGTCAGTCACCGTATACTTCGTAAACGTAAACGGCAGTCCCAGAAACAGCCAGCGTTTACGCTCCACATATTCCTTCTTGTCCTCCTCATGCTCCGGCCCCTTTGTCCTTTCGTCCGCCTGTGTAGAACCTTCCTGCTTCTTTTCTTCTTGTATGGTATCTTTCTTCAACTCTTCCATANTTCACCGCTCCTTTATTTTTGTGACCGTTCACGGTTCATTTCCCTACAATATTGATATATTAATATCCTTCTAAACCTATCTTTCACTATAACATACCCCCATCCATTCCACAATATAAAAACTGTTGAAACCCCTCTCCCTTTATGGTATGATATACAAAATATAGATATATTGAATATACGGCACACATTATAAGGAGGGTTATTGCATGACTGCAAAGGAATGTATCTTAGGGCGCAGAAGCATCCGCAAATTTAAGGCAGATCCGGTTTCCCATGATCTGCTTGCACAGATCGTCGAGACGGCTTCCTATGCTCCCAGCTGGAAACATACACAGATTACCCGCTACATTGCAATTGAAGGAGAACTGAAAGAGAAAATTGCAGCAGAGGGCACCTCACTTTATCCGCCGAACGGCACGATCATTTCCAACGCACCCGTGCTGATTGCTGTGACTGTTATTAAGAACCGCAGTGGATTCGAGCGTGACGGTTCCTACAGCACCCCCCGCGGTGACGGCTGGCAGATGTATGATGCCGGTATTGCTTCCCAGACTTTCTGTCTGGCTGCTTATGAGCAGGGTCTTGGCTCCGTTATTCTCGGACTGTTTGATCAGGATGCCGTTGCATCCATGCTGCAGCTTCCCGAAGACCGGGAGTTAGTTGCATTGATCCCTGTCGGTTATCCCGATGAGGCACCCGTTGCTCCCAGAAGAAAACCTGTAGAAGATTTATTATCTTATCTGACATAGTAAGCTATTGAAATAGAAGAGATTGCTTCTCTTCTATTTTTTTGAGTCATAGGAGNGCAAGCCCGAAATAAGCCGGGTAATTTCCTACTATAACAAAGAAATACGCTGCTTTACGCGCGAAACAAAGAGAAAGGAACGTATATACACATGAGACATTTAATGAATCCGCTTGATTTTACTGTGGAAGAACTGGACAGGCTGTTCGATCTGGCCGATGATATCGCCGCCGATCCCGCAAAATACGCACACACCTGTGACGGCAAAAAACTGGCTACATGCTTCTATGAGCCAAGCACCCGGACAAGACTGAGCTTCGAGGCCGCTATGCTGAATCTGGGTGGCCAGGTGCTTGGATTCTCCGACGCCGGTTCTTCCTCCGCTTCCAAAGGCGAGAGCGTGTCGGACACAATCCGTATCATTTCCTGTTACGCAGACATCTGCGCCATGCGCCATCCCAAAGAGGGTGCTCCCATGGTGGCTGCCGGCCGTTCCGGCATCCCTGTCATCAATGCCGGCGACGGCGGACACCAGCACCCGACCCAGACACTCACCGACCTTCAGACCATCCGTGCCCTGAAGGGCGGCCTCGGAAACTTTACCATCGGACTGTGCGGTGATCTGAAATTCGGCAGAACCGTACACTCTCTGATCAATGCTCTTATCCGCTATCCGAATATACGGTTTCTCTTTATCTCCCCGCCGGAACTGCGGGTACCCGACTACATCACGGATATGCTGTCAGAGCGCGGAATCGAATACGAGGAAGTGATCCGCTTAGAGGACTGCATGGCCGATCTGGATCTCCTCTATATGACCAGAGTGCAGCGTGAGCGCTTCTTCAATGAGGAAGATTATGTTCGTCTGAAAGATTTCTACATTCTGAATAAAGAGAAACTGACACTGGCAAAAGAAGATATGCTGATACTGCATCCGCTTCCCCGCGTCAATGAGATCTCCGTGGAAGTGGACGACGATCCCCGCGCCGTATACTTCAAACAGGCGCAGTACGGTGTCTATGTCAGAATGGCGCTGATCCTGACACTATTAGAGCTTGTGCCAGTATAGGCTTTTTATAACTGTTCAAAATCCTGTTCTTCACAGTTACGACTTTTTTATATATTGGTTTCTGTACGTAGTAGTATTTTATAAAATTACAATTGTTATAATATAAGGAGTATAATCATGTTAAACGTAGGAAAAATCGAAGAAGGCTTCGTGCTCGACCATATAGAGGCAGGTAAAAGCCTCTCCATCTATCATCATCTGCAGTTAGATAAACTGGATTGCACCGTGGCGATCATTAAGAATGCCCGCAGCAATAAGATGGGTAAAAAAGATATCTTGAAAGTAGAATGTGACATCGACACTTTAGACTTAGACGTGCTTGCCTTTATCGACCATAACATCACCGTCAACGTTATTAAGGATGGGGAAATCGTCGATAAGAAAGAGCTGGTACTGCCTAAGGAGATTAAAAACATCATCAAATGCAAAAATCCCCGTTGTATCACTTCCATAGAACAAGAACTTCCTCACATCTTCATCCTTGCGGACGAAGAGAAGGAAGTTTATCGTTGCAAATATTGTGAGGAGAAAGCAAGCGACTCAGCCGCCCTGTGGTAATTTGTATGCTTGTGCTTTCTCGCTGTAAGTGCCGTTTACTACATCTTCAAACTCCTGTCTTGCCAAAGACAGGCAATGCATAAGCTTCGGCGAGAAAGTTCCGCACTCACCATTAGTGATCATACGGTATGCCTCCTCAGTAGTAAAAGCGGCTTTATAACATCTCTCATTAACCAGTGCGTCATATACATCGGCTACAGACACAATCTGGGCGGAAATCGGAATCTCTTCCCCTTTCAATCCGTCCGGATAGCCTCTGCCGTCATATCTCTCATGATGGTGCCTGCATATCTCATAGCTGACTTTACCGTACTCACCCTGCTGGATATCCGCCAGCATATCAATGACCTCACATCCCCTTGTCGTGTGGGACTTCATGACATTAAATTCCTCCGGCGTCAGTCTGCCCGGCTTAAGAAGAATCGCATCCGGTATCACAATTTTACCTACATCATGCAGCGCCGCAGCAGATGTGATCATATTGATGGCGTAGCTGTCCAGATGGTACTCCGGATATTCCTGCGCAACATACTTCGCCAATATATTGGTAAATGTCTTCACACGCTTTACATGATCACCGGACTCCAGATTACGGAACTCTACTACGTTACTCATGACATCTATGATACGATCATTGATGCTCTGCAGCTCTTCCGCCTGCTTACGCAGAACTTTAGTCTGTAAATCTACCATCTCTTCCAGATGCCGCTTATTATAATACAGCTCAATCACATTCTTCGTACGCTGCTTAACGATAAAGGCATCGAAGGGCTTCTTGATAATATCAGTAGCACCCAGACGATATGCCTTGCGCTCGATCTTTGTGGTCGCCTCACCGGTAATCAGAAGAACCGGTATGCTTTCGATCCACTTATTCTTCTTCATCTCCTCGAGCACCGCTACGCCGTCCATAACCGGCATAACGATATCCAGAAGCACAACGGATATTGTCTCCGGATGCTCAGCGATGATCTCCACTGCCTCTTTTCCGTTGGCTGCCTGAATCGTGTTGTACTCATGAAACATCTCGCACAAAATTTCTCTGTTGATATCTACATCATCGACAATCAAAAGTGTTGGTTTTTTCATTTTCCCTCTTATCCCGTTATTACTTTCTGCTCAGTAAAAATCACTTGCTTACGGTAGAATATAATATCAGCAATATTATATTCTACCTTTTGATCTTCTGTCAAGGAATGTATAGATTGCGCAACTGCTATCCAATACCCTGCACCCTTTTTATACCTGCACCCTTTTTATACCTGCGCAACATCCTTCATAGAGAAGCTGATCCGCCCCATCTTATCTTTACCGAGGCATACAACCGTAACCTTATCTCCTAATGTCAGTACATCTTCTACATGATTGATTCTCTCCTTCGCGATCTTGGAGATGTGAACCATGCCTTCTTTGCCCGGCGCAAACTCAATAAACGCACCGAATTCCTTAATGCTTACTACGGTTCCCTTGAAGATCTGTCCTTCCTCGAAGTCCATAATGATGGTCTTGATCATATCCACCGCTTTATCCATCATCTCTTTGTCCGTACCGCATACGGAAACCTGACCTTCATCCGTAATATCGATCTTCACGCCCGTACGTGCAATAATCTCATTGATTGTCTTACCACGCTGACCTACTACGTCGCCGATCTTCTCAGGGTCGATCTGAATGGAAATGATCTTCGGTGCGTAAGGTCCCACTTCTTTACGAGGTGCTGCGATTGCCGGAACCATGCAGTTTGCCATGATAAACTCTCTTGCTTCGCGGCATCTTGCAATAGCACCTTCCACGATCGGTCTTGTCAGTCCATGAATCTTAATATCCATCTGGATCGCCGTGATACCGTCATGGGTTCCCGTTACCTTAAAGTCCATATCTCCGAAGAAATCTTCCAGTCCCTGAATATCTGTCAACAGCACAAAATCATCATCCGTATCACCGGTCACAAGACCGCAGGAAATACCTGCCACCATTTTCTTAATCGGCACGCCCGCTGCCATCAGTGACATACAGGAAGCACATGTGGATGCCATGGATGTGGAACCGTTAGACTCAAATGTCTCGGATACGGTACGAATCGCATAAGGGAACTCTTCCTCGGAAGGAAGTACCGGAAGCAGCGCTCTCTCAGCAAGCGCTCCGTGTCCAATCTCTCTACGTCCTGGTCCGCGGCTTACCTTCGTCTCACCTACAGAGTAAGACGGGAAGTTATAATGGTGCATATATCTCTTACATGTAATGTTCTCATCCAGACCGTCCACTCTCTGCACTTCGGATAAAGGCGCCAGTGTACATACGTTGCAGATCTGTGTCTGTCCGCGGGTAAACATAGCGGAACCATGTACTCTGGGAATAATATCCACCTCTGCCGCCAGTGGTCTGATCTGGTCAAGCGCACGGCCGTCCGGACGCTTGTGATCTTTTAAGATCATCTTGCGGACTGTCTTCTTCTGGTACTGATATACCGCTTCACCAAGGACTGCAAGATAATCCTCGTTTTCTGCAAAAGCCTCTTCCAGTTTTGCCGTAATATTTCTGATATTCTCCTCGCGCACCTGTTTCTCATCCGTGAAAACTGCTGTCTCCATCTCCTCAGGTGTCACGATTTTCTTCATATCCTCAAACATCTGCGCAGGAATCGCACAGCTCTCATAAGTATGCTTCGGTTTACCTACCTCTGCCACGATCTTATTGATGAACTCGATGATCGTCTGATTGATCTCATGAGCCTTATAGATTGCCTCCAGCACCTTATCTTCCGGCACTTCATTGGCGCCCGCCTCGATCATAATAACTTTCTGTGCCGTGGAAGCAACCGTCATCTTCAGATCACCCTTGTCCCATTTCTCCTGTGACGGATTCACGATCAGTTCGCCGTCAACCATTCCCATCTGCGTCATGGCACAGGGACCGTCGAAGGGTATATCGGAAATGCAAGTAGCAATCGCCGTACCAATCATTGCCACCAGCTCCGGACGGCATTCGGGATCTACGCTCATAACCATATTGTTAAGTGTCACATCATTACGGTAATCCTTCGGGAACAAAGGTCTCATCGGTCTGTCGATGACACGGCTCGTAAGAACCGCATTCTCGGACGCTTTACCCTCTCTCTTATTAAATCCTCCCGGAATCTTACCTACGGAATACAGCTTCTCCTCATACTCCACACTGCAGGGGAAGAAGTCGATCCCCTCTCTCGGTTTCTCCGATGCCGTAGCGGTAGATAACACCGTAGTCTCTCCATACTGCATAAATGCGCAGCCGTTCGCCTGTTTGCCGACTCTGCCGATGTCCACACGAAGGGTGCGTCCGGCCAGTTCCATTGTGTAACTCTTGTACATAATCTTCTCTCCTTTTCATTTTGCCTCACGCCGATCCGCGTAAGGGTACAATTTATGTTTTAGGTAGAAGATGCCGAAACTACAAATATCCCCACAAATCATATCGTCCGTTATGTTTATATTGATATTTGTGGTCTCGGATGCCTCTTCCACCTAAGTAACCAATTTCCTATAAAATAAGAAAAGGACGGATAAAGCTGGACATAATCCAGCCCTGTATCCGTCTATTGTCTCATCTTATTTTCTCAAGCCAAGTCTCTCGATCAATACACGATATCTCTCAATATCCTTATCCTTCAGGTATGCGAGTAATCCGCGTCTCTGACCTACCATCTTCAGAAGTCCTCTTCTGGAATGATGATCCTTCGGATTTTCTTTCAGATGCTCTGTCAGCTCCTGAATTCTAGCTGTGAGAACCGCTACCTGTACCTCCGGTGATCCTGTGTCGCCGGGTGTTCTGGCATACTCGTTGATAATTGCTGTTTTCTTTTCCTTAGAAATCATAATTTTCTCCTTTCCTGTCAGGGATCATATCTCTTGTCGTTGATCCTCTGCAACCGCCGGGCACTAAGATTGGGTCGGAGCCTCCCGCCACCGAGTGTCGGCTGAATTCATACTGAATCATTGTAACATACTATACTGCACATGTAAAGTGTTTTATCAATCGTATAAGATCCTCACCGCCTTGATCGGCGATCTGTAGGATATATTGGATATCTTAATACCCGTCTTCGGACTGCTGGCATGGATGACCTGTCCATTACCGATACAGATCGCCACATGGTTGATCGACTTACCGTTACCATAGAAAATCAGATCGCCCGGCTTTGCTTCCGATACCTTGATCGTGGTGCCGCAATTCGCCTGCGCCACAGAAGAGTGCGGCAGGCTGACACCGTATTTCTTAAAGACGCTCAGGACATATCCTGAACAATCTGCACCTTTCGTCAGACTTGTTCCGCCCCATACATACGGATTACCGAGGAACTCTTTTGCATACTGACATATGTCTACACGGATATCAGATACACCCTGCCCATAGAGGAGTTCCGTCATCGTAATTGCCGTACCCAGTTCAGAGGTGACTTCCACGTACTCTGCCGACACGAACACTTCCTGGTCATCCAGATATACCTTGACCCAGTCTCCCTCTACTGCGGCCACTTCCAGTTCCTCTCCGCCTGCCACCAGCGTGATCACTTCCGAGTCGGTGTTCGCCTCTGCCCTGACCTTAAGTCCATCCGTGTTGACACGCGCTACGGTCGTCGCCAGCTCTTCCGCCCGCCGTTTCGCCGGAATCCCCGTAAGCAGGTATTCAAGGCTGACATACCCTTCCACCTTGCCCGACTTGATATGCGCCCATGTGCCGTCATCATCCAGCACCTCACATGCCGCATCCTTAGGCAGCTTACCGACCAGCTTACCATCCTCCGCCGCAACGGCGCGGATATTCAGATTATTGTCCACGTGAGCGATACCCAGATTGGTATAGCCCCAGTTCGCATTCTTAGCCTTCTCATATGCCTCGGCATATTCTTGTTCTGTCTTTGTGGCTTCTATGATCGCACCGGAACCTATGCTTCCTCCGCCAAGAATATCCTGTAGGGAAACATCCTCCGATTTGGACGCAGCATTCTTATCCTCTTTCTCTTCCTGCGAGGCTTCTTCGCTGCCATCGTCTTGCGCGGCGTTATTGCTGATGCTGTCATTCTCGCTGCCATCGGCTTTCCGGCTGCCTGACTTATCACTGTCTTTATCTTCACCGGACTTTTCATCTATCGGTGTCTCATCTGATATATTGATTGTTCCGATCGCAAGCGCATCAGGTAAAGAAACCGCTTGCGCCTTAATTGGTGTAAACAGGAGCATACATCCCGTAAGCAGCCACAGAATCTCTCGTCTCTTCATATCTATTCAATCCTCATAATACGGCAGCTCATATCACTGCCGTACTTAACATTTTTTATGATTTGTAACAATTTCGTAATATTTACGAAGCCATTATAGCAGTTGCTCCTGCATCTGTCAAACACCTTTACATATTTCCTTCCCCATAACTATTGGAAAAAGCAATATTCACTGCATGATCCGCAACTCGCTCAAGTCCCGACACAATATCCGAGAAGAGCGCACCGGCCTCAGGCGTACACTCGTTATTGGACAACCGCTCAATATGTTTCTGCTGCAATTCTCTCTCTTTCTCGTCGATGGCCTCTTCCAAATGCAGGATATCCTCCATATGGTCCTCCGTGCTCTTGACGAACATCTCGATAGAGAACCGCAAAATGGTATTGACCATGTTCATCATCTCGCCCAGTTCCCTCTGCGCTTCTTTAGAGAATCCCACGCCGGTCTTGATCCTGCGTTCCGCCGCCTCCGCAATATTCTCCGCATGATCACCGATACGTTCTATGTCATTCACCACATGGAAAAGTGCGCCGATACTCTTCAAGTCCTCGATCGGCAGCGTTGTCTGGTTGATCTTAACCAGATAATTGGTTATTGCATGGCTTAAGAAATCTATGTTTTTCTCCACTTCCCGTACTTCTTCGATCTCCTCCGGCTCTAACGTCAGCAGGACATTCATGGCACGGTTTAAGTTCTCATCGGCAAGAGAAGCCATACGGTCCAGCTCTTTGATTGCCTCCACAACCGCTGTCGCAGGGTTTAACACTACTTTTCCCCCGATAAACTTAAGCTGATAGCTGTCCCGATATCCCACCTTCTTATCGTCACCCGGTACCACCAGATAAGTCAGTTTCACAATACCCTTGATAAACGGCATCATAATGATAACCTGAAATACTTTAATCAGGATATGCGCATATGCAACGACACGTCCCAAATTGTTTCCCGCCATGACCGTGAGAACATCTACGATCGTCCCCACACTAAAAAGGAAGATAATATAGACAATAATCGTACCGATCACGTTAAAGATCAGATGAATAGCCGCCGCCCGTTTCGCATCTTTCTTACCGCTTAAGGATGCAAGTACGGCCGATGTACACGCACCGATGTTACATCCCAGAATCACGTACATGCCGATATCCATGCTCATCATTCCCTGATTGGCAAGCAGCACCATGATACTGACCGTAACCGAAGAACTTTGAATCACCGCCGTGAGTACAGCGCCGAGAATCACCGCAAGAATCGGTGACTGTAAAGAAGCAAACATATGTAAAACCGCCGGAGAGTCTTTCATCCCCGCCATCGCACCGGACATTGTACCGAGTCCCATGAACAGGACGCCGAATCCGATAATAACTTCTCCCCATCGGGAAATCCTCTGCTTCTTACAGAACATGATAATCAGCACACCCGTCAGCAGTATGACAGGTGCCACTTTTTCCAATTTAAAAGACACTAACAGCGCCGTCACCGTCGTACCGATATTGGCGCCGAAAATAACGCCCGCCGCCTGTGTCAGCGTCATCAGCCCCGAGTTTACAAAACTGACCACCATGACCGTACATGCTGATGAGGACTGTATCACCGCAGTAAAGAAAATACCTACAAGAATACTCGTAAAGCGATTCGTCGTCAACCGCTCCAATATCCCTCTCAATCTCGCGCCCGCAACCTTCTCGATGCTGTCGCTCATAATGCGCATACCATACAGGAACAGTCCCAGACCGCCTGCCATGGATAATACAATAGATATGTCCATCTGATTTCAGATTCCCTTCATATGTACTGATTCCCACATAAATCTACACCATTCTATTTTATCGGAAATCAAGGATGCTGACAAGTCCCCATTACAAATTCTCTTCCCGCCGCAATATCCGTCTCCATCTGTCTGCGAAGTGCCTCCGCATCCTCAAACTTCCGCTCCGGCCTTCGGAAAGCGAGCAGCATGACCGTGATATCTTTGCCGTAAAGATCTCCCTCGAAATCATAGAGATAAGTCTCGATTCCGATCCTGCCTTCGGCGCTCACCGTAGGCTTGCAGCCCACATTGGAAATCCCACGGTACTCCCCGCCTTCTTCTCCGATTATAACCCTCGAATAATAGACACCGTTCGGCGGAAGCAGCTTATCCGCCTCCGGAATCAGATTCGCAGTGGGCATCCCCATACTTCGACCAAACTGACTTCCGTGTTCCACATGCCCGCTTACACTGTAGGCTTTTCCCAGCATATCTCTTACAAGCTTCATGTCTCCTTTGCGGACCGCCTCCCGAATTGCGGTAGAACTGATCTCTTCCCCGCCCGACAGTCTGACCTTGTCTATCAACTCCGTACGATAACCGTACCGCGGTGCATACCGCTCCAGCAGGGCATAATCTCCCGCCCCGTTCTTTCCGAAAGATACGTCCGGTCCGGCACAGACATAAGCTGCCCGCATCTGTTCCGCCAGATATCTACGCACAAACTCCTCCGGATCGGTGGCTGCAGTCTCCCTGTTTAACGGAAATTCGATGAGCACGTCGATGCCCATCTCTTCAAACATCCGTCTCTTCTCGGCTTTCGTGGTCAATTCCTTCTCCTCGCCATTGAAAAAAGCCGCCGCAGAAGTGTCAAAAGTAAACACCGTGGCAATCAGCCCCTTCCGCTTCTGCTCCAAAAGCTGAAAAATCAGCTTCCGATGTCCCAGATGAATACCGTCAAACTTACCGATAGCAACAGCACTCCTATCCTGCAGTACAAATTCCGTAGTCTGTTCTATAATCTGCATATCCCTATGCACCCACTTTCCCTTTTTTGTAACTTTTCCTCATAATCAATACCCAGCGAAGATGGAAGCTAATATCTTAAGGAGCCCCTCAAAAAGCGTCAGCGCTTAGCGAGGTAATGAGTTGCAAAGCAACTCACGAGCTTAGCGTCTGCTACGCTTTTTGCGGAGCGAAAGCGCGGCTCCGTAGATATTAGCTTTCATCTTCGCGGCCGCTTTAGATAAATTACAAAGCGCAACTCACCCCAAAAACATCTTCACCGGCTTCAACACCCCCGCCGTACTCCGGCAGACATATATACCATAGAATTTCCCGCCGTCGTCATAGACCCTGACCTGCTCGCCCTCCGCCAGCTCAGCGAAGACAACAGCTTGTCCCGATTGTACCGGCTGTTCCAGCGGGTCACTCCCACACATCTGTATCGGCTGCCCCGGCCGCACGATCCGCGCGATCTGTGCTTTTCCCAGTTGATTGCCGTTTTGCACCATCCTGCCGCCCTGTTCATTCACGATAACAGATGGATACGCTTCAAAGATTGCATCCGGAGAAATAATAACGTCAGGTATTTTATTTTCATCCCGCAGTCTTTCCAGTTCCGCAAGCGTCAGAGCATCTTCTATTCCGAAAATACCGACTCTGCTTCTGGCAAGCGACTCCATGGCGCCTCCACACCCCAATTTGGCGCCGATATCATGGCAAAGAGTCCTGATATAGGTTCCCTTGGAACAAACGATCCGCAATTTGGCAACCGGCAGTTCCAGGCTGAGTATCTCGATCTCTTTGATCTGCACCGACCGTGGCCTGCGTTCCACCTCTTTACCTGCTCTCGCCAGTTCGTACAACTTCTTCCCGTTCACTTTAAGCGCGGAATACATAGGCGGAATCTGGTCATAAGTTCCCTGAAAGCCGAGAATCGCGTCCCTCACCTGCTCCTCTGTTATATCTGCCATGCACTCCGGATCACACACAGACACCACCTGCCCTGTCATGTCCTGTGTGTCAGTAACCACACCCATGCGCAGCACGGCGATATACTCTTTATCCCAGTCTGTGAGCAAATCACAGAGTTTTGTGCCCGAACCAAAACATACAGGAAGCACGCCGACCGCCTCCGGATCGAGTGTTCCTGTATGCCCGATTTTCTTCATTTTGCAGATGCCGCGGAGTCTGGCCACCACATCATGCGATGTGAATCCCGCCTCCTTATATACGTTTATGATCCCGTTATACATAATTTCCTCTCTGTCGCGATACCGCTCTTCTTCCCATGCACAGTCGCATCTCACGTATTTTAGTCCGCGGCTTTAAGCTGCTCCGCAATCTCTACGGAAAGATTATTGATATTATCATGATATGTACCGTTCATCGTACAGCCCGCAGCACGTACATGCCCGCCTCCGCCGAATTTCACCGCCACGGCGGCCACATCTACCCTGCCATTGGACCGCATACTTACTTTATATTCCAACGTGCCCGTCTCATACATAAAGATAGAACAATCCACGCCTTTCACAGATTGCAGATGATTCACAATACCGTCTAAGTCTTTCGGTGTCACTCTGTAGAACTCCATCATACGGCGTGTAACCATGCTGACAATACACCTGTCATTCATAAACCGGACACTCTCCAATATCGCTCTGCCCATGATCTGGGTTTGAAGATAAGTCCTTTCGTAGAATGTCTCTTCAATAATCTCAGAGAAATCAAATCCAAATTTAACCAATTCCGCCGTAATCTGCAAAGTACGCGGTGCTGTGTTGGAATACCGTAGTACGCCTGTATCGTGGATAATACCGATATAGAGTGCCTTAGCAATCTGTACATCGACCTTCTCCGGGTCCAACAGCTCATAGAGCAGTTCCGCTGTAGAACTCCGATCCGGCTCCACAATGTTCACATCACCGCACCCTTTATTGCTGACATGGTGATCCACATTGATCTTCTTATGCGCTCTGCGGTAGATCGCCTCCGCCTCTCCCAACCGATCATCGGTAGTATCCAGCGCCACGAACACATCATAAATCCGATCAGTGTTAAATTCAGATTTAATATCTTCAATATGATCGATACAGCCGAAAATTTCTGCCGGTTTTTCCAGATATGCATCGATCCGGGCATCCGGCATCTCTTTTTTCAAGTAAAGATATAACCCCATCACAGAGCCGATACAGTCTCCGTCCGGTCTTATATGTCCGCTGATCGCTACCGTCTTTGCATCCTTTAATTCATCAATTATCTTCATCATTTTCTACCATCTCGTCTTTTTCTGCAGATTCACCTTTTACCACCAATTCATCTATCAGTTTCGACATATTCACACCATATGCAATAGACTGATCCATGATAAAATTTATCTGCGGCGTATTGCGCAGGTTGATTGTCTTCGCAAGCCGGTTACGGATATAGCCTTCCGCACTCCGAAGCCCTGCCAGCGTATCCGCCTGTGCCTTTTCATCCCCCAGCACACTGATCCACGCCTTGCAGGTCTTTAAGTCGGGAGCCACTTCCACCGACACCACCGAGGTCATTGGGGCGATTCTCGGATCCTTGATCTCACCCCGAATGATCTCCGCCAGCACACGCTGTACTTCTCCGTTGATACGGGTATTTTTAACGCTGTTCTTACGCATGTTGCATAATCCTCTCGTCACCGCACGGCCGCCGGCCGTACCGCAACATCCTTTCTACCCGGATGAAGCATATCATAACACATGCTATCTGGGTACTTCCACCATGATATACGCTTCCACGATATCAAGCTCCTGCATTTTATCGAAGCCGTCAAACACAAGACCGCACTCGAATCCCGCCTTGACTTCCTTCACATCGTCCTTAAACCGCTTTAAGGATGCCAGCTCGCCCTCATAGATCTGCTCACCCTCTCTGGTGATACGGATCTTACAGCCTCTCTGGAACTCGCCGTCCAGTACATAAGAACCTGCGATGTTACCAATCGCAGACGCTTTGAAGATCTGACGCACTTCCGCATGACCGATCACTTTCTCCTCGAAGATCGGATCTAACATGCCCTTCATCGCCGCCTCGATATCCTCGATCGCCTGATAGATGACCTTGTACAGTCTCACATCCACGCCTTCACGCTCCGCCACAGCTTTCGCGGTGGCATCCGGTCTGACATTGAAACCGATGATGATCGCGGAGGAAGCGGAAGCCAGCGAAACATCCGACTCATTGATGGCACCTACACCGCCATGGATGCACTTTACTACGACTTCCTCATTGGTCAGCTTCATCAGACTCTGTTTGACAGCTTCCACACTACCTTGAACATCCGCCTTAACGATCAGATTCAGTTCTTTCAAATTACCTTCCTGAATCTGGTTAAACAGATCATCCAATGACATCCTGGTCTTAGTATCTGCAAGCATCTCCTCCTTATGCTGCGCCTTATAGGTTTCTGCATAAGATTTCGCGCTCTTATCATTTTCATGTACAATAAATACCTCTCCCGCACTGGGAACATCAGACAAACCTAAGATTTCTACCGGTGTAGACGGCGTTGCCTCCTTCACCCTTCTGCCCTTATCATCAATCATGGCTCTTACTTTGCCGTGGCTTGCGCCTGCGGAAATAAAGTCGCCCACATGCAGTGTACCCTTCTGTACCAGCACAGTGGCAACGGGACCTCGTCCCTTGTCAAGCTCCGCCTCGATCACCAGACCTCTGGCATTTCTGTTCGGGTTTGCCTTTAATTCCAGAATTTCGGCTGTCAAAAGAATCGTCTCTAACAGATTATCGATACCTTCACCCGATTTTGCGGATACCGGCACAAACTCCGTCGATCCGCCCCAGTCTACCGGAATCAGCTCATATTCCGTCATCTCCTGTTTGACACGGTCAATATTCGCGCTGGGCTTATCGATCTTGTTTACCGCTACGATAATCTCGATTCCCGCCGCTTTGGCATGGTTAATCGCCTCGATGGTCTGGGGCATAACGCCGTCGTCCGCAGCAACTACCAGTACCGCAATATCCGTAGAGTTGGCACCGCGCATACGCATCGCCGTAAACGCTTCATGTCCCGGCGTATCCAAAAATGTAATGCTCTGCCCGTTCGCCTTGACCGTATAGGCACCGATTGCCTGCGTGATGCCGCCGGCTTCCTTATCCGTTACATTAGTCTTACGAATGGCATCAAGCAGCGACGTCTTACCGTGGTCAACGTGTCCCATAACACAGATAACCGGCGGTCTGCTTACCATGGAAGCCTCGTCTTCCTCATCCTCTTTTAACAGCTCCTCGATTACATCGACCTTCACTTCCTTCTCACAGATGATCTCATACTCAATTGCGATATTCTCCGCATCCTCGAAGCTGATCTCAGAGTTCAGGGTCACGATCTGCCCCTGTAAGAAAAGCTTCTTGATGATCGCAGAAGGCTGTATCTTCATCTTATCAGCCAGTTCCTTGATGGTCAGCGATTCCGGAACCGTAATTACCTTGATCTGCTCTTCCGCAGTCTCTTCCACCTTCTTCTCCGGCTTAATGAACCGGCCGGCTTTATTACGGTTCTTTACTGCTGCATCGTCCTCTTCATAGATCAGATCTTTCTTCGAGCGTTTATCTCTCTCCTGATTTGCCCTGCGCTTCTCATCATCCCTGTGCTTCTCCACGTCCTTGATAGGCGTCTCGGGCATAAAGTCCTTCTGATTGTTATTCTTCCTAAATCGATTGTCCGGCCCGCCGTTTCCTCTCTGAGAGCGGTCAAAATTACCCGGACCGCGGTTAGCGCCTGCACCAGCGCCGTTACTGCGGCGATCGCCCTGATTGTTGTTATAATTCGGCCTATTCTGGCCTTCAGGTCTGCGATTTTCTCCTGCATTTCCTACACTTCCTGTTCTCTCCTGTCCCTGTTTAGCCTTTGCCGCCTGCGCGTTCGCCATATTCTCGCGTTCCCGTTTCTCCTGCTGGCGCTGCTCCATTCTGCGCTCCTGCTGCTGGCGCTGTCTCACCTCATAGGGCTCTGCAGTCACCGGGATCGGCTTCTGGGTCGGTCTGATGATCTTATGGGGTGCATTCTGCGCCTGTACCGGACGGCCGCCGTTCCCTGACGGTCTTCTGTCATTATTACGATTACCGCCGCCTGCGCCATTACCATTACCGCCTTGCGCCGGACGCTGCCCCGGCATCTTGGAATTGTGAGGGTTGCTTACGAAGATGATCTTTTTCTTCTTGGGCGGCTCCGTCTTAGGCTTCCCGTCCGGCCTTGTCTGATCCGCTCTGTCTTCCGCCTTCACAGGTTTGGAAGCTGCCCTGGGATCTTTGGCATTTTCCGTCCCGGAAGCCTTCGGCTTCTCCTTCACTTCCGGCTTTGCCGCCTCAGTAGCTTCCGCTTTTGTCTCTGCTTTCGTTTCTGCTTCTGCCGGAGCTTTTGCTTCTGCTTTCTGTCCGTCATCCTGTGGTTTTACGGTGCCAAACTGCTTTCTCACCTGTTCGATCGCATCATCCTCGATGGAACTTTGCGGTGCCTTCACTTCATATCCTTTATCCTGCAAAAAAGTGACCAGTTCCTTACTCTGCCTGCCTAACTCTTTTGCCAGCTCATGTACTTTCATTTTTGCCATGCTCACTACCTCCAACTATCTCGAATCTAATAAATGTTTCTGTATCGAATCTGCAAATCCCTTATCAGTCACAGCAAGACAGGATCGCTCTTCCTTGCCGATGGCGTGCCCGAGTATTTCTTTTACGCTGTAATACTCATAAGGCACTTCATAGAACTCACACATATTACTATATTTTTTTCTGGTGTTATCCGAAGCATCCTCAGCTATGATAACAAGATATGCTTTCCCACTCTTAACTGCTTCCTCTGTCGCAAATCCGCCACTGACAACATTTCTGGAGCGGGTGGCCAAGCCCAGCATAGATAACACCCGATCTTTATTCGGTCTGCTCTGCATGCTCGCCCTCCTCAAACTCCTTTTCCAGATTCTCATATATTTCTTTCGGAATGCTCATCTTAAAAGACCGTTCCAGCCCTTTATTCTTCCGCGCCCTGATCAGACATTCCCTGTTCATGCACAGATAAGCACCCCTTCCGTTTTTTCTGCCGGTCATATCCAGGACGATCGTTCCCTCTTCGCTGCGCAGGACGCGCATCATCTCTTTTTTACTTTTCATTTCGCCGCAGCCCACACATTGCCGCATGGGAATCTTCTTCGCCATCGCTTCGTCCTCTCTGTCTACGCTTCCGGATCGGCCTGTTCAGGATCTTCCTCGTAGTTTTCCTCATCATATTCCACTTCTTCGGAATCTACGGAATCATAATCCTCTTCTTCATATTCTTCCTCGTAGCCCTCCTGCGTGTACTCTTCTTCCTCATAACCTTCCTCATCATACTCGTCGTCATCATAGACATAATCCTCGTAGCGGAATCCGGGCGCGTCTTTCGCCTGTGTTTCGCTCTTGATGTCGATCTTGTAACCGGTCAGTCTGGCCGCCAATCTGGCGTTCTGTCCCTCTTTACCGATGGCAAGTGACAGTTGATAATCCGGTACTACGACCTTCGCCGTCTTTTCGTCAGGATCGGCAAAAACCGCAACGATCTTAGCCGGAGACAACGCATTCTGGATCAGATTACCGGGGTTCTCATCCCAGTTGACGATATCGATCTTCTCACCGCATAACTCATCCACGATGGAATTGACCCTGGCACCGTTAATACCGACACATGCGCCCACCGCATCCACGTTCGGATTATTGGAGCGTACCGCCAGCTTCGTCCTGCTGCCCGCCTCTCTGGCAATGCTCATGATCTCCACCGTGCCGTCCTTTATTTCCGTCACCTCAGACTCGAACAGTCTCTTGACAAGTTCCGGATGGGTACGGCTTACGAGAATCCTCGGTCCTTTAGGTGTATTCTTCACTTCCAGAATATATACCTTAATTCGCTCGGTAGGTCTGAAATTTTCTCCTCTGACCTGCTCGCTCTCATTTAAAACGGCATCCGCTTTACCCAGATTGATGGATATATTCCTGCCGATATAGCGCTGCACGATACCTGTCACTACATCCTTTTCCTTCTCGTAATACTGATTGAAAATAACGCTCCGCTCTTCCTCACGGATCTTCTGCAGAATCACATTCTTTGCGTTCTGTGTCGCAATACGGCCAAACTCCTTGGATTTGATCTCCACGTGGAGCATATCGCCCAGTTTCGCCTTCTTGGAGATCTCCTGCGCATCCTCCAGAGAAATCTGCAGCACATCGTCTTCCACCTCTTCCACGACTTCCTTCTCCGCATAGCAGAGGAAATCACAGGTCTCCCTGTCGATCTCCACCTTGACATTGTCCGCCTTGCCGAAGTGGTTCTTGCACGCCGTGATCAGAGAATTCTCGATCGCCTCAAAAAGAGTTTCCTTGCTGATCTCTTTCTCTTTCTCCAGAATGTCCAATGCCTCCATCAATTCCTTATTCATTTTCCGTTATCCTCCTATGTTTATTTCCTGATTCTGTATCATATTATTTTCTATACGCTTCCGCTGTCTTTCCGGNGGATCTCCGAAATATTCTGCCTAAAAATCAAGTGCCAGTCTGATCAGCGCAATCTCTTTCCTGTTCAGGATACGCTCTGTACCGGGCTCATCCGCACTGTTCCCGTCTCCGCCGGCTTTCGGCTCTTCTATCGTAACTGTATCNGCGTCATAAGCCTTGAGAACGCCCTCAAACTCTTTACGCCCGTCAATGGGCTTATAGGTTTTGATCTCAACCGCCTCACCCAGACTCTTCTCCAGATGTCTGTCTTTCTTGAGCGTCCTGCCGAGTCCCGGACTGCTGACCTCCAGAATATAGGCNTCCGGNATGAAGTCCTCTGCATCCAGCACATCCGACAATTCACGGCTGACATTCTCGCAGTCCACAATGTTCACACCCTCCGGTTTGTCGATATAAGCGCGCAGATACCAGTCGCTTCCCTCTTTGACATATTCCACATCATAGATCTCCACGCCGTGCTTCGATACGATGGGCATAAGCAGCTGCTCTGTCCTGGATTCNTATGTCTCTCTCTTTGACATGTGTGCCTCCACTTCCTGATTCATATAAAAGAGTGGACTCGCAAGTCCACTCTTTATCTTAGCATTTATTCTTATTACATATGGTATTGTAGCACTCTTTCGCGGTATTTGCAAGGAAAATTTAAATTAGGTAAGTTCATTCCCAAAGCAGCATGATCATTGAATAGACTTTACACTTTCTACACAATCCTATATAATAAAATTGAAGCAATCAATACAAGCCCCCGATATAGAAAGCAGGTGAGTATATGCCGAATGGTATTGAAGTAGCAAAGGATGCGATTGAACAATTTCAGAAAATTCAAAAACATATGTTAATAGCAAAAGAAGAAAATGCTACCAAAACTTATGAAAGTTTAAAAGATGATTATTTATCTTTAAAAGCAATTTTAAATGTCGCAGGCGTAAATCTGACAGATATTGACAAAATAAAGGAATAACCAATAAATAAAACAAAGTGTAAAGTCTATTGAATGATCAAAGGCTTTACACTTTATATTTCGGGTTGGGCTGTTATTCACAGTCAACAGCTCGTAGGGGAATCGAACCCCTGTTTCCGCCGTGAGAGGGCGGCGTCTTAACCGCTTGACCAACGAGCCATCTGCTTGACACTTGCTTATTCTATTATATTTCCGAAAAGATTGCAAGTACTTTTTCTATTTTCTTGTGAAATTTTTCTCAGCTTTGGCCAAGCCAATACTTCCAACCGAATTTTTCTTCCGTACGGATTACAGTACTTTACTCAGNNAATCGATCGTACGCGCCTCTTTCGGACGGTTTAACACCTCATCATCAACTCACAAAATCAAACAAACTGATCTGATTGGACTCGGGCAGCTTCCCGAGAAGCCCCAGATCNCTCATCAGGTCCACGATCGTCTTAGAAGCTTTCGTACGCTGTCTGAAATCGTCCTTGCTTAAGAAAGGTCCGTCCTTGGCNGCCTCCACGATGGCATCCGCCGCCTTCTCTCCCAGACCGTCTATACTGTTAAGCGACGGCATAAGCTTTCCATCCACGATCTGGAACAGTCTGGACTGCGCCGTAAAGATATCTATGGGTACAAAATCAAACCCTCTGGCGTACATCTCCTGCACGATCTTCATATCTTTATAAGTGTCCTGCTCCTTCTTGGAAAGNTCATCGCTTCTGCGCTTATAGTCCGCCATCACATTTTCCAGATGCTGNTGNCCCTGACACATGAGNTCNTAGGAAAAAGCNGAGGCNCGGATACTGAAATAAGCNGCATANTAAGCCAGCGGATAATTGATCTTNCAGTANGCGATGCGCCANGCCATCATNACATANGCCGCCGCNTGCGCCTTCGGGAACATGTACTTGATNTTCTTGCAGGAACCGATNTACCANTCCGGNACNNCCTGCGCCNTCATNGCTTCNATCCANTCGTCNTTNAGACCCTTTNCCCTTACGCACNCTCTCCATNATNGTAAAAGANAGNGANGGNTCCACTCCCTTTCTGCATCAGNTNGATCATGATNTCGTCACGNCAGCAGATNGCNGTGGANANNGTCNCCTTNCCNTCNTCNATCANNGTCTGCGCATTNCCNANCCACACNTCNGTNCCNTGGGACAANCCNGANATACGCACCAGATCCGTNAAACACNTCGGCTTCGCNTCNATNACCATCTGGATAACAAATTCCGTACCGAANTCCGGCACNCCCAGACAGCCCAGTTTNCAGCCNCCGATCTGATCCGGNGTGATTCCTAACGCTTCCGTAGACTGAAACAGCGACATCACGCCTTTATCNTCTAAAGGAATGGTAACCGGATCGATCCCTGTCAGATCCTGCAGCATACGGATAATCGTCGGATCATCATGCCCCAGTATATCAAGCTTCAACAGATTATGGTCGATCGAGTGATAATCAAAATGCGTGGTGATAATATCCGTCGTCATATCATTCGCCGGGTGCTGTACGGGGGTAAAGGAATTGATATCCTCCCCCATCGGCAGCACCACGATTCCGCCCGGATGCTGCCCGGTGCTCCTGCGTATGCCCGTACAGCCCGTGACGATGCGGTTGATCTCGCATACTCTCTTATGTCTGCCCCGCTCTTCGTAGTAATTCTTCACATAGCCGAAGGCCGTCTTGTCTGCCAGTGTACCGATTGTTCCCGCACGGTAGGTCTGTCCGCTGCCGAAGATCACCTCCGTATATTTATGCGCCTTACTCTGATACTCACCCGAAAAATTCAGGTCAATATCAGGTTCCTTATCTCCCTTAAATCCCAAGAATGTCTCAAACGGAATGTCAAATCCCTCTTTCCTGAGCGGCGTTCCGCATTCCGGGCAGTTCTTATCCGGCATATCGCACCCCGCGCCGCCCCCGTATGCCCGCACTTCCTCGGAATCGAAATCATAATAATGACAATTAGGGCACAAATAATGGGGACTTAATGAATTAACTTCCGTNATTCCCGCCATGTTCGCCACGAAAGAGCTNCCCACGGANCCTCGCGATCCNACCAGATANCCATCCTCCACCGATTTCCACACCAGCTTCTGCGCAATGATATACATCACTGCAAATCCGTTGGAAATAATGGAATGAAGCTCCTTTTCCAGACGNTCCTCCACGATCTTAGGAAGCNTCTCNCCGTACANNTCATGCGCCCTGTTATAGCAGATCTCCGTAAGCTGTCTGTCNCTGTCNTCAATGACCGGCGGNCACTTGTCCGGCCGCACGGGCGACATGCANTCTATCATATCGGCGATCAGATTNGTGTTGGTGATGACNACCTCCTCCGCCTTATCGCTNCCCAGATAGGNGAATTCCTCCAGCATCTCCTCNGTCGTCCGAAGATACAGCGGCGCCTGATTNTCCGCATCGGGNAACCCCTGTCCCGCCATAATAATNCGGCGGTANATCTCATCCTCCGGGTTTAGGAAATGCACATCGCAGGTAGCCACCACCGGCTTGCGAAACTGCTCNCCNAGCCGCACGATCTTGCGNTTAATNTCNATGATATCCTCCATGGAATTCACATTCTGTACCCTGTCNGANGCGATCATAAACTGATTGTTGCCCAGAGGCTGTATCTCCAGATAGTCATAGAAATCCACCANTCTGGCGATCTCCGTATCCGGTTTGCCTTCCAGAATCGCACGGTACAACTCCCCCGCCTCACAGGCGCTTCCCAAGATCAGGCCTTCCCGATATTCATTCAGAAGACTCTTAGGGATACGCGGTCTTCTGGCAAAATAAGTCAGATGCGACATAGAGACCAGCCGGTACAGATTCATCCGCCCCACATTATTCTTCGCCAGAATGATGCCGTGATAGGTGGGCAGTCTTTTGATGATATCCGGACTCGCCTTACCTTTCTCGTTGATCTGTGCAAGTGTTGTGATACCATCCTTCTCCATCATGGCGATCAACTTCACGAAGATCTCCGCCGTTGCCTCCGCATCATCCACCGCCCTGTGATGGTTTAAGAGCGATACTCCCAGCGTCTTCGCCACCGCATCCAGCGTATGCTTCGACTGTGCGGGCAGCATAACACGCGCCATGCCTACCGTATCTAAATATGTAAAATCATGTTTTATCCCCTGCCTGTCACAGTTCTCCATGATAAAGCTCATGTCAAACCCGGCATTATGCGCCACCAGCATGCATCCTTCGCAAAACTGCATAAATTGCGGCAGAACGCTCTCGATCTTCTCCGCCCCCACAACCATATCGTCCCTGATGCTCGTCAGTTTCTCGATCTCGAAAGGAATCGGTACTTCCGGATTTACGAATGTGGAAAAGCGATCCACAATCTTACCGCCGCACACCTTCACCGCCCCGATCTCTATAATACGGTTATTCACCGGGGAAAAACCGGTTGTCTCTATATCGAACACCACAAAGTCCTGTCCGAAATTCTGTCCCTTGTCATTGGTCGCGATCTCATGCAGGTCATCCACCAGATAGGCCTCCACGCCATAGATCACCTTGAAGAAGTCCTGCTTGTCGGGGTCCGGATCCCCCGCCTCCTTGCGCTTATTCTTCTCCGCCTTCCACAAATCTTCCCATACATGGTTTGCATCCGGAAAAGACTGCACCACGCCGTGATCCGTGATCGCAATAGCGGGATGCCCCCATTTATAAGCGCGTTTCACGATATCCTTTGCCTCTGACACACCGTCCATATCGCTCATCTTCGTATGGCAGTGCAGTTCCACCCGCTTACGCGCACTGGTATCCACGCGGGACACCGTGAAATCCGGTATCTTTTTGACTCCTGTCAAGGAACCGACGGTCAGCTCATGATCGAACTTGTCCATCATGGTCATTCCCTTGAGTTTTACAAAGGCGCCGGGTTTCATACCATCTGTTATTTCACCCACCTGTTCATTGTGGGCAAACATCTTGATAGTCATCGTGTCGGTAAAATCCGTGACATCGTAGATCAGAATCGTCCTCTCATTCTTAATCTCCCGCTTATCCATGCCGATGATCTTACCGCGAATGACTACCTCACCCATCTCACCGATAATATCACTGATGGGCATTGCCTCTTCGTCAAAATCTCTGCCGTACAGCACATCCGGATTGTCGGAACGCTTGACTGCACGTTTGAAATCTTCTTTCTTGCCGAATGACTTGCCCATCGGTTTCCTGCCGGCAAAGCCATTGCCGCTGTCCGTTTTACCCGTTGTGCCGCTGCCGGCGGCAATCCCCTGTGGAACACTCTGTATCTGCTCTGTCTTATTATTAATATCAACTGTTATGTTTTCTTTCTGTTCTGCACTGTCCTCTTCTGTCCGGTCCGTTCCGCCATATCCCGCTCTCGCCGAAATCTCGGCCACCTGCATGGCCAGACGATGTTCGTCCTCTTCCTTGTATTTTCCCGTGGCCTGCTTCTTGTAGGCCGTCTGCACTTCTATCGCAATCCCGCAGCGCTCATTGTATATCTTCTCCAGAATATGAATCAGTTCTTCCGACTTTCCCTTACCGAGCACCGTGTCTTCCACAGTCAAAAGCAGCCTGCCGTCCTGTGTAAAATCCATATCCGCCTTCTTAAACAGATTGTACTCCACCGGAGAGTATTCCCGCAGCTCCAACAGGATGCTGTCCCGGTAAACTTCCATCAGCTTCCTCGGATCATACTGGGAAGACAGCCTGAATTTCTCGTAGATTTTAATCACCATAGCGGCATTCGGGAAAAACTGCTTCTTGATCTCCCCCTCTACCCGGAGTACATCCTCTTTCTGTATCAATCGGTCTGAAGAGATATAAATGCGCAGAAAGTCCTTTCTCTTCGTCGAGGAAACCTTATCCACCGTCACCTGTTCGTAGAGATCTTTTAACCCTGTATCCAATTTTAATGTAGGAAACACATCAAAGAATTTCTTCCCCATCTGACAACATACCTTCCTGTTCCGGTCTTTTCCATCCGGAATCCCTAGCTTTCCGCGGAACGTAACTGTTCAGTACCTTCACAGTTACGATGCAAAATCCATCCTAAATCGTCTTCGACGATGGGATTTTGCTCGCTGAATCATATTCTTACGGTCTCAGCAGTAAATGCTTCGACCTGTGCTAAATAGTTACCGCGGAGCCTACGTTCTTCTGCCAGCCCTCTAATTCCTCCTTCAGAGCCGCCAGCAGTTGATCCTCCGGCACCTTTCGCACGATCTCACCATGTCTGAACAACAGCCCTTCTCCAAGACCTCCTGCGATCCCGATATCCGCTTCCTTCGCCTCACCCGGTCCGTTGACGGCGCATCCCATCACGGCAACCTTGATGTCCAGCGGGATATCGGCTACCATTTGTTCCACCTGATTCGCCAGTCCGATCAGGTCAATACGGGTTCTGCCGCAAGTAGGGCATGATACCACTTCGACGCCGCCTTTGCGCAGCCCCAGTGTACGCAGAATCAGCTTCGCCGACTTGATTTCTTCCACGGGATCGCCCGTCAGGGATACCCGGATCGTATCGCCTATTCCCTGATGTAAAATCAGTCCGAGACCGACTGCCGACTTAATATTGCCGCTTAACACCGTACCGGACTCGGTTATCCCCACATGAAGCGGATAGTTTGTCTTTTCTGCCAGAAGTTCATGCGCACGCACGCACATCAGCACATCGGAAGATTTGATACTGATTACCATATTGTCGTATCCTGACTCCTCGATCATCCTGACCTTATCCAATGCGCTCTCCACGATTCCCTCCGCCGTCACGCCGTGATATTTCTCCACCAGCTCCTTCTCCAGGGAACCGCTGTTGACACCCACGCGGATGGGAATATTGCGCTCTTTCGCCACCGACACTACCGCCTCAACCTTATCCCTGCCGCCGATATTGCCCGGATTGATGCGGATCTTGTCCGCCCCGTTCTCCATGGCGGCAATGGCCATCTTATAATCAAAATGAATATCCGCAACCAGCGGAATATGTATCTGCTCTTTAATTTTCCCGATCGCCTCCGCCGCCTCTATGGTAGGCACCGTACAGCGGATGATCTCACATCCCGCCCTCTCCAGGCGCAGAATCTGGTCAACCGTTGCCTCGACATCCTCTGTTTTTGTGTTTGTCATGGACTGGATCAGAATCGGATTGCCCCCTCCGATCACCTTATCCCCGATCCGTACCGTCTTTGTATGTTCACGATGCATAATCATCTTCCTTTCCTGATATCATATCTATATTTTTATATCATATCATATTTCTTTTGAAAAAGGCATACTGTTTCATGCATTTACAGCTTGAAAAAAAAGCAAGAAAAAGCAGGGACTCTTTCGAATCTCTGCTCTCCCATATATTATCCTCTGCTATTTAATCCTAAATTCCTCTGCTTCTTCGTCCGTAAGAGGCCTGCCCAATATCTTAAACTTTTCTATCATCTCTCTCCATCTATACCGCTTGCCATCCGGTTCTCCTGTCAGTCTGCTGTCTTTCGCATAATATGAAATGTCATGTGTGACATCAACCGGTTTCCGTTGTATTGCCAACATAATCACCACCTACTTTCTCATATATTTGTCTAACAGTATTTGCGCAGCATTTTCAAAAATAACCATTCTTCTCGGTGCAATTTCCACTGCATTTAATTTTTCCATATAGTATCCCACCAAATCGCTCTTTGATGTAAATGCCACTACGCCATCACAACCTGCATCAAGACTTACCTGACAGGCAATGGCAAACAAATGCGCGCCCACACCTGCATAAATACCTTTATGACCGTAATTATGTGGTGCAGTTTCTACAATCTCTACATCTGCTACTCCACCGTCTATTTTCAAAGAAATCCTGCCCTGAACTGTATCATCACCCTTTAGGAACAGCTCATATATATGATACCCGTTTTTCTCTGTGATACCCCAGTTAAATTTCCACTCTTTATAGTCTTTCGGTCTTATTGGTGTTTCCCGCACCCTATATTCCGTTTCCACTTCCTCTCCGGTTCTTGTGTCTATCAGGCAGTCTGTGATTTTGTCAATCAAAACATCAACTTCCATCTTGTATGTATTTCCTTCTTTCTTTTAAATTTTATCACATTTTCCCGCAAAATACCACTAAAAAGCACTTTCTTCCGTCAACCACACCTTCTTCTCCACCACTCGGATAAAAGAACTACGCCGCCGATACCTTCTTCTGCCGCATCTGTGCAGTTCTCTTCTGATTTCCTCCGCCATCTGATACCGTTTCCCGGGATCGTCTTCGATGCACTTACGGATCACCCGCTCCAACCATTGGTGCACAAGCGGCTGATAATCGCGTATAGGCAGCGACGTATAGGGTGGCTTAGACGGGTCTGCGGCGGTCAGCATATAATACATTACCTTACCGAGTGCATATATATCACTCCTTTCATCCGCGTAGGTTCTTTTCCCCATGATTTCTTCCTCGATCTCTTCTGACGGTGCGTGCTCCCGCGGACTCCTCGCGCTTCCATACTGCTCGGGAGCTCCGTACCCCGGCGTCATCGCCATCACAGTACCTTCTTTCACTCCGTAATTTCTTATTGCCGCCGCCCCGAAATCTACCAGCCGCAAATGTCCTTCCGGACAAACCATGATATTATCCGGTTTAAAATCCCGATAAATAACAGGTGGTTTTCTTGTGTGCAAATATTCCGTCACATCCAGAAGCTGTTCCGCCCATACACAAGCCTGCTCTTCCGGCACATAACCGTTTCTGTCTATATAATCCTGAAGGGTAACCCCCTGAATAAACTCCATCACAAGATACCACCCCTCATCCCACAGCAGCTCATAGATCACCGGCAGCATAGGATGCTTAAGCTGTCTCAGGAAATCCGCCTCCCCATTCTCCATGCCGCACTGATTCTCTCTCCCGCCACGCACCTGCTTAACCGCCACCAACCTATGCAAATCCTCATCCCGCGCCAAGTATACAGTTCCCTCCCCGCCCCTGCCGAGACATCTGATCACTATATATTTCCCTATGCATTCTCTGTCGCACTCTTTCCTCTTCTCCATCTCTGTCTCCTCCTTTCTCTCTAATCAGATTCAAGTGCCATAAGTTGCGTTAATAAATTTGTTATAGGCAGATTGCACAAAATGTTCTCGAAGCTGTCCTGCGGAGGAATATGAGATTTTCTTAATATTCCGTTCAATACCCAGCAATTTCGGGACACGGATGTCCCGGAAAGCCCGACAATGAGCCCGGATGGCGAATGTCGGGCGGTTGCGTCCGCTGTCACAACCTCACCGGAATATTTAGAAAATCCATATGACGCAGCCCGACACGAGAGAACATTTTGTGCAATCTGCCGCCCCCTGTTTACAACATACAACCTTTGACACCCGAATCCTAACCATTCAGCTCAGATTATATCGCCTACCGAACCCCCTTTACATAAACCGCCGACAAATTATCCACCTCTCCCCGTTTCATACACGCTTCCCCAATCTCCCGCAACCTGCGCTCCGCCTGCATCTCTTCCGCAACCGCACCCGGGTTTAAGACATCCGCCAATTCCTCCTCCGTAACATAATGCCGGAATCCGTCGCTGCACAACAGCATGGCCTGTCCGTTTCCGAATGCTCCCATCTTAAAATCCGGCCTCATATATCCGAAACTGCCTACGCATTTTGTCAGTTGGTTTTTCCCCCGCACATGATCCGTGGTCATGCATCGCAGGCTGCCTTTCATTCGCCCGCCTTCGCCTGATACGGATAACCTGTAAGCCCTGCTGTCACCCAGATGCCAGATCAGATACGTCTTTTCCAATAAAACGAGGACAGTCATGGTACTTCCCATACGAATCTTCTCCCGCTCGGCATACTGTGACAACTGTTCCTGCATATCGTATACCAGCCTGTCCAGTGACCTTCTGATGATCCAGAAGGCTTTCCTCTTCTGTACCGACCGCAAGAGCGACTCATAGAACCATTCCTGCAGCCGTCTCGTTATATAGCCGCTCGCCGCCTCGCCCTGCGACAGACCTCCCATCCCGTCACAGACTGCCGCCATCAACACTCTGCCTCTTGCCGTCAGCACTTGCAGCAGCACGACCGAATCCTGATTTCGCTCCGCCTTGCTGCCACGCTCCCAATATACACTTGTCAAATACTTCATAATACCTCCGTCCCGCAACGTAAAATATGATACTCACACCCATACTCATAACTAAAGCAAATCATCGTTACCCAAACTTGAAATCCTGCGGGAAACCCGCTGAAACTATATACTCATGGGTTCCGAACGGAACCCGATAGAGTAAGTATATAGCATAAAGAAATAAAACGCAATATGTAGATTTATTATATCTGTTTTAACGGCCCGTGCACTGTCATTCCATAGGACCATATTCCTTAAGCTCCTTATAGACACTCCCAAGAAACAGCCCTACCGCCAGCAACGCCGTAAGGATATCAGAAACCGGCTGGGATATCAGCACTCCGGTATAGCCGAACACTCTGGATATGGTAACGATTACAACGGCAAAAACAATCCCCTGCCTGCTGGCGGACAATAAGAAAGCGCCCCGCGCCTTGCCCGCCGCCTGAAAAATAACAGTCGTTACAAGCACGATTGCCGTAAATACCATTCCGATCTGCAGCATACGTAACATAGGTGTCCCGGTGGCTACAATATGCTCATCCACAATAAACATACTAAGCAGATATGGCGCCGCAAGCGACATGACCCCTGATATCGCCAAAGAGATACAGCACTCGAATCCATAGCAGAATCGCAGTATCTTATTCAGTCTGTCCCGATTCCCCGCACCGTAATTATATCCGATCAAAGGCTGCGCACCGAACGCAAATCCGAGAACTACAAAAAATGCAATCATATTCGCCTTTGTCACGATTCCCATAGCAGCCACTCTGTCATTTCCGTACGGAAGCAGAAATCGATTAAGCAGCGTCATTCCTATACTCTGACACAAATTTGTGATACACGCCGGAACGCCGATTGACAGAATCTGCAGCACCTCCGAAGGAACTACCCGAAACTCCCTGATATCGACAGACAGCTTTTTCGTCCTGCGAAGCAGGAGCCAGACATAATATGTATCCGTACAGACATAACCAAGCACTGTGGCAATCGCCGCTCCTGCCGCTCCCCATCCGAAACCGAAAATAAAAATCGGGTCCAGAATGATATTCGCTACAGACCCGATCGCACCGCCGATCATGGACTGCGTGGCAAATCCTTCCGTCCGCAGTTGATTATTGGGCGTAAACGAAACGATAATCAAGGGCGCTCCCATCACAATATAAGTATAATAGCCGGTTGCATATGTCATCGTATCCTGATCTGCTCCCAGCAGACCTAAAATCGACTGTCGAAACAGCAGCATGAGCACCGCTACAATAACGCCTATTATTATTGCCGCATAGAAACAAAAGATACTGATTTTCCTGCCCTCGTCATCTTTCTGTTGCCCGAAAAGTCTGGAAATTACGGAAGCGCCTCCCAGACCGAACATATCTCCGAGTGCAACCATCAGTATGAATATCGGTGCACCAAGCGCAACTCCCGCAACCAGGTCCGTGTTGCCTGTTCTGGCAATAAACCATGTGTCTACCATATTGTAGATCAAAGATATCATCAGACCGCACACGACAGGCAGACAACATTTAAAATATGCCTTATATACGGGCGCTTTCTCAAACAATTCATTATCCATCAGTATTTCTATTCCCTCTCCATCGTCAGTGCACCAGCTTCATAATATCATTATACATGATAAACACCATCAGAACCATGAACACCACCAGCCCTGCGAAGTGTATCAGCCCTTCCTTCTCCGGTGCAATGGGCTTACCTCTGACCACTTCAATAAACATAAACAGCAGTCTTCCGCCGTCTAAGGCCGGCAGAGGCAGCAGATTCAAAATCCCCAGATTGACGGACAGAAGCACCATGATCTCCAACATCGTCAGAATCGCCGAAGCAGTCCCTGCGCTTTTCTCCGCCTGATCGTAACTTTCTCCTACGAACTGTGCGATACCGATCGGTCCCGAGACCTCGTCCTTCGTAACCTGCCCTCTAAGCAGCATGCCCAGACTCTTATAGGTCGTTTTGACATAATACTCCACTTCATAGAAACCATATTGGAACACCTGAAGCGGGCTGCACTCCAAATATTCTCCCGCCGCCATAATGCCCATATAATAACGTCCCGCCTGTTCATCATATTCGGGCGTTACAACCGCTACTCCCTGTTCATCGCCACGCTTATAATGAATCTCCAACGTTTCTCCCCTATTCATGGATGAGATCACTATGACTTCCCGATAGAAATGTATCTTCTCATGATTGATCTGTGTGATCACATCCCCTGCCCGCAGTCCCGCCCGCTCAGCCGCAGACTGCTCGGAGATCTGTCCGATCACCGGCAGATCGGCTCCGGAGAATGCCGTCAGTATTACCGCAATTACAAATGCCAGAATAAAATTAAAGAACGGACCGGCGAAAACAGCGGCAATGCGCTTCCAGACACCTGCCTCATTAAATGCAATCCCGTCACACACTATGTCCGGATCAAATGTCTCCTCACGCTGTGTTTCCCTCGTTTCCACGGCAGCCCGGCGAAACA
>JAAUZT010000024.1:0-38941 GCA_014804485.1 Lachnospiraceae bacterium
AGGGAAGTCGGGTACTGCTTTGATGTGAATCCCGAATAATTAATGTATAATCAGTGGTTTGGATGGATGATCTGAGCCGCTGTTTTTTTGACCCATTTC
Source organism: Lachnospiraceae bacterium (assembly GCA_014804485.1). Taxonomy (GTDB): domain Bacteria; phylum Bacillota; class Clostridia; order Lachnospirales; family Lachnospiraceae; genus UBA3282. The sequence continues at coordinate 100 of JAAUZT010000024.1, forward strand.
AGTGTAAACCTACAAATTCCTATAAAAACATTCCCGATTCTCCAGGTCTGTGCCAAGCTGTGTCGTAACTTGCGTTTTTCTACACCGTTCCTACACCCAGCCTACACTTGTCATACCTTTGCATATTTTATAATTTCCCCGATTGGCAGATTGCCAGAGGGGAAACGTGCTGGAAAAGCTGTGTATCCCCGGAAAGGGAATACTGTGGACATGGAATGTGCAGGACTTGGGCTTGTGCCGAAAAAAATAAAATATTATACACTTTCCATACACACCGCAGCTCCAAAAGGGGCTGCGAACTTTTTATGTTCAACACATTCCCCGCCCTTTCTGTCCTGTTATATACAAAAGCCCATAATCTTACAAAAGAGCGCACCCCGCAAAAAGGGCCTGCGCTCTTTTGCTGTCAGGGGAAAGAGCCGTGGCCCGCCGCTTGTCCTTCGGTTTCTGAAATTCGGAAATGAAGGAGGACAAGCCTATGGCAAAGGCATACAGAATCCCGGATTATAAGAAGATGTATCCGGAAGCCAAAGAGGAAGTGATCAATCTGCTTAGAACCACAGAAAGAAAAATGCAGTACCAGGAATATGACCTCAAGACGGAGCAGACCGTCATAAACCAGGAGGATCAGACTATAACAACCATACCCAGTAGGGAAGATTCCTTTGAACGGCTGGCAGACCAGGAGATGCAGTTTGCAGGAGAGTCAGAAAGCGTGGAGGAAACCGTGCTGCGCAGGCTCCAGTATGCAGAGCTACATAAAGCGATTTCCCTGCTGTCTGATGATGAGCGCGAATTGGTGGATCGCCTGTTTTTTCAGGGACAGACTGAACGGGAGGCGGCAGCAGAAATGGGGATATACCGTAATGCCGTACATAAGCGGAAGAACCGCATACCTGAACCTCCAGAAAGAAGCGATTGCCTGCGTACAGAAGGAGATGACTGCAATGCGCCGCCTGTCAAAGTATCTGGCTGACAGGCAGAAGAGGGTGCAGTCCTGCCGGGATATCAGCAGGGAGGTCCTGGAGGAATACCTGACATACCTGAAAACGGAGGATATTGAAACCAAGAGTTTCCATGCGGACTTAAACAGGCTCAGGGCAATCCTGAAAAGTATCGGCAAGATATGCGGCTATGCCAACCTGAAGGAAAAAATTTTGCATATAAAATCCTGCAATTTACTTTTGAGCCTTACTATGCTATACTATCATAGCTGTTGAGGCTTTTTTGATTTTGAAATAATATGGGAATATCAACGAATATAACAAAATGAATAAACATGGAGGAATAAGATAAAATGAAACTAGGAATCGTAGGGCTCCCCAACGTGGGCAAGAGCACCCTTTTTAATTCACTGACCAAAGCAGGCGCGGAATCCGCAAATTATCCGTTCTGCACCATCGATCCGAATATCGGCATCGTGTCGGTGCCGGATGAGAGATTGAAACTTCTGGGTGATATGTATCACTCGAAAAAAGTAACGCCGGCTACGATTGAATTTGTGGATATCGCCGGTCTGGTGAAGGGCGCGTCTAAGGGAGAAGGACTGGGCAACCAGTTTTTAAGCAATATCCGTGAAGTAGACGCGGTCGTGCATGTAGTGAGATGTTTTGAGGACAGCAATATTGTACACGTGGACGGCACCATTGACCCGCTGCGGGATATCGAGACCATTAATTTGGAATTGATCTTTTCGGATATTGAGATTCTGGACAGAAGAATCGCCAAGACCGCCAAGGTGGCCAAAATGGACAAGACAGTTGCCAAAGAGTATGCACTTCTTGAGAGAATCAAGGCGCATCTGGAAGAGGGCAAACTGGCGAAAGGATTTGAGACGGAAGATGAAGACGAGGCGGCGCTTCTTGCATCCTATAATCTGTTGACCTATAAGCCGGTGATCTTCGCGGCGAACGTGGCGGAGGACGATCTGTCGGATGACGGCGCTTCCAATGCGGGTGTGGCGAAAGTGAAAGAGTTTGCTGCAGCAAACGACAGTGAGGTGTTCGTGATCTGTGCGCAGATCGAACAGGAAATTGCGGAGCTGGATGAGGAAGAGACGGCGATGTTTTTAGAAGATCTGGGGCTGTCCGAGTCCGGGTTGCAGAAGCTGATTAAGGCAAGCTATCGGATTCTGGGCTTAATGAGTTTTCTTACCGCGGGGGAAGACGAAACCAGAGCATGGACGATCAAAATCGGCACCAAAGCGCCCCAGGCAGCCGGTAAGATACATACCGATTTCGAGAGAGGATTTATTAAGGCGGAAGTGGTTAATTATAAGGATCTGCTGGAACAGGGCTCTCTTGCGGCAGCCAGAGAGAAGGGGCTGGTCGGTATGGAAGGCAAAGATTATATCGTGCAAGACGGTGATGTGATCTTGTTCAGGTTTAACGTGTAATAGCAATGAGCAGCTGCGCCTACAGACATGTAATATGCGTGACTGCTTGCAGGCAAAGCATATTACATATCTGTAGGCATAGGGCGAATGCCCGACATGAAATAGACTGCGTCAGCAGTCTATGAATGCAGCTGCGGATTATCGTATTTGCAAAAAGGAGTTATTGTGCAGGACATTATGAATGTGACGGACATTGCGTTCCCGAACCTTGGAATCTATTTGAATCATGTGCCGAAGAGTTTCAGTATCTTCGGATTTCAGGTCGCTTTATACGGCGTGATCATCGGAATCGGCGTTTTATGCGGTGTACTGATGGCCGCCCATGTGGCGAAGAAAGAAAATCTGGATCCGGATCTGATCTGGGATTTTGCCATTTACGCCATTATTTTTTCTATCATCGGAGCAAGGATCTATTATGTGGTCTTCCAGTGGGATATGTATAAGAATAACCTGATCGGCATATTAAATCTGCGAAATGGCGGGCTTGCGATCTATGGCGCGGTTATTGCGGCGTTTACTACGCTGTGGGTATACTGCAAAGTGAAGAAATGCAGTTTCCTGCAGATTGCGGATGTCTGTGTTCCCGGGCTGGTGCTCGGACAGGTGATCGGCCGCTGGGGTAATTTTACAAATCGGGAAGTATTCGGCGAGTACACGGAGAATCTGTTGGCTATGCGGCTGCCGGTGGAGGCCGTCAGGAGTGTTGATATTTCGGAGAACATAGCAAGGCATATCGCCGAAGGAACGAATTATATACAGGTACACCCTACATTTCTTTATGAGAGTTTATGGAATCTGGCGCTTCTTCTGATTATGCTGGCATACAGACAACATAAGAAATTTCAGGGCGAGATGTGGCTGCTGTATCTGGGCGGTTATGGTCTGGGTAGGGCATGGATCGAGGGAATCCGCACGGACACGCTCTTTATCCCCCACACGACGCTGGCTGTATCCCAAGTATTGGCAGTGACACTTTTCGTGGTATCGCTTGTGGCGGATATTCTGATCCGCAGACGATTGGCAAGGGGTGTGAGTACGCCGGTTGCGACGGTGCAGGCAGGGGTTAAGAAGACGCAAGAGGATGAATAGAAGAGAACACATATAAGATGAAAGATTGCGGCGGGAAAAGTTCCGCCGCTTTTTTTGTACGAAAAAATCCCGATTTTACGCAACTTTTCCTTGCATTATCCCCTTATATAGTATAAAATTAGATTAAAAGTGGTGGAAAGTGGTACGAAGTGGAATGAAGTGGAGAAAACAGACCGCAGATTTCCCAAAATGGACCTGAATTTCCGTGGCAGACCACTTACATGTTACAGACGCGCATGCGGTCATATGGAAGACAATATGACCATAGTGAAGATACATGGATGCGCAGGGCAAAGGTGATCGATGATGTTTATGGGCGAATACAATCACACAATCGACACCAAAGGCAGGCTGATCATCCCTTCGAAATTCAGGGAAGCGCTGGGAGATACCTTCGTGGTAACGAAAGGGCTGGATGGCTGCCTGTTTGTGTATGACAATGAAGAATGGAGCGCATTCGAAGAGAAGTTGAAGGCCCTGCCCATTACGAATAAAGAGGCCAGACAGTTCGTGAGATTCTTTCTGGCGGGGGCAGCGGAAGTAGAAGTGGATAAACAGGGAAGAATCCTTGTTCCGAACATTTTGAGAGAATTCGCACAGATCAGTAAAGATGTGGTACTGATCGGTGTGGCAAGCCGGATAGAGATCTGGAGCAAAGAACGGTTCGACGGTATGGCAGCATACGAGGATATGGATGAGATCGCAGAGCATATGGCGCAGCTCGGACTGGGAATATAAGAGCAGCAGGAACAGCGTGCTTTGCTGCAGAGGTTAGAGATGGAATTTAAACATACATCAGTTCTTTTAGAGGAAACGATAGATAACCTGCAGATCAGACCGGACGGGGTCTATGTGGACGGTACGCTGGGCGGTGGCGGGCATGCCTGCCGCGTTGCCGGGGCGCTTGGAGAAAACGGAAGGCTCATCGGCATTGATCAGGATGAAGCTGCTATAGAGGCAGCAGGATTAAGGCTGAAACCTTTTGAGCGGAAGGTGACATTGATTCGCGACAATTACCGTAATGCACGGACGGCGCTTAGACAGATAGGGATTGAGAAAGCAGACGGAATCGTGCTGGATCTGGGAGTATCGTCTTTCCAGCTGGACAATGCAGAGAGAGGATTTTCCTATAAATATGATACGGCACTGGACATGCGGATGGATCTGCGGCAGTCACTGACCGCGGCGGATATCGTGAATCAGTATACGGAAATGCAGCTTTATCATGTGATCAGGGATTACGGAGAAGAGCAATTTGCCAAGAATATCGCAAAGCATATCGTAAACGCCAGAACGGACAAGCCCATAGAGACTACGGGACAGCTCAATGAGATTATCAAGGCAGCGATACCGGCGAAGATGAGGGCGACGGGAGGGCATCCCTCCAAGAGAACATTTCAGGCGATCCGAATCGAGTGCAATCGGGAACTGGAAGTGCTCAGGGATTCGCTGGACGAGCTTATCGATATGTTAAATCCGGGCGGAAGAATCTGTATCATCACATTTCATTCGCTGGAAGACAGGATCGTGAAAACGGCTTTTAAGAAAAATGAAAATCCTTGTACGTGTCCGCCGGATTTTCCGGTGTGTGTATGCGGGCAGGTGTCGAGAGGCAGAGTTATCACCAGAAAACCGATTCTGCCGTCACCGGAAGAACTGGAGAATAATAAGAGAGCCAAAAGTGCAAAACTCAGAGTTTTTGAGAAAAAATAATGTCGCAAGGCTGCGGTGAAGAGAAGTAGAAACAAAGTAATAGAGGGGAAAGAAAGATCATGGCGTCAACGCAAAGAGCAGTAAACCGAAACCGTATGACTGATGGAAGAAATCGCTATTATGTGCAGGGCAGCGCAGTCAGAAAGTTAGATGTCACGAAAGAAATCGAGAGTAGGCCGCAGAAGAAGATCAGCAACACGGCACGCAAGAACAGAGAAAAAGCGAAGCATATGAGCGCGGGATATGTGTTATTCTTATGCGCAGCGCTTGTAGTGACAGGATTTATTCTGGTTAATTACATTGGATTGCAGTCGGATATTACCAGCAGTGTGAAGCATATTTCCACACTGGAGAAGCAGCTTAATGATTTAAAGCTTGCAAATGATGAGGAATATAGTAGAATAACAAGTAGTGTAAACTTAGAAGAGGTTAAGAGGATCGCGCTTCAGGAGCTTGGTATGCAGTATGCAAAAGAGGGACAGATCATTTCTTTCAGAAGTGAGAATAATGATTATGTCAAGCAGATGGCAGACATTCCACAATAGTACCGTTCAGCGTTCCTAAGTAGGTGAGTATTTGGACAGTCAGGTAAGCAGAAGAAGTTCCGTCAACAGATTTACAATTAAAATGCAGAAAAAGCTGCTGGTGTTGTTTCTTATAATATTGGCGGCTTTTGCAGGGCTCAGCGCACAGTTGTATCTGATCACCAGAGACAACGGTGAGGAGTATAAGAGACAGGTATTGTCGCAGCAAGAGTATGACTCGACGACAATACCTTTTAAACGTGGTGACATCACGGACTCCAACGGTACGATTCTGGCGGTCAGTAATAAAGTGTACAATGTCATACTGGATACGAAAATCCTGATGCGTAAGGAAGAAAATCTGGAGCCTACACTGAGTGCGCTGAAACGCTGCTTCAATATTGATACTAATGAGGTGAGAAGCTATATTGCGAGTCATCCGGAGTCTTCTTACTATGTGATGGCGAGGCGCGTGGAATATGAGAAGATGAATGCTTTTCAGGAGCTGGCGAAGGATCCGGAGGCCGGTGCGAACATTGCGGGTGTGTGGTTTGAGAGCGAGTATAAGAGAGAATATCCAAACGGATCATTGGCTTGTGATGTGATCGGATTTACTACCAGTGACAATCGGGGAACGTACGGGCTGGAAGAATATTATAATGATATATTGAGCGGAATCAACGGCAGGGAGTACGGTTACCTGAATGATGATTCCAATCTGGAGCGGACTACCATAGCGGCACAGGATGGCTGCAATATACAGTCATCCATCGATGCCAATGTCCAGAGCATTGTGGAAAAATATTTAAAGGAGTTTAACGAGGAGTATAAGGACAATTATAGACCTGGCAACGGAGCGGAGAACGTCGGATGTATCATTATGGAGGTGAATACGGGCAGAGTGCTGGCGATGGCAGGATATCCGGATTTTGATCTGAATGATACGAGAAACACGGAGAATCTGATCGGAATGCCGCTTGTGGATGACAAGGGAATGCGCACGGGAGAGTATGTAACACAGGAGATTATAGATGGCATGAATGATCAGGCCATGTATCTGCAGTTAAATGCTCTGTGGAAGAATTTCTGTATTGTAGATACTTATGAACCGGGTTCTGTGGCGAAGCCTTTTACGGTAGCGGCAGCGCTTGAGAGCGGTGCAATTACCGGTACGGAGTCTTATAACTGTGAGGGCTCTCTGCATGTGGGAGATCATGATATCAGCTGCCATCAGACATTTGGAGACGGATACCTTACCGTGCAGCAGGGGATTGAGCGGTCCTGTAACGTGGTGCTGATGAATGTGGCGTTTGCACTGGGTAAAGATCGTTTTGTTGACTATCAGCATCTGTTTGGCTTTGGTCTGAAGACGAATATTGATCTGGCGGGTGAGGCGCGGACAGTGACAATGGTGTTCAATAAGAAGACGATCGGGCCTACGGATCTTGCCACCAATTCTTTCGGACAGAGTTTTAATGCGACCATGATACAGATGATCACGGGATTCTGCTCTCTCATCAACGGCGGCTACTATTATGAGCCTCATGTTGTGGATAAGATTACAACAGCGGACGGCGCCACACGGGAGAATGTGCAGCCGAGGGTGCTGAAACAGACGGTTTCCCAGTCTACCAGCGAGACGATCAAAGAATTCTGCAATACCGTCGTGACCGGTGAGAAGGGCACGGGTAAGACCGCAAGGCCGGCAGGGTATATGATTGGCGGTAAGACAGGGACGGCGGAGACGCTGCCCCGTAAGAATAAAGAGTACGTAGTGTCCTTTATGGGTTATGCACCGGCGGATAATCCGGAGATCGCCATCTATGTTGTAGTGGACAGGCCTAATGTGTTTGCGCAGGATGATGCGAAGTATGCTACGAGGATCGTCAGGAAAATATTGACGGAAGTACTTCCTTATCTGAATATTTTCATGACGGAGGAACTCAGCGATACGGAGCGGGAGGAGCTGGAGGCTCTGCAGATCCAGATCAGAACACCGGAACCGGCAGGTGAAGAAGAACAGTTGGATGAGGAAGGCAATCCCATCGATCCGGATGGTGAGCAGGCCGGGGAAGAGGAAGAAGAAGGAGAAACGCCGGAGGCTGCCGCAGCGCGGGAGAGATGGAAGAGCTTCCCGAAGGACCCGGAGACGGGCTATTTGAAAGATCCCGATACCGGGCATCTGTATGATCCGGAGACAGGTACACAGGTGTATGGCGGCAGCCTCGTGGATGATGAGGCACAAGAAGAACCGGAGAACGGACCGGAAGGGGAAGAGACCCCACAGGAAGAGCCGGAGACAACAGAATAGAGCAAATTAAGAATAACCTCATAAAAACGGTAATAAATTATATTAATACCTTTTTGTGAGGTTTTTTCGTATGATGGATGAGATACCGTACCAGCATAAGACATATCACAGAAGTAAAACGGTGGTGGTGATGTTTCTCTGCCTGATCGTGTTTGGGATATTGATGGGGAGACTGGTATATCTGATGGTCTTTCAGTCGGAATATTATACGATGAAGGCGAAGGAACTGCACGAACGCGAGCGGAGCATCAAGGCGGCCAGAGGAAGGATCATAGACGCAGGCGGCAAGGTGCTGGCGGATAATAAGACAGTGTGCACCATATCAGTGATACACAGCCAGATCACCGACGCGGAGACAGTAATTGCCGTGCTGTGCAAGGAACTGGGGCTCTCAGAGGAATATGTCCGTAAAAGGGTGGAAAAGTATTCCTCGATCGAGAAGATTAAGAGCAACGTGGATAAGAGCGTAGGCGATGCCATAAGGGCTTACGACCTCGCGGGGGTTAAGGTGGATGAAGACTATAAACGGTACTATCCGTATGACTCACTGGGGTCAAAAGTCCTGGGGTTTACCGGCGGTGATAATCAGGGCATTATCGGGTTGGAAGTAATTTATGAGGAATACTTGCAGGGAGAAGCGGGAACGATCTTAACGGTGACCGATGCCAAGGGGGTGGAGGTTGCCGAGGCAGGAGAAGAGAGAGTGGAACCGGTGGGTGGTAAGGATCTCTATATTAGTATGGATGTGAATATCCAGAGCTATGCGACACAGCTTGCATTGCAGACCATGGAGACGAAGGAGGCCGACAGCGTATCCATCCTCGTCATGAATCCGCAAAACGGCGAGATCTATGCCATGGTCAATGTGCCGGAATTTAATTTAAACGATCCTTATACGTTGCCGGATACGGCGGACGGAGAGAATATAAGCGAGGAGAAGAAGCAGGAGCTGCTGAATGGTATGTGGCGTAACGGCTGTATCAATGATACTTACGAGCCGGGATCGACCTTTAAGATCATAACGGCCGCTGCCGGGCTGGAATCGGGAGCGGTTAAGCCCACGGATACTTTCAACTGTCCGGGATTTATCATGGTGGAAGACCGTAAGATCAGATGCCACAAAGTGGGAGGACACGGCGCGGAAGATTTCGTGCAGGGGACGATGAATTCCTGCAACCCCGTCTTCATAACCGTCGGACTGCGGATCGGGGTGGAGCGCTACTACTCATATTTTAAACAGTTTGGTCTGCTGGATAGGACAGGGATCGATCTGCCGGGAGAAGCAGGAACTATCATGCATAATGTAGATAACATCGGTCCTGTGGAGCTGGCCACGATCTCTTTCGGGCAGTCTTTTCAGATCACGCCGATCCAGCTTGCGGTGACGGCCTCTTCCATCATCAACGGCGGCAGGCGGATCACGCCCCATTTCGGTGTGCGGGTGGCGGACAACGACGGAAGCAATTCTCAGGTATTCAGCTATCCNGTCAGNGANCATGTGGTGTCAGAAGAGACATCCGAGACGATGCGCTACATACTGGAGCAGGTGGTAGCGGAGGGAAGCGGCAAAAACGGCGCTGTGGAGGGGTATCGCGTGGGCGGCAAGACAGCAACCAGTCAGACCCTGCCACGAGGAAGCGGCAGATACATTGCTTCTTTNTTAGGATTTGCTCCGGCGGATAATCCTCAGGTGCTGGCAGTTGCGATCATTAATAATCCGCAGGGGACGTACTACGGCGGACAGATCGCCGCGCCGGTGGTGCGACAGCTTTTTGAAAACATTCTTCCATATTTGGAGAAGATGGACTATAATAAGACATAAAGTTATACTAAGGCATTAAAATACAATGCCTAAGTATAACTAAGTTATGTCTGCGAGAACAGCGAGCTGTTCTCGGTACTAAGGCATGAAGGGACAATGCCTAAGAATAGTTAAGCTATGTCTGCGAGAACAGCAAGCTGTTCTCGGTATTAATGCAATAACGGAGGAACTATGAATTCAACGATTTTGATGGCAGTGATGATATCTTTTGCAATCAGTGTGGTGATGGGTCCGGTGGTGATTCCTTTTCTGCGTCGGCTTAAGGTTGGGCAGACGGTCAGGGAAGAAGGACCGGAGAGNCATTTNAAGAAGAACGGTACACCGACTATGGGCGGGATTCTTATTCTGATCAGTGTGGTGATTACGTCNATTTTCTTTGTGAAAGATTATCCGAAGATTATCCCGATTTTGTTTCTTACGCTGGGATTCGGACTTATCGGATTTCTGGACGATTACATTAAAGTCGTATTGAAGCGCTCCATGGGGCTTAGGGCGTGGCAGAAATTCGGACTGCAGATCGTGGTGACGGGAGTCTTTACTTTTTATCTGCTGCATTACACGGATGTTTCCCTTGCGATGAAGGTGCCTTTCCTTGACGGTATATATTTGGATTTCGGGTGGGCGAATATTCCGATTNTGTTTTTTATCGTAATCGGTACGGTCAACGGCACGAANTTTACCGACGGNCTGGATGGTCTGGCAAGTTCCGTGACAGTGCTTGTGGCAACGTTTTTCAGTGTGGTGGCGATCGGTACCGAAAGCGGGATCGAACCGGTTACCTGTGCGGTGGTTGGAGCGCTTCTCGGNTTTCTGTTATTTAACGTATATCCTGCCAGTGTATTTATGGGAGACACGGGCTCTCTTGCGCTGGGCGGTTTTGTGGCGGCTGCGGCTTATATGATGCAGATGCCTCTTTTTATTGTGATTGTGGGATTTATCTATATGATCGAAGTGTTGTCCGTGATCATACAGGTCACCTATTTCAAGATGAGNGGCGGCAAGCGTGTTTTCAAGATGGCGCCGATCCATCATCATTTTGAGCTCTGCGGCTGGGCGGAAACCAGAGTGGTGGCCGTATTTTCCATTGTGACGGCGCTGTTGTGTCTGGTGGCACTCATGGGAATCTGATATATTCCGGATAATTTGCGTATCGGTACAACAAGTGTGACAGCCAGAGTGCTTATAAGGCATATATAAAATATNGATTGTTGAAATATAAAGATCATAGGGAGTATGGAAGATATAGAGGATATGCNTAAAATGAAAGAAATACAGAGTATTGACGAATTGCAGGGTAAAGAGGTGCTGGTGGTCGGTTCGGGAATCAGCGGAATCGGCGCGGTGGAAGCTTTATGTCATGTTGGGGCAAAGCCGGTTCTCTTTGATGCCAACGATAAGCTGGAACAGGAGGAGATCAGGGCAAAGTTTCCGCAGGGAGTGCAGGCGCAGATTGTGCTTGGCGAGCTTCCGNANGAGATTGCAGAGGCGGTTTGTCTGGTAGTGTTAAGCCCGGGAGTACCTACGGATACGTCATTTGTGGAAGCATTTCGCACAAGAGGCACGCCGGTCTGGGGTGAGATAGAGCTGGCCTACAGGATAGGACACGGACGTGTCATCGGAATTACAGGCACGAACGGCAAGACGACTACGACTACGCTGGTGGGTGAGATCATGGCGGCGTACTGTAACGATGTGGATGTGGTGGGTAATATCGGCAATCCTTATACACAGACGGCGCTTGATTCTACTGAGGATACCGTGACGGTGGCGGAGATCAGCAGTTTTCAGCTTGAGACGATCGAGAAGTTCCGGCCGGAAGTGTCGGCGATTCTCAACATCACACCGGATCATCTGAACAGGCACCATACGATGGAGAATTATGCGGCGGCGAAGGAAGCTGTTGCCATGAACCAGACGAAAGAGGAGACCTGTGTGCTCAACTATGAGAATTCATACACGAAAGACTTCGGTGACAGATGTCCCGCGCGTGTGATATGGTTCTCTTCAGCGAGAAAGCTGGAAGCAGGATACTATCTGGACGGGGACGACATATGCAGGGCGGTGGATGGTGAGGTAGTACGTCTCATGGATATCCACGAGATGAATCTGGTAGGCATATGCAACGTGGAAAATGTGATGGCGGCGATTGCCATTACCCAGGCGATGGGCGTACCCATGGAAATGATTCTGTCCGTGGTCAGACAGTTTCGGGCGGTAGAACACAGGATAGAATATGTGGCAACGAAGCGCGGTGTGGAATATTATAATGATTCCAAAGGCACGAATCCGGATGCGGCGATTCAGGGAATCCGTGCAATGAACAGACCGACAGTGCTGATCGGCGGCGGTTATGATAAACAAAGCGACTATGATGAGTGGATCGAGGCTTTTGACCATAAAGTCAAGTGTCTGGTGCTGATCGGGCAGACGAGGGATAAGATTGCGGAATGTGCGAGAAAACACGGCGTAGAGAATATTATTCTGGCGGACACGTTTGAGGAGGCATTTGAGATCTGTGTCGGGCAGGCAGAGAGTGGGGACGCGGTGTTATTGTCACCTGCGTGTGCAAGCTGGGGAATGTTTCCGAATTATGAAGTCAGAGGGAAGCTTTTTAAGGAACTTGTAAATCGATTGGAGGATACGGAATAGGTGGCACAGAGAAACTCTTCCAGGAGAAGACAATCGAATAGTGAAAATTTTATGGATTACAGCCTGTTATTCATCGTACTGTTCCTGCTGGGATTCGGATTGGTCATGGTGTATTCTACCAGTTCCTATGAGGCCAATCTGGATTTCAATGACGCGGCATACTATTTGAAGAAGCAGTTGTTCGCTACGATACTGGGGCTTATCGCCATGTTGGTGGTGGCGAATATCCCGTATCATTTCTGGGAGCGTTTTGCGGTGATCGGTTATCTTGTATCGGTGGTGCTGATTCTGTTAATTATTCCGTTCGGGCATGAGTCACACGGTGCCAAGAGATGGCTGTACATAGGACCGATTTCCCTGCAGCCGGCGGAGGTCGCGAAGCTGTGCATGATATTGTTTCTTGCCAGTATGATCTGTACCATGGGAAAACAGATACGATACCGTAAGGGGTTCTGGATGGTTCTGCTTGTTCCCATGCCGATCGCGCTCATGTTGTGGAAAATCACGCAGAATATGAGTTCGGCGATTATCGTCGTGGGGATTGCAGTGCTTATGCTGTTTGTATCCTGTCCGGATTACAAGAGGTTCATTCTTTTGGGGCTTGCGGCGGCAGCGGGTGCGGTGGCAGTCGTTTTTGCTATTGTACAAATGGCGGCATCTCAAGCCGACAGTCTGGATTTCCGCGGCGCGCGTATTCTGGCCTGGCTGGACCCGGAGGCTTATGCCAGCGGCAAAGGATTTCAGACCATACAGGCGCTTTACGCCATCGGTTCCGGCGGCGTGTTGGGTAAAGGGCTGGGGGCCAGTATGCAGAAATTAGGTTTCCTGCCGGAGGCACAGAACGATATGATCTTCTCCATTATCTGCGAGGAGCTGGGGCTGTTCGGCGGGTTTGCCGTGATCATCATGTTTATTATGTTGATCTGGCGGTTTATGGTGATCGCAAACAATGCACCGGATCTGTTCGGAGCGCTGCTTGTGGTGGGCGTATTGGGACATATCGCCATTCAGGTGATCTTAAATATTGCGGTTGTGACCAATACCATTCCCAACACCGGAATATCACTTCCCTTTATCAGCTACGGCGGTTCGTCTGTGATGTTCTTACTCATAGAGATTGGGCTTGTTCTAAGTGTGGCAAGGGGCATAAGGCTCAAAGATTTGTAGGGACAAGATAACTTTTATCTTTAAAACCATATAGATAGAATAGGTCATATTTTAGATTCGAGGTAAAGGAATATGGACGCTATTCGTATCTATGGGGGTAAACGTCTGAGCGGTCAGACCACGATACAAGGGTCAAAAAATGCGTCGCTGCCGATTCTTGCAGCGACACTTCTGATAAGCGGTACTTGTGAGATAGAGAATTGTCCGGACATCTCCGATGTCTATCATATGCAGCGGCTGCTGAAGAGTCTGGGGTGCAAGGTGGAGCGGGAAGGGGCGCTTGTGCGGGTGAATACCGAGAGCCTGTCAGAGTGTGACATGCCTTCGGATTCCGTGGGTGTGATGCGTTCTTCCATCATGCTGTTAGGTGCGCTGCTTGCCAGAACGGGATATGTCTGTATGGAAAATCCCGGTGGCTGCGTGATCGGCGCAAGACCTATCGATCTGCATCTTCGAATGCTTCGTAAAATGGGGGTTGCGATAGAGGAGACCGGGACAGGGTTTTGTGCGGAGGCGGCAAGGCTTAAGGGCACTGTGCTGCAGATGCCTTTTGTCAGTGTCGGCGTGACGGAGAATCTGATTCTGGCGGCAGTATTGGCACAAGGAGAAACAGTCATCGAGCCGGCGGCGAGAGAACCGGAGATACAGGCGCTTTGTGAATTCCTGATCGGCGCCGGTGCACAGATTGAAGGAAGCGGAACGGAGCGACTGGTCATTCGCGGGGTGGAGAAACTTAATCCGGTCAGATACCGTATTCCGGCGGATCGCATCGTGGCGGGAACGTATCTATGTGCGTGCATGTGTACCGGAGGACGTGTTTTCCTAAGAAATGCGCCGGTGCATCATATGGAAAGTGTGCTGGAGACGGCCGNCTTGATGGGAGCGGCAATCGAATATGATCCGGAGGGAATTATGGTGACCGGAAGGGAGCATGAGAGTACATGCCACAGTATAACAACGGGATGTTATCCGGCATTTCCCACAGATATGCAGTCTCCTTTCATGGTGGTCATGGCCATGTCCGGGTATGATGGGCGCATAGAGGAGACCGTGTTTGAGAATCGNTTTCGTATAGTGNCGGAGNTGTGTAAAATGGGAGCCGGCATNACCGTACANGGNAGCACGGCTTATATCGACGGAAACAGCAGACTCCACGGAGCCATTGTACAGGCGGAGGAACTGCGCGGCGGCGCGGCGCTCGTGGTAGCGGCTCTGGCGGCGGAAGGTACCTGTATCGTGACAAACCGGCATTATGTCGACAGAGGATACGAGGACATCGTACTCAGCCTGCGGGAATTAGGGGCGGATATAGAACTGGCTTANCGCGGTNTNTAAATGACATGAGGTTTGCGGATGGCGAATAAGAAAACNGTTAGAAAAGTAAAGANGAGNAATCCCAATCTGCGGCTTGTCAAAAACAACGACTTAGAGACGGAGAAGAGGAAAGGCGGACGGAAAGAAAAACTTCGTTTTAGCAAGAGTAAAAGGACGGTGATTCTGTCCGTTACGCTGCTTCTTCTGCTGTTTGTACTGNTCGGGNGNTATGNATATATTATTCAAAATTATACGGTCACTACAGTGTATGTGGAAGGGAACGTCCATTATACCAACGAAGAGATTATAGATATGGTGATGGGCGGCAGGCTCGGCAATAATTCGCTGTTTCTTTCCTTGAAATATAAGGATAAGGGGATGGAGGATATCCCTTTTATCCAGACGATGGATGTGGAGATCGAAGCCAAAGATACAATCCGTATTATAGTATACGAGAAAGCGCTGGCGGGATATGTATCCTATCTGGGACGCTATGTGTACTTTGATAAGGACGGTATCGTGGTGGAGACTTCCACGGAGGAGACGGAGGGTATTCCGCAGGTGACAGGTCTGTCATTTGATCATGTGATCCTGCATGAACCGCTGCCGGTGGAGAAAACGGATGTGTTTGATGAGATANTGAATATCACACAGCAGTTGGAAAGATATTCCATGTCCGCAGACAGAATCTATTTTGATCCGTCGTATCAGGTCACGCTGATGTTCGGAGAGGCGAAGGTCGCGCTGGGNGACGATCGGTATATTGATGAGAAGATCATGAAACTGCAATATATTCTTCCTGATTTGCTCGGAAAAGAGGGCACATTGAATATGCGTGAATACAGTGAAGATACAAAATCGTATACTTTCGAGCAGGATTAAGCAGGGGTTTTCATAAAAAAGCAAAAAAATGGGTTGCGAATTTCGGAAAATAATTATATGATAATCTATGAGAGTTTATGGGGAAACAGAAGGAGGAATCACCTTGCTTGAGATTAAGTCGAATGATGCTGAGTCTGCTGCTAAGATCATCGTAGTCGGTGTCGGGGGCGCAGGCAATAATGCTGTAAATAGAATGATAGACGAAGAAATAGACGGTGTAGAGTTTATCGGAATCAATACGGATAAACAGGCATTACAGTTGTGCAAGGCGCCTACACTGTTACAGATCGGCGAGAAACTGACGAAAGGTTTAGGAGCAGGAGCCAAGCCGGAGATTGGTGAGAAAGCGGCGGAGGAGAGCTCTGACGAGGTGGCGGCGGCGCTTAAGGGTGCGGATATGGTATTCGTTACCTGCGGTATGGGCGGCGGAACCGGTACGGGTGCAGCACCCGTGGTTGCCAAGCTTGCCAAGGACATGGGCATCCTGACGGTAGGTGTAGTGACCAAACCCTTCCGTTTTGAGGCGAAGGCGCGTATGACCAATGCCTTGGCGGGCATTGATAAGATAAAAGATAATGTAGACACGTTAATCGTGATTCCGAATGATAANCTNCTTGAAATCGTTGATAGAAGGACAACTATGCCGGATGCGCTGAAGAAGGCGGACGAGGTGTTGCAGCAGGCGGTTCAGGGTATTACGGATCTGATTAACGTACCTTCCGTAATCAACCTTGACTTTGCAGACGTACAGACGGTTATGAAGGACAAGGGTATCGCGCATATCGGAATCGGTACGGGCAAGGGAGATGACAAGGCGAGCGAAGCGGTTAAAATGGCAGTGGAGAGTCCGCTTCTGGAGACTACTATTTCCGGTGCAACGCATGTAATCATCAATGTGTCCGGGGATATTTCGTTGGCGGATGCCAATGATGCGGCAAGTTATGTGCAGGAGCTTACGGGTGACGATGTCAATATTATTTTCGGTGCNATGTACGATGNCAATATGAACGATACATGCAATATCACGATTATTGCTACGGGAATCGAAGAGAAGGCAAGGCAGATGAGCGGACTCGGATTCAAGTCCGGCTACATAACGCCTACATCGCTGCAGGGCAAGCAGACCGTTGGGACGATGCCCGGCGCAGGACTGGGTAACTTTGCTGCCGGCGGCACGAAACAGGCAGGCGGTATGGCGGGACAAGCCGGAGCAGCGCAGCTNAAGACCATCGGCGGCATAGGTAAGACCGCAGATATCAAGAGCTCTGTCGAGGAGAAATCCTTAAAGATTCCGGATTTCTTAAGAAGTAAATAGTATAGCNAGGTATAAAATTGATTTAATGACCACAGGATAGATAGGATATCCTGTGGTTTTTTGTTGCTATCTGTCTGCAAAAATAGTGGATATGCTCCCTGATTATGACAGAATATTCTCCGGACATTTTTTATAATAAAGCAGAAACACGGAGGTGGGATGTGTATTACAAATTATATATTGACAGTGTTTTTATCCTGCAGATGACGAGCAATCTGTATTTGTTATCTCTTGCCGGACGGATTCTTAAGTGTACTGCCACGCACGGACGAATCCTGATGGGAGCGGTGCTCGGAGCATTGATGGTCTGCGGGGCGATATCGGTGCCGCTTAGTACGGTGGGAATCCGGATACTTATAAGCGCGGTCCCTGTCAGTATGTGCATGCTATGTGTTACTTATAGAATCTGTCATAAGAGAAAGTTAATTCACGCAAGCTTGGTGATGGCAGGCTGTGGATTTTTTTTAGGCAGTACCATGATATGGACTCTGAATCGATTGAGAACGGCTCTAAAAGGAAATGTGAGCCTTGCGGTTACACTTGTTACAGGATATCTGTCATATCTCATTCTGTTAAAAATAGTCGCATTCTTAAGGCGAAAAAAGGAGAACAGTCTGAAAAAGGTAGTTATCCGAGTGCCGGAATCGGACCGGGATATCCCGGTCAGCGCGCTTCTTGACACGGGCAATCATCTGACAGATCCGGTGTCCGGGGAACCGGTATGTGTGATCAGTGAGAAACTGGCAGGGCAGATTGCAGACTGTTTCAGGCCGGAGAAGTATCATGCGGTTCCGTTTATGAGCATTGGCAGAGAAAGAGGAGTTCTGAATGCTTATGAACTGTCGGAGATCCTGATAGAAGATGAGGAACGCCATATCAGAAAAGAACATGTTATTGTAGCGGTTTGTAATACGGGAATACCGGAAGAAAGTATCTACCAGATGATACTTCACCCCCGTCTATTAGAAGACTAGGAGGAAGGAAAATGGTTTTTAAAGTGGCAATTCCCGGCAAAGTTCAATTTAAGATGATACATAAGGATTCGAGGTTCCTTNTGACGAAGCAGGGAGATATTCATTACATAGGCGGNACNGANGTNCTGCCGCCGCCCCTTGAGAGCGACAGNGAGAANGCGATCATAAACGATCTTGGCACGGAATATGANGATGAGGCCAAGGCGATTCTGATAGAACATAATCTGAGACTGGTGGTGTACATCGCCAAGAAATTTGATAATACGGGTGTGGGCGTGGAAGATCTGATATCCATCGGAACCATTGGACTGATCAAATCGATCAATACCTTTAATCCCGAGAAAAACATTAAGCTGGCGACCTATGCCTCGCGCTGTATTGAGAATGAAATATTAATGTACCTGAGAAGAAACAGCAAACATAAGATGGAAGTGTCGATTGATGAACCGCTCAACGTGGATTGGGACGGAAACGAACTTNTGCTGTCGGATATTCTGGGAACGGACGAGGATGTGATCTATAAGGATCTGGAGAATGAGGTGGAGCGCAAGCTGTTAATCAAGGCAATTGCGAAGCTGACAGAGAGGGAACAGACAATCATAAAACTGCGGTTTGGGCTGGGCAGCGTGGACGGTAAGGAGCTGACACAGAAGGAAGTTGCCGAATTGTTAGGAATTTCACAATCCTATATTTCACGGCTGGAAAAGAAAATTATGCGCAGACTGAAAAAGGAGATGAGTAAAGATAATTGATTTTTAGAGTCCNTNATGATATCATATGTTTAAGGTGTTCCATTTTGTGGTTAATAACTATTCTGAAATGTGAAGATGTTTGAACAGAAGTGGTACGAACAAACATATGTGTGAGGGCGAATGAAGAAGATAATTTTAATTGTCGATGATGACAGGCTGACATTATCAACAGCACAGAATCTGTTGGGAGAGATGTATAAGGTAGTTGCTGTAAACTCGGGGAAACAGGCATATAAGTATCTGGACAGACATAATCCGGATCTGATTCTGCTGGATATCAANATGCCNGACATCGGCGGGTATGAGGTTATGCGTGCGCTGCAGGCAGACAAACGGTGGAGTAAGATTCCGGTTATCTTTCTGACGGCGGATCGCAGCGCCGAGACGGAAGTGGAATGTTTCCGCGTAGGAGCGAATGATTTTATCACTAAGCCTTTTGAGCCGCAGATTATGCTGAGCCGTATCAAGAGTACGCTGGAGCTGGACGGCTATCGGAAGGATCTGCAGCGGAGACTGGATGAGAAAACGAGAGAGATGGAGCGCATCACCATTCAGGCGATTATGACGGTTGCCAATACGGTGGATGCTAAAGATGATTACACGAAAGGACACTCCATGCGTGTGGCGGCTTATTCTGAGCTGATGGCGCAACGGCTGGGATGGTCGGAGGAGGAAATTCAGAACATATATTATGTGGCTATGTTACATGATGTCGGTAAGATCGGTGTGCCCGATGCGGTGCTCAACAAGCCTTTTCGATTAACGGATCTGGAGTTTCGATTGATCAAAGGGCATACCATCATGGGTGCAGAGATNCTGAAGGATTTTAAGATGTTTCCGAATGTCAACGTGGGAGCCCAATATCATCATGAGCGTTATGACGGCAAGGGATATCCGGAAGGGCTTAAGGCGGAGTCCATTCCGCTTGTGGCAAGGATCATNGGTCTGGTGGATTCTTATGATGCCATGACCAGCAACCGAGTTTACCGGAGAAGATTAAGCGATGATATCGTGATGGAGGAATTGAGGAAAGGCAAGGGAACGCAGTGGGATCCCGAACTGGTGGATATATTCATTGAGCTGATCAAGGAAGGCGCACTGGAACAGAAGTGGATGCACGAAGACGAGATGGCATCGCCGATCTTTGACAGTGAGAAGATCTATGGCGTCGCCATGGGCAGTGAGAGTGTGCTGGATGCGCCTACGGATTATCTGACAGGTGTCTTAAGTAAGCGCAAGGGCGTAAATGAGATTGAGATGGGACTTCGTGCTGCTGGCGGCTGCCTTATGATCCTTGATCTGGATCATTTCAAACGGATCAACCAGGTACACGGACATCTGGCNGGCGACTATGCCTTGAAGCTGACGGCGGATGTACTGCGCGAGGTGTGCAGTACGGGCGTTGTGTGNAGAACCGGAGGAGACGAATTCCTCTATTTTGCAGAAGGAATGCGCAGCAGGGATGCAGCGATCGTTATGGTGAATGAGATACTGGATGCATTTGCCAAGAAGCAGGAAGAAGTGGACATTCTTAAGGAGACACAGTTATCGATCGGTATCAGTGTGTCGGGTTCCGACGGTTATGAGTATGAGGAATTGTANCAGCGGGCTGATAAGGCGCTGTATCACGTGAAGCAGAACGAGAATGTCCGCTATGGCTTCTTCCAGAGCACGGGTATGGTGCGCTCACCGGAGCAGTCCAAGAACGATCTGGAGACGGTAATCAATATGATCAAAACGCGCGACAGCCGCAGCGGGGCGTTTCAGGTTGAGTATGCCGAGTTTGCGCATATTTATGAGTTTGTCACCCGCTTCTCAGAGAGAAGCAGGCAGGAGACACAGCTTCTTCTGTTTACGCTCTTTTCGTCNGATGGCAGCGAGCTCAAGCTGGAGCGTATGGAGATTGCCATGCAGTGTATGGAGCAGGCGATCTGTAAGTCACTGCGGGGCGTGGACGTAGGCACCAGATACAGCAGCTCACAGTTCCTGGTGGTACTGATGGGAACGGATAAAGAGAATATCCACGTGGTCACGGATCGTATCATACAGAATTACTTCAAGCTGTATGGCGGCAAGGATATCACTGTGACCTTCGACGTGGCGGATTATTAATCATAAGATAAAGGCGGAAGAGGACTCTCAGGCGGTCAGATACATNCGCATGGTTTTCAGGGCGTTTTTTTCCAGACGGGAAACCTGCGCCTGAGAGATACCGATCTTGGTGGCGACCTCCATCTGTGTCTTGCCCTCGAAGAAGCGGAGNGTGATGATCTCATATTCCCGATCGCTTAAGCGCTTCATGGCTTCACTTAAGGAGATGTGTTCCACCCAGTTTTCTTCCCGGTTCTTCTTGTCACTGATCTGATCCATTACATAGAGCGTATCACCGCCGTCGGTGTAGACGGGTTCGTACAGGCTCATGGGAGCTTGGATGGCATCCAATGCATAGACGATATCTTCTTTNGATACGCCGATCTCATCGGCGATTTCCGTGACAGTGGGNTCCTTGGAATTAACGCGCGTCAGATGTTCTTTGGCATAGATCGCTTTATAGGCGGTATCTTTGAGGGAGCGGGAAACCCGTATGCTGTTAGCATCACGCAGATATCGGCGGATCTCTCCCACTATCATCGGAACCGCATAAGTGGAAAATTTTACATTAAGGGAACAATCAAAGTTATCGATTGCCTTGATCAGGCCGATACAGCCGATCTGGAACAGATCGTCCACATTTTCATTGCTCGAATGGAAGCGCTTGATCACACTTAAGACAAGGCGGAGATTACCGTTAATATACTCTTTACGGGCGGCCTCATCACCGGCACCGATCCTCTTAAACAATTCTTCTTTTTCAGCATTCTTAAGGAGCGGCAGTTTGGATGTATTGACGCCGCAGATTTCTACTTTACCCTGTATCATATAATACCCACCCTTTCCTGTAAGCCACCGGCATTTAAATTGCTTTTTATAAAGGATGTGCGAATCGGGCGGAATTATTCATGAAATTTTTAGGAAAAAACTTTGTATATTGTTTTACAAAAAGAGAGTTTTTTGGTACATTAGAAGATGAATGATTATGATTGCCAAAGTGACAGGCAGCATGAAATATAGCGAGGTGAGACAGACATGATATGTAAGGAATGTGGAGCCGGACTGATGGAGAATGACCAGTTTTGTCCGAAGTGCGGCACCAGAGTGATAAAGGAAATGAGATGTCCCGACTGCGGTGCGGTGCTGCGTGATGGAACAAAATTCTGCCATAAGTGCGGACGGCTCATAGGAGGTGGAAGCGGGCNTAAGAAGGCGGATGAAGAAGATATTTCTATCGATGCGATGGAACAGAATATACTTTCG
Organism: Lachnospiraceae bacterium; assembly: GCA_014804485.1. Classification (GTDB taxonomy): domain Bacteria; phylum Bacillota; class Clostridia; order Lachnospirales; family Lachnospiraceae; genus UBA3282. Next base: position 22,361 of record JAAUZT010000024.1, read on the forward strand.
GAGACGGCGGCAGAGATTAAGGCCGGTCGGAACGCGGAGAGAGAACCACGCCGGACGTCTTCGTCGGGAAGTTCCGCAACGAGAAGTGCGTCGTCGCGAAGTGGTTCGGAGAACGCGTCTTCTGCCAGAAGTACGTCATCAAGAGACACGGAGAAACGGGCAGCTTCCGGCAAGAGTACCTCAGGGAGAAGTGCAGCGGAACATGCNTCTGCAGCTAAGAGTACATCTGCGAGAAGCTCGTCGGAACGCACTTCCGCATCGAAGGGTGCACCGGGACACGGTACGCCCGCAAAGAGCGCGTCGGGAAGGCATTCATNCATTCCCGAACCGCCGCGTAAGAATAAGAAGAGGATGGATTACCGTGAGGACGACTGGGAAGATGAGGATTGGGAAGACGAAGACGACTGGGATGAGGACGATGAGGAAGGCGTTGATGTTATCACGATCATGACAGTGGTCATGGGCTGCGTGCTGCTCATTGTAGTAGCCGTTCTCGGATATAATCTGTATAAGCAGTATGCTCCTAAGAATTACGGGAAAGAGACGGAAATATCGGAGGATGAGAATGCTGCGGACGAAGATGCAGAAGAACAGCTGGAACAGGCTGAAGTGTATGAGCCGGACGAGGAGCCTGCGGCAGATGAAGACGGAAGCGGCACATACCAGATCAAAGTGACGGGTAAAGAAGTAAATGTGCGCGATCAGCCGAGCACCAGCGGTACGAAAGTTCTGGGGAAAGTACGGGAAGGTGAAGTGTATACCTGTTANGGCACGGTAGAGGACGGGCAGTGGTATGAGATTCGTCTGGAGGACGGTACGCCGGGCTATGTGTTCCATCAATATGTCTCCGAGGAATAGAGCGCTTTCGTGAATATATCAGGCGGCGAGTAACAGTATATATCTGGGGAATAAGAATCAGTATTGTCATAGGAACCTTTTTGCGGGCAGATGCATTTAATAATAAAAAGCCCGGAGGGGTTCCTATGTTATTTTCTGAATTTAAGAAAAAAGAAGTGATCAACCTGAAGAACTGTCAGAAACTGGGTAAGGTGTGCGACTTTGAGTTTGATGAATGCACCGGGCAGATCTTTAAGCTGATCATTCCGGGGGAGAATAAGTGGTGCGGTCTGTTCGGCGGAAGCGATACGAATTATGTCATATGCTATAAAGATATCAAACAGATCGGACCGGACATCATTATTGTGGATATATGTATATAGGTTCTATAGGTTTCCATAAAATAGTTGACATAATTGTAAGTTTCACATATAATTAATATGAACTGTTGTAGTAGAACTGCACGTTATTCAAAATAAAATAATGATACTGAGGAGGATATCCCTGATGAAATGCCCTTTTTGCGGTCATGAAAATACCCGAGTAATCGACAGCAGACCTGCTGAAGATAACAATTCCATTCGCAGAAGACGTGTCTGCGACGAATGTGACAAACGTTTTACAACTTATGAGAAAGTGGAGACGATTCCGCTTATCATCATTAAGAAGGACAATAACAGGGAGACTTACGACAGATCNAAGATCGAAGCGGGCGTTTTGCGTGCATGTCATAAGAGACCGATNAGCGCGGCACAGATCAACCAGTTAGTGGATGAGGTGGAGACGGAAGTCTTCAATATGGAGGAGAAAGAGATCCCGAGTCAGGTGATCGGCGAGATCGTTATGAACAAGCTGAAAGACTTAGAGGCGGTAGCTTATGTNAGGTTTGCTTCTGTGTANCGGGAGTTTAAGGATATCAATACCTTTATGGACGAATTGAAGAAGGTACTGGATAAATAAGTGTAAGAAACAGGGAGAAGATATGACGGAACAGGAAAAAGAGATTGTGGCAAAGGCCAGCGTTCCTATGACTGTTGCCAATATTGTTCGATGGATATTTCTGGCGATTGCGCTGCTTATTGTTTTATTCCTTTTTATAGGCAATAAGATATGGGAAGGAGCGGAGTGGTATACTGNCTTTACAGGCAGGGCGTATTCCTTCCTGCTTTGGGACATTTTGCTTATGCTTTTGAGTAATATCGTGCGCATCATCTTCACGGCAAGATATAACAGNATNGTGAAGAATCTGTGACAGTTATCCGGANGAGGTTAAGCGCCNNAGATGGTGTGTCGATATAAATAATAGGAAAGGAAGTAACTGTGAAGAACAGGGTTCTGAACAGTTAGGAAAGGACAAATGATTGAGGAAGGCGGTGTGAGCTATGACCTTTGAATATACCGGAATGGATTGCTGCCCGGAGAATCCGGATATGCAGAAAGCGATCTCGGATATGAAGAAAGACCAGATCTTACAGAGTTATCAATATTTTGTCGGAAATTCGGAGTATTAGAAACCCCTTGCAAACCTGCAAGGGGATTTGTTATGATAGGAGAAGATTTATCGGGCAGGAGCCGGTCAGTCAGGGGCTNCGGAACGGAGGACGAATGGCTTTACTTGAGNGTTTTTATCCGGATGAATATCTGGATTCTGCATATGAGATCGACTATGAANAATTATATCAGGAAGGTTACCGCGGCGTGATCTTCGACATAGATAATACGCTGGTACCTCACGGCGCGCCGGCGGATGCAAGGAGCATGGCGCTGTTTGGCCGGCTTAGGGAGATCGGGTTCGAGAGCATTCTTCTGTCCAATAATAAAGAGCCNCGGGTGAAAATGTTTAATGATAAGGTGCTCTCCCGTTATATCTATAAGGCAGGNAAACCGTCCCCGAAAAATTATATNAAGGCGATGGAGCTTATGGGTACCACGCCTGCTACTACGATGTTTGTGGGTGATCANCTTTTTACGGATGTGTGGGGCGCAAAGAAGGCGGGGATCAGGACGTGGCTGGTGAAACCGATTCACCCGAAAGAGGAGATACAGATTATCTTAAAGCGCAGACTGGAATGGATCGTACTGTTTTTTTATAAGCNGGACAGGGGACGATATGTGAAGTTGGACNGGCGGTATCGATGAGGATGCGCGGAAACGAGGAGTGAGATGAAGATTGACGGNAAAACAAACGTATGNGGATTGATCGGNAATCCGGTGGAGCACACANTGTCTCCGATGATACATAACACGCTGGCGGGGAGACTGGGGCATAATCTGGTGTATGTGCCTTTTCCCGTAGAGCCGGGCAGGGTGGGTGAGGCAGTCCACGGCGCGGACGCACTGCATCTGCTTGGCCTGAATGTGACGGTACCCTATAAGAGTGATGTGATAGAGACCCTTAAGGANATNGATGAGCTGGCGCGAAATATCGGTGCGGTTAATACGCTGGTGAGAACAGAGGGCGGTTACAAGGGGTATAATACGGATATGGAAGGACTCTACCGTGCCATGTNAAGCGAGGGCATCCGGATCGAGGGGGAGCAGATCGTACTTCTGGGCGCGGGCGGCGCGGCCAGAGCGGTAGCCTATTTGTGTGCNGTAAAAGGTGCAGAGAGGGTCTATATGCTGAACCGCACGTTTGATAAGGCGCAGACAGTGGCAGAGGAGGTCAATCGCGTGGTGGGGCGGGAAGCAATCCTGCCGATGGCGATGAAGGACTATATCAGGCTGCCGGAGGGTAAATATCTTGCCATCCAGGGGACTTCCGTGGGACTTGCGCCCCATGCGGAGGATGTCGTAATCGCGGACGACGCTTTCTATGAGAAGATCCACACGGGATTTGATCTGATTTACAGCCCGTGGGAGACGAAATTTATGCGTCTGGTGAAGGAGCANGGCGGTCATGCGTATAACGGGTTAAAGATGCTGTTATATCAGGGAATCATCGCCTATGAACTGTGGAACGATGTACAGGTGTCCGAGGAGGACGCGCAGGTGGTGTATGAGAGGCTGAAGGAGCAGTTTATCTCATAGGATTAAGTCACAACAGATGAGGGAGCATACAGCTTATAATGGATAATATTATTTTGATCGGGTTTATGGGATGCGGCAAGACGACAGTGGGAGTGAAATTATCCTACCGTCTGCGGCGTACCGTGGTGGACACGGATAAGGAGATCGAGAAGGAAGAAAAAAGAGCCATATCGGATATCTTTGCNACGGACGGTGAAGAGTATTTCAGAGAGAGGGAGACAGCCTGTCTGCGGAAAATGTTAGGNAGTATGAATNATCAGATCATATCTGTGGGCGGCGGACTGCCGCTCAGGGAGGAGAACAGGGCGCTTTTGCGCAGGCTGGGGCANGTTTTCTATCTGCGGGCGCGTCCGGAGACGATTTATGAGAGAGTGAAACATGATACGACCAGACCGCTTTTACAAGGGCCGGACCCACAGGAGAAGATTCGGACNCTGCTNNCGAANAGAGANGGAGCTTATACGGAGGCCGCGGACGTGATCATTGATGTNGACGATAAGGANTTCGGGCAGATCTTATGCGAGATAGAGGAAAACGTAAACCATTTCAGAGCGGAGGAGGAATAGATTGAAAAATCAGAGATTTTTCAATCGCAAATTTGTGCCGACGCTGTTAGCGTCTNGGCTTACAAATTCGCAGGCTGAGAGAAAGGCAGGGGGATTAGAATGAAATTACTTGTGATTAACGGACCGAACTTAAATTTTCTCGGGATTCGGGAGAAAAATATCTACGGNACGCAGGATTATGACGCGCTGCTCAATATGATTGCGGAAAAAGGACAGAAGGAAGGATGTACGATNGAGGTGTTCCAGAGTAACCACGAGGGGGCGATCATCGACAGAATTCAGGATGCTTATTTTGACGGGACGGAAGGAATCGTGATCAATCCCGGTGCGTTCACTCATTACAGCTATGCGATTCATGATGCCCTGGCGAGTATTACGATCCCGAAAGTGGAGATTCATATTTCAAATATTATGGAGAGGGAGGATTTCCGCAAGGTTTCCGTGACGGCGCCTGCCTGCGATAAGCAGATCTACGGTGAAGGGCTGAACGGATATCTTATGGCGATTGATCACATCCTTTCCAAACAGCCGGCGGAATAAAACTTTTGATTTTTGGATTTTTGGTTTTTTTTTGGGAAAGAGGTTGAAAAAACAAACTTTATAGTATAAACTAAGTAAGAATTATACTTGTGAAAATTTAGGAGGATTATTATATGATATCGGCAGGCGATTTCAGAAACGGTATTACCATTGAGTTTGAAGGCAATGTTTATCAGATAATCGAGTTNCAGCATGTAAAGCCNGGTAAAGGCGCNGCATTTGTGAGAACGAANCTGAAGAACATCATCAACGGAGGCGTGGTTGAGAAGACTTTCAGACCCACTGAAAAATGCCCTCAGGCACGTATTGACAGAAAAGACATGCAGTATTTATATTCGGACGGCGACCTGTTCAATTTCATGGATACAGAGACTTACGACCAGATCGCATTGAATGCGGAAGCAGTCGGTGATGCNNTGAAGTTCGTGAAAGAGAATGAGATGGTNAANATNTGTTCTTANAACGGCAACGTGTTTGCGATTGAGCCGCCGTTATTCGTNGANCTGGAGATTACGGATACAGAGCCGGGATTTAAGGGAGATACGGCAACGGGAGCTACCAAACCCGCCATNGTGGAGACAGGCGCTAAGGTTATGGTTCCGCTGTTTGTAGAGCAGGGCGAGGTCATCAAGATCGATACCAGAACTGGCGAGTATCTTTCCAGAGTATAAATCGAAACGTAATGTTTTTTAGAGCCTATAAGACAATGGGAGCAGGAGTGCCCATTGTCTTTTTGATGCGCAGACCCGTGCAAAGGAAGTATGCCACTAAAAGNGGCGCACGGGTCGCGCGGCGAGTAGGGAGAAAATCTTCCCTATTCGATTTCAGGGAAATCATTTCCTGTGAGATAGGTATACTGTACAAATTTTTTATGTCCGGAGAGAATGGGAAAAGAGGACAAATGGATTATAAAGAATTTGTGGAAAATGCGGTNAGTCTGCTTAAGGANAGAATGGGAGCGGACTATGAAATCAAAGTAATCAATGTAGTAAAAAATAATGATATCCGTCTGACGGGAGTGATTATGATGAGAGAGTCGGACAGGATATCGCCCACCATATATCTGGAAGAGCCTTACCGGCAATATTGCGAAGGNTGNGCNCTNCCTAAGGTCGTGGATGGGATTGTGGCGCTTTATGAGGAGCAGGTGCGTGATATTGATCTGGATGTGGACTTNTTCAAAGAATATGCACGTGTAAAAGACAGAATATTTCATAAGATCGTCAATTATGAGAAGAACCGGACGCTGTTAAATGACATTCCTCATTTCAAATGGAATGATCTGGCGGTGGTGTTCTATTACGGAATGGACGAGAAAGTATTGGGCAAAGCGTCCATTCTGATTCACAACAGCCATATGGATATGTGGAAACAGACGGCTGACGTACTGTTTCAGACTGCACAGCATAATATGAGGCGGAATAAGCCGGAGATTCTGGTTCCGATGCAGAAGCTGATCGAGGAGACAACAGGGATCAGGATTGAGGAGACGGAGGATGTGCAACTGTATGTGCTGACNAATCGTGATAAGATGTACGGGGCATCTGCGATGCTTTATTCGGATAAAATAAGGGAACTGGCGGAGAAAATGCAGTCGGATCTGCTGATACTGCCCAGCTCTGTTCACGAGGTGCTGCTTCTGCCGGATGATAAAAATCAGCAGTATGGTTACTACCGCCGGATGGTGGAAGAAGTAAATACGACACAGGTGGAGCCGGAGGAGATCCTGTCATATCACCTGTACCGTTACAGCAGAAAAAAAGCGGAAATAGAGGAAATTATTGTTTAATTAATTAGTTTACTGGACAATGGTGCCGGCTTATGGTATGATAATCAAGATGTAACAAAATCGTAACAATTTTGTTCTGATAGCGGGCACCCGTAGTCTAATGGATAAAACGTAGGCCTCCGACGCCTTTGATGCAGGTTCGAGTCCTGTCGGGTGCATTGTACTTGTCTGCGGCAGTTTATGTTGCCGCAGGCCAGAGATTAGGAAAGGTTGTTGTATATGAATACATCCAATAATAATATACCGGATTTTATCAAAGCCAAGCTGGAAGCTTTTAAGAATTGGCTGTTCAGATATTCCAAGATTATTATGCCTGTTATATTAGTGATCTGTGTAGCGGTCACTGTTACCATAGCGATCAATGCAAATAAGAGAAAAATCGCAGAAGAAGAAAGTACGGAAGCAACGGAAGATGTCGATATGTCGGATCTGACGATTGACATACCNGAGGTGTCGCTTGTACAGGATGCCGTACCGGGNATTAATGAANTGTTCAACACGTATTACGAGGCAGTGGTGGAGGGTGATACCGATACCATGAACGGGCTGATAGATCATCTGGACTCTATGGAGATACTTAAGGCGCAGGAGACGAGCAAGTATATCGAATCATATCCGACNGTGGAAGTCTACACGAAGACCGGTCCCAAAGAGGGCACGTATATCGCATATGTCTATACGGAAGTAAAATTCGCTGATTATGACAAGCCGGTTCCGGGTATGCGCACATATTATGTATGTACCGATGAGAACGGAAATTTTTATCTCAACGAAGACGGCGAAGAAGACGAGAATGTGCTCAATTATATTCGGGAGGTAAATCTGCAGGACGATGTGATCGATCTGAATAATAAGGTTGCCGCGGCATTTAATGACATGGTTGCCGAAGATGAGGCACTGGCGGATTTCATTCTGGATTTGAATACGGAGATCGATAAGAACGTCGGTGAGGCACTGGCACGCGCNGAAGGCAGCAACACGTCGGCAGACGGGGAAGAACCTTCCGCAGAAGGAGATGAGTCTTCCGAAGAGAAGCCGGAGACCGAANCAGAGCCNGAGGAACCTTCCATTATTGTGACAAAGGTCAAAGCGACAGATGTTGTAAATATCAGGACATCAGACAGCGAGACTGCCGATAAGCTGGGAAAGGCTGCAGTGGGGGATGANTTCACCCTGTTGGAGGAAAAAGCAAACGGATGGAGTAAGGTCAGCTATGAAGGCAGAGAAGCTTACATCAAGAGCGAATACTTAGAGCCTTCCGAGACCAAGCAGGCAGAGGCAGACAAGCCCGAAGAGACACAGGAAGAGCCGGAGCAGCAGACGCAGGCGAATAATGATGACGTAGAGACGACCGGAACGGTGACCGTGAAAGAGAATGTTCGTATTCGTGCATCGGCCAGTGAGAGCGGCGAGAAGCTGGGAACTGCATATGTGGGTGAGAAACTGGAAGTGGTCATGAAGCAGGCAGACGGCTGGACGAAGATCAAGTACAATGGCAGAATCGCATACGTAAAGTCGGATTATGTGGAGTAACGATTAAATAAGTAAATATTGGCAAAGATAAAGAGTATGGGAGAAATCTCATACTCTTTTCTATTCTATAGGATATATGTGCAGCAAAGAAGGAGGGAACANTTTGAAACATGATGATGCGAAAATATTATGGGAAGTGCAGAGAAATACGGAGATGGGGATGACGGCGATCGATACGATTCTTGATAAGATCGGGAATGATGATTTCTCTTTGCAGTTAGCCAGGCAGTCGCTGCAGTATTCCGAAATCCATAATAAGGCGCTGGATCAGATTCTGAGAGATGAGGGAGAAGTATATCGTGGCAGCCAGATTGCGGACATGATGTTAAAGGGGAGTATTCATGCCAACACGGCATTTAATGTCAGCAGGGAACATTTGGCTGAAATGATGATACAAGGGAGCAGCAGAGGGATTACCAGCATGTGGAAGGCGATGAAGCATAACGGCCTTGCGACGGATGAGNCNGTGGAATTGGCGCAGGAGCTGGTAGATTTCGAGCAGAAAAATATAGAGAAATTGAAAGAATTTCTGTAAAAATCAATTTGATTTTGTATACANGTATTTNTGCATATGAGTATCATTGTACAATATGTCAAAAAACAGAACAGAAATTTCATGAAATTTTTACGCGTTAATATGCTAAATCGGGGTTGTAGATTTGACCGCCGCATACTATAATGATACGTGGAAATTGTTTATATACAAACTAATAAGGAGGACATGCACAATGTCATACGTTGATGAGGTTTATGANTTAGTAGTGGCGAAGAATCCCGCNCAGCCGGAATTCCATCAGGCAGTAAAAGAGGTTTTAGAGTCTCTTCGTGTAGTGATCGAAGCAGATGAGGAAGCATACAGAAAAGATGCTTTGTTAGAGAGANTGACAGTTCCGGAGAGAATCGTACAGTTCCGTGTTCCGTGGGTAGATGATAAGGGACAGGTTCAGGTGAACAACGGTTTCCGTGTACAGTTCAACAGTGCCATCGGACCGTATAAGGGAGGTCTNAGATTCCANCCNTCCGTAAATTTAGGTATTATCAAATTCCTTGGTTTCGAGCAGATCTTCAAGAATTCACTGACAGGTCTTCCCATCGGCGGCGGCAAGGGNGGTTCCGACTTTGATCCTAAGGGTAAATCAGACAGAGAAGTAATGGCATTCTGCCAGAGCTTTATGACAGAGCTTTGTAAGCATATCGGCGCTGATACGGATGTACCGGCAGGTGATATCGGTGTAGGCGGACGTGAGATCGGCTTTATGTTCGGNCAGTATAAGAGAATCCGTAACCTCTATGAAGGCGTTTTGACAGGTAAAGGTTTAACATACGGCGGTTCTCTTGCAAGAACCGAGGCAACAGGCTATGGTCTGTTATACTTAACNGAGGAAATGCTTAAATGTAACGGCAAGGATATCGCNGGNAAGACCATCGCTGTATCCGGTGCAGGTAACGTAGCGATCTACGCGATCCAGAAGGCACAGCAGCTTGGCGCTAAGCCGGTTACATGTTCTGATTCCACAGGCTGGATCTATGATCCCGAAGGAATCGATGTAGCGCTTCTNAAAGAGGTAAAAGAAGTAAAACGTGCACGTCTGACAGAGTATGCGGCAGCAAGACCGAGCGCAGAGTATCATGAGAAGAAGGCCGGAGAGCACGGCGTATGGACAGTGAAATGTGATATTGCACTTCCTTGTGCAACACAGAATGAACTGGATCTGGACGATGCAAAAGCACTTGTAGCTAACGGATGCTTCGCAGTAGCAGAGGGCGCTAACATGCCTACTACACTGGAAGCTACCGAGTATTTCTTAGAGAATAAGGTGCTGTTCTGTCCCGGTAAGGCATCGAATGCGGGTGGTGTAGCTACTTCCGCGCTGGAGATGAGCCAGAACTCCGAGAGACTGTCCTGGACATTCGAGGAAGTTGATTCCAAACTGCAGGGAATTATGGTGAATATTTTCCATAGTCTGGATGAGGCATCCAAGAAGTACGGTATGGAAGGAAATTATGTAGCCGGTGCGAACATTGCGGGCTTCCTGAAGGTGGCTGAGGCTATGAAGGCACAGGGGATTGTGTAAAATTTTTTTCAAAAAATAGGTGATAGAGAAAGTCTCGGAAACGTTGATTTCCGAGACTTTTTTTTAAAATAATTCAGGGAACAATCAATTCCTTGTATATTTTGTGTGTTTGGTATATACTGTTTTTCGAAAGATATTTTTTCTNTTGTTACTTGGTTTANTGCAAAAACAGCTTATNGTTTGGAACNGCGGNANNCTGTGAANTTNGATATTNNATTGATAAANGGATAGTGAACAAAAAGATAGAAGCGGAAGGAAAGAAAGACTNATAATGTTGAAGATAAATGCACGGAACAGAAAACGAATAATTACCTTATTGGTATGCTNTTTGCTCCTATTACCGAGCTTTGTGACAAATGCGACGGAGCAGGCGAATAACAGGACGGTGAGAGCGGGCGTTTTCTATTTTGACGGCTACCACATGGAAGACGAGGACGGCGATCTTACGGGATACGGGGTGGAATTTTTGAACCTTGTTTCTCAATATTCACACCTGAACTTTGTATTCAGCGGATATGACAAGTCTTGGGAAGATATGCTCGTCATGCTGGATAACGGCGAGATTGATGTGGTGACGTCTGCAAGAAAAACGCCGGANCGGCAAGAAAAATACGCTTTCTCACTTCCGATTGGAAGAAACAGTACGATTCTGTCCATCCGGGCTTATAACACCAGTCTGCTCTCCGGCAATTATGCCACCTATGACGGTATGAAAGTGGGCGTTGTGCCCGGAAGCAGCCAGAATCAGAGCCTTGCCGAATTNGCAGAGGGGAACGGCTTCTCTTATGAGGCAGTGGAGTATGCGGATGCCGGTCAGCTGACAGAGGCTCTGCAAANCGGCGAGATTGACGCTATTCTCTCCAGTAATCTGCGAAGGGCGGAACATGAAAAAACGCTGGATGTGATTGAAACGGATTATTTCTACGCTATTGTCAGAAAAGACGATAGGGATCTGCTTGCCGAAATCAATTATGCCATTGACCAGATGAATATNAACGAGGGGGATTGGTCAAATATCCTGTTTTATGAATATTATGGAAATACTATCGCCTCCGGTTTTTCGTTTAACGACAGGGAGCTTGCCTATATTCAGGATGTTGTTTCCGGAAAGAAAAAGATTACCGTTACTTCCATGGGTGACAGAAAGCCNTATTCCTATGTGGAGGACGGTGAATTAAAGGGAATTTTGCCGGAATATTTTGCAGGACTCATGGATCTGGCCGGGTTGCCTTATGAAATTGTGGTTCCGGAGGATCGGGCGGATTACTACAATCTTGCGCATAACAATAGTGTGGATGTAGTCATTGACTGGCGGCAGTTCCAAGGGAAAGCGGAGAACCATCAAAGCAATGGATTTTACACCAATGCCTATATGAGTACAGGTATGGCGCGAGTGACCAGAAAAGATTTCAGCGGTAAGATTTCCACGTTGGCCGTGGCGGATGTGCAGGGCGANATGCCCATTGAGAAAGACTTGATAGGAGATGCTAAGGTTCTGAGCTATCCAGACAGGGAAAGCGCTTTGGAAGCTGTTCTTGCCGGAGATGCAGATGCCACGTATGTTTATACCTATACGGCGCAGTCATTTGTAAACAGCGATCCTACGGATTCGCTGCAATTCAGTATAGTTGATTCCATGAGCTTTGACTTCAAAATGTATGTCAGAAACAGCTGCGACCATGAGTTGATCACCATACTGAACAAATGCATCCACGAGATGCCGAATGATTCCATGAACAACATCATCACAAAGTATACCGCGAACGCGCCCGGGAATGTGACACTAAGTCAGTATATGCGGGCGCATCCGGAGATAATGGCGCTGGTGGTGCTGCTGTTCGCTGCGGGTACAGCTATAATGATAACTCTTTGGCTGCGTGCGCGGTGGAAACAAAAAATCCTTGATACCACCGAACGCGCGAATAGGGAACTGGAAGCGCAGCTTGCTATTGTCAACACCCTGAGCCGTGACTATCTGGATGTCTATGCGGTTAATGCCCGGAGCGGGGCTGCCAGGATTATAAAAATGACCGGCTCTGACGCTGCCGGATTGGAACAGGATAACTATAAAGAATTATCCCATGACGAGATTCTTCACCGCTATATCGAAAACTGTGTTTTTTCCGAAGACAGGCAGTATATGACAGAGGCTCTTGCGTTGGAGCGAATAGTGGAAAAATTGAATTCCGACGCGGAATATTCCGGAACCTACCGGGTGCTTAGCGGCGACGCAATACATATTTACCAGTTTACCTGTTTGCCATACNTGACGGAGGATGGAAATGGGGGCAACAGAGATGATTTTTTCCTTGCCGGATTCCGGAATATTGACGAGATTGTCCGCAAGGAGCAGGAACAGAATGCAATTTTAGAGGAGGCTCTTGCGGAAGCGCAGCATGCGAATATCGCAAAGACTACGTTCCTGAACAATATGTCACATGATATTCGGACACCAATGAATGCGATTATCGGTTTTACATCATTGGCGGTCACCCACATTGAAAATCAGGAGCAGGTAAAAAGTTATCTGGGAAAAATTCTCACATCCGGCAAACATCTGCTGAGNCTGATTAATGATATACTGGATATGAGCCGCATTGAGAGCGGAAAGGTCAAGATTGAAGAGAATGAGACGAGTCTCCCGGAGATCCTGCATGACCTGAAAACCATCGTGCAATCGGATGTCAAAGCAAAGCAGCTCTCATTCTATATGGATACNCTGGATGTTACAAACGAGACGATTATCTGTGACAGACTTCGCCTGAATCAGGTGTTGCTGAATATCCTTGGCAACTCCATGAAATACACGAAACCCGGNGGAAGCGTCAGCGTCCGCATTATTCAGACNGATGACGCACCGGAGGGATACGCTTCGTATCAGTTCCGGATTAAGGATACCGGTATCGGTATGAGCAAAGAATTTCTGGCACACCTGTTTGAACCCTTCGAGCGGGAACAGACTTCTACTGTCAGCGGTATTCAAGGNACGGGATTGGGACTTGCCATTACTAAAAATATTGTTGACTTGATGGATGGAACGATTAATGTAACCAGTGAGGAAGGGAAGGGCTCAGAGTTTGTGGTTTCCTTCCGGTTCCGTGTCAAAGGTGACAGCGATGATATGGAATATTTGGAACAGCTTAAAGATCTTCGTGCGCTGGTCGTGGATGACGATGCGCTTACCTGTACCAGCGTGAGCAAGATGCTTTCATCCATTGGTATGCGGGCTGATTGGACAACNCGGGGAGAGGAGGCTGTCATCCGGGCGGAATTTGCTTTGGAGCAAAATGACCCTTTCAGCGTAATTCTAATCGACTGGCTGATTCCAGACCTTAACGGTGTCGAGACGGCCAGACGGCTNCGTAGAATCATTGGGGATGAAGCAATCATTATTATCCTTACGGCGTATGACTGGGCCGATATTGAGGCGGAAGCAAAAGAGGCAGGTGTTACGGAGTTCTGCTCCAAGCCGCTGTTNCTGTCAGAGCTTAAGGAGATTCTGACGGCACAGTACAGGGAGACGGAGGAAATTGAGGAAGAGGATATGCCCGGACAGTTTCTTTCCGGTAAAAAGGTCCTCTTGGTAGAAGACAATGAGCTGAACCAGGAAATTGCCAAAACGGTTCTGGAGGAAGTCGGTCTGATTATTGATACGGCGGATGACGGAACAGAGGCTGTCGAGAAGATGAAGACGGCGCAGGCAGGTACCTATGATTTGATTCTGATGGATATTCAAATGCCGGTGATGGACGGCTATGAGGCGACCCGGACGATCCGTGCGCTTAGTGACCCTGACAAGGCAAAGATACCGATTGTGGCAATGACTGCCAATGCTTTTGAGGAAGACCGGCAGCGAGCCTTTGACGCAGGCATGGATGACCATGTAGCAAAACCGATTGATATTCCGAAGTTGATGGAGACTTTACAGAATATTTTAGCGGATTCATAGAAATTACTATATGATCTTACGAAAAGAAAAGATGTGNATTTGGGTGAGGAATGATTTTTTCTAATAGTGTAATATTGTAAAAAGGCTGTCCGAGAGGGCAGCTTTTTTCAATTTTTACCGCACATTTGCCCGTCTGATTCGTTATACATTATGAGAGGAGGTTTACGGCATGTCCATAGATGTGGAAGAACAATATGATAAAATCTATCGCTATTGCTATTTCAAACTGCATAACCGGCAGACCGCAGAGGACATTACGCAGGAATCTTTTCTACGCTATTTTCAAAGATACGATCATGTTACGGGCGGGGAAGCCCTGAAATGTTTGTATACGATTGCAAGAAATCTCTGTATTGACGAGTATCGCAGGCGTTCAGGGGAGAGAACGTCGGAACGTGTGTACGGTAATTGTTTCCGAAGCGTTTTGAGGAAAGAGAATTGTGTACAAGATGATTTGATGCGAAGCAATTGCAAAGGAGACGAATTGCTTCGAGAGAATCAGGAGGATCAGATTATTACAACCCTCGCGGTTCGGGAAGCATTGTCTGAACTTCAGGAAGACGAGCAGGAGCTTCTTCTGCTCCGCTATGTTAATGAAGTGCCGGTTTCCGCCATCGGTCGAATGCTTGGAATATCCAGATTTGCGGTACACCGAAGACTGGCTGCCATGCAGAAGAAGTTTAAAGATATTCTGGAAAAGAAAGGAATTTAGATGAGACGGGAGTTGAAAGCACAGCTAAAAAACATATACGAGGCACCGCCTCCACAACATAAAAAAGAGTTTTTACAGAAATGGAATCAGCCGCGGATGCATATCGGAGAATTTCTTTTCTCACAGGTATGTTATATCCGCAAATGGATCTGGGGNATTGCGGCCGTGGGCTTTATGGTTTCTGTATTCGGAATCGTTGCGGCATACAGAAATCTTGTGTGGATGATCTCGGCGCTCACGCCGCTCTTGGCGGTCACTGTCATCTCGGAGTGCGGCAGATCGGAGAATTATGAGATGGCGGAATTGGAGATGGTCACACGGTTTTCCTTAAGGAGCGTTTTATTTGCCAGACTGTGGATTCTTGGAGGAGGGAATGCGCTGCTCCTGTGTGTGATGTTTGCAGCGGGAATTTGGAACGGAGAGGGTGATCCGTTTCAGACGGGCGTGTGCATTTTAATACCGTATTTGCTGACTGCACTGATTGGATTGTGTATTATGCGCAGGTTTAGAGAGCGGGAAGCAATGTATTTCTGTACGGGTATTGCCGCCACGATTGGCTCTTTTGTATTCCTTTCGAGAGATATGCTTACAAGGATTTATTGGTGGTATGATCCCATATGGTGGGGCTTTATCATGTTGTTGCTTAGCGGCGGAGTCATCAGGCAGTTTAGAAACATAATAGCAGAAACGGAGGAAATGGTATGAAACTTACGATAGACCGCGTATCAAAGCAGTATAAAAATCTCATTGCAGTAGACCGGATATCGGTGAATATTGAAAAAGGCGTATACGGACTGCTGGGTGCCAACGGTGCGGGTAAAACAACGCTTATGCGGATGATTTGCGGTATTTTAAAGCCCACCGGCGGGACGATCTCATATGACGGCATTGATGTGAGNGAAGAGGCGTACCGCGCGATTCTCGGATATCTTCCACAGGATTTCGGGTATTATCCGGAATTTAGCGCAGCGGACTTTCTGCTGTATCTGGCTGCATTAAAAGGGATTCCCAAGGCGCAGGCGAAGCGGAAGGCAGAGGAACTTTTGGAATTGGTGTCTTTGCAGGATGTGAGGCATAAGAAAGTGAAGACTTTTTCNGGAGGTATGAANCAGAGNCTGGGGATTGCACAGGCGCTNCTCAANGAGCCGAAGCTGCTCGTTCTGGATGAGCCGACTGCCGGATTGGACCCGAAGGAGCGGGTGCGTTTNAGGGAGCTNATCGAAANTCTCGGCAAAGAAANCATTGTANTATTNTCNACNCATATCGTTTCGGATATNGAACATATTGCAGACGAAATACTNATGATGAGAGAGGGACAGTTGATTTATCANGGAAAGTGGGATGGCAGGAAGGGTGATTTGGAGGAATTNTATTTNCAGNAGAATGCCTNATGAGNNTNAANTGANTAAGGGGAGTATGCAGAGAGGAGAATCNGAATATGAAAATATTTATGACATTGTATCAATANGAACTGAAAAANATTCTTAACCGAAAGCTGGTATGGATTNCCTTACTTNTTTGCATTGGNTGTATTGNNATTGCANAGCAGC
>JAAUZT010000024.1:38946-47071 GCA_014804485.1 Lachnospiraceae bacterium
ANNTATCNGGAAATTATTATGTGGATGGCGAAGTTNTTGATACCCATTATCATATGTTTCANGTGGACAGTGCATATNGCAGAGCATTGTCCGGCAGGGTANTAGGGCAGGAACTGNTGGAGGAANTGATGGAGGCGTACGGNAAAATCCCGATTACGGAAGGNCGATATANTGTGACGGAGGAATATCAGAAATATGCACGNCCATATAGNGANATTTTTAATTTANTNTGGGATTNGANGNGGNGNAATCCGTNGTATGACNGTTGGAATGCGGATGAACAGGANCTTTATGACNCNCGNNCAAGNTGGCAGGAGGAGACGNGGANATCATTGTTNTTGTCAGANNCGGAAAAGGAGTTCTGGNNGGAAAANGAGNCNCAGATTGATAAGCCTTTCACTTACTTTTANCANGANGGATATGGTGNTATATTAANNGATTNTGANACNGTTGGCATATTGATGCTTTTGCTTACGGCGGTTTGTCTGTCGGGNGTGTTTCCNGACGANCATGTGCGAAGAACGGANCAGATGATTCTGTCCAGCGCAAAAGGGAAATATATGGTATATTGGGCTAAATTATCGGNNGGNATCAGTGTGTCATTCATTTGTGCGGCGGTGATGGGAGTTGTTGCGGTAANANCGGCGTTNGTAATNTANGGNGCNGAAGGATTCNNNACNGNGGTACAGATGTATCGTNNTCTGGACGACTATTCGTATCCGNTAAGNATCGGACAGGCATGNATCATTGCNTACGGTATNTTCCTGNTGNCGGCNGTTCTTATGAGTGTGCTTGTNATGGTGGGATCGGAGCTGTTGCGNGGCAGCATTGNAACANTGGCNCTNTNNACGGGANTNATTNTAGCCGGNCAGATGATCAGNNTTCCGAACCAATACAGACTCGCGNCACAGATTTGGCAGAGCTTGCCCATGAGTTTCCTATCCCGCAGCGGGTTGTTCAGTCAACGGCTTGTTGTGGTCGGTGGGCATTGTTTCACGGTGTGGCAGGTCGTTCCGATTCTTTATGTGCTCTGTGGGGTTGCGGTCGCAGTGGGCGGACTTAGGATTTACAGGCGGTATCAGGTGTCGGGGAGATAAATCCCATTATTATACGGAGCCGGCCCTTTGCGGAGTCGGTTCCTTTGCGTCCGAAGATTGCAAATTTTAATGCTTTACAGTACAATCAATCATATATGGTTGCAAATTTGTGAGTGAAAAAAGAAGAGGGGATGATGAATAGCAGCCATTGAAGGATTGTTTAGTAAAATGCATAAAAACGTTAGAAATACCGGAGGACAACGAATGATGAAAGTACTGATCGGAACGACGAATCCTTCCAAGGTAAAACGGTTTGCAGAATTGCTCGGCGGACATGATGTGGAGTTTTATACATTAAAAGATTTAAAGATAGAAACCGAGCCGGAAGAAAAGGGTTCGACGCCGGAGGAAAATGCAATTATTAAAGTGAGATTTTACGGACAGTTTTTTGATATGGTCATTTGCNATGATTCAGGGCTTTATTTTGATGGTCTGCCGATGGAGGACGACAGACAGCCGGGGCTTAATATCAGAACGCCCGGAGGATGTGACAGACTGGATGATGATGAGATGATCGCATATTATTCTAAACTGATTGGGACGTTAGGCGGAAAAGTGCTGGCTTATTATCTGGATGGCATTGCCGTTTATAATCATGGAAAGATTTATTCATATATGGAGAATAGTGAGACGACAAGGGCAAGCGCTTTTTATATGGTCGATCAGCCGTCCGAATACAGGCATCCCGGCTGGCCGCTTGATTCGATCAGCCTGAACCGGAATACTTTGACTTATTTTGTGGAAAAAGGAGATAACAAGTACGATACAACGGAAGAAAATGTGATGTTAGGGGAGTATCGTAAAAGATTGGTGAGGTTTTTGGAGGAAGCGTTGGGAATTATTGGGAAATCGTAAATCGATAGATTTCAGTCTTCTGTCTCTTCCTCATTGTCGATGCATAAATATCCAAGTTCTAACACTTTTTTCTGCGCTGTCAGTATTTCTTCCTCTGTCCCGTTCCAGTGTTTCATATCCTCATGAATGAAATACAGCATTCTGTCTGACAGATTTGCCAGGAAAGCACTGTCAACTTTGCCGGATGCACCTACCAGTGCAGATGTCAGGGTCACATTGTCTAGGTTTCGCAGAATCAACTGAATTTCAAAATCTCCTGCATGTACGAAGTCTTCCAATAAATTTGTATTATCGGAATACATTTTTTTATTTTTGTATTGGTCCATAATTTCTTGCCGCGTATATTTTAGCATTTCACTTATTATTCCATTTTTCTCCCCGTAATCTATGCCAATATAGGATGCAATCAGTTCTTGTAGAATCTTCGGAGATTCTCTGGCGAAAATTTTTCGCAGTACCGCTACGATCATATTACCCTCCGGATGTTCTGCTTCCGGCAGAGTCGTAACATAATTTTCAAGGAATTGAAATAGTTCTTCAGATTCCCATTGTTCCATATACAGATTCAGTATATATGGAATTGCGAAAGCAAGAAATCTGTTTCCGCTTTTGAGTTTGGGGACATATGCTCCCATAGCAAGCAGCCCCTCTGCCCGGCTGATTTCACTGCATTTTAACAGATCCTCGCCTATTACAGAAAGTCGGAACTTTTTCTCGTCATACATTCCCACTTTTTCCACTTGTACCAAGGTTCTGCCTACCAGTTCATCAATACTGCATTCAAAAAAATCAGCCAGTGCCCACAGCATTTCAATGCTCGGTTTTGATAGATTACGCTCCCATTTGGAAACAGCTGCCGGACTGATGTTTAGTATAGCCGCCAGCTGCTCCTGGCTCATCCGTTTTGCCATGCGCAGAGAATATAGTTTCCCGCCCATAGCCACTCCGTGAAATTTTATNTTTTCCATACTGATTCCTTCCGATACAAANGATATTGCGAGCTTTGACGAATGGTGATTCGCCAATGTTTTCAGTTACGCTTTACAAGATACAGTTTACTGTTTCACAAGTCTTAAGTCAAAGGATAAAACATTGAGTTTTTTAACTGATGGTTTAAAATGGTAGNCTTGTATGATANTGTTATAATTCATATGAAAAAAAGTATTTTTTTGTAAAATTTCCTATAAATAATTACATTTTTCCTTGTGATAAGTAAAGGGATTATGGTAATATTCTATATACAGAGAACTAGCAGCATTTGTGTCAGCATAGGAAATAAGAGGTAATTTATGGAACGGGATATTATGAAAAAACTGGCGGCATGGAAGGATTCGCCTGATCGAAAACCGCTTTTGCTCACCGGCGTGCGGCAGTGTGGAAAAACATATGTGCTGAAAGAATTTGGAGACAGATACTTTGAGGATACGGCATATTTTTCCTTTGAGGGAAACAAGGGGCTTGCGTCTGTCTTTGACTATGANCTTGATCCGGAGCGGATTCTGAGGGAGCTTGGAAGTGTTGTCCGTGGGCGGGAAATTGTACCGGGCAGGACGCTTCTCATTTTTGACGAGATTCAGGCATGTCCGAATGCTGTCACTTCTTTAAAGTATTTTTGTGAAAGCAAGAGAGAACTGCATATTGCATGTGCAGGTTCGCTGCTGGGTGTTTCGGTGAAGCGGGATGGTATATCTTTTCCGGTCGGGAAAGTAGACCGCATGCAGATGTATCCTATGACTTTTACAGAATTCTTATGTGCCGACGGAGGGCAGGCGTTGTATGAAGGGGCGGGACGGTTTGACTTAAAGAGTGAACTGCCGGAACTTTACAGCATTCCGCTTGGTAAAAGTCTGAAATATTATTATATTGTGGGCGGTATGCCCGAAGTAGTAATGAAGTGGGCTGATACGCATAATTTCGAAGAAGTATGCAGATTACAGGATAATATTTTAGCGGATTATGGCAGCGATTTTGCGAAGCATGCCCCTAAGACAGATATACCGAAGCTGGGGTGGATCTGGGATTCTATTCCGAAGCAGCTTGCAAGGGATAATAACAAATTNNTTTTCTCTCATGTAAAGGAAGGAAAGNGATCCAGTGAACTGGAAGATGCATTGGAGTGGCTGACGGATGCCGGACTTGTTCATCGATTGGAAATGGTATCGAATCCGGAACTACCACTATCATTTTATGCCGACTCCACTTTTTTTAAAGTATATATGGCGGATGTAGGTCTGCTTAGGCGAAAATCNGGCCTGTCGCATAAGACGATTCTGGAAGAGTCGGAACTGTATCACAATTTCAAAGGTGCATTGACGGAGAATTATGTTCTGAATGAGCTGTTGGCACAAGGGAGANATCCTTATTTCTGGCGTTCAGGTAATACGGCGGAACTGGATTTTNTATTTGAAAATGAAGACAGGGTCATTCCGGTAGAAGCGAAGTCTAACATCAGTACCAGAGCAAAAAGTTATCTGCAGTTCTGCAGGAAATACAGTCCTCCGCTGGGCTTTAANTTTTCCATGAAGAATGTGGGTGATAATAGGGTAGAGGAAACGCTCACTTACAGTATACCATTATANATGGTCTGGAAATTGGAGAGGTATCTTGAATCTGNCNGATGAATCATTTTACTTTACAAAATGCAGGAATGTATCAGGTGAGCATAAGAGATGTAACGACGAAATTAACGTAGCAAAATGAGATAAAATGATACGCGAAAAGATGTGTTGTATGAAAATATAAAATTATGTGGGCTTGATATAGGGCTAAATATATAATAATCCGCTTGCATAATNTATCAGACTGATATATATTATATGTATCAATCTGATATATTGAAAGGCGGATAAATTAATGAAAAGACAAAAATTAAGAAAACTACTGCTGATTATATCTTTGTTACTGTTTCCGGTAACTCTGTATTATTTCAGCCCGGCACTGATCATCAATGGAGCGTTGAACGGAATCATCAACGGAAGTTTTATCGTCTTTATGCTGATGTTTTTGCTGGCGATTCCCTTCGGACGACTGTTCTGCGGTTATCTGTGTCCGGCGGGAGGATTGCAGGAATGCGCATTCGCGGTGAATGATAACTACCCGAAGCAGGGGTGGAAGAACCGGATCAAATATGTCATATGGGCGGTGTGGATCGCGGTTGTGATCATCTGCTATATTTTAGGTGAAGAAATTACCGCCGTTGATTTTTTCTTTGAGACGGAAGGTGGAATCTCGGTTACAAATGTGCAGAGCTATATTATATACTACGGTATCACCCTGTTGGTTTTTGTACCGGCGGTTTTGTTTGGGAAAAGGGTATTCTGCCATTATTTTTGCTGGATGGCGCCTTTCATGGTGCTTGGAACGAAGCTGCGGAGAGTGCTTCATCTGCCGGGATTACATATAAAAGTAAAAAATCAGAGCGCATGCATTTCCTGTGGGAAGTGTGACCGGGAATGTCCGATGGGAGTTAAAGTGACCGCCGCTGTAGCGGAAGGGCATGTTAGAAGTATGGAATGTATACAGTGCGGGGTGTGCGTAGACGGGTGTTTGAAAGGGGTGCTTGGTTATTCCTTAGCGAAGGAAAACAAACCAACACAGATGAAGTGACCATAGTAATTGGTCTTAATGAATGGGCTTCGCATGCAAATTGAATACAAAATTTTGCAAGACTGAGCGGTTATCAGATCATGGATAAGGGGAAGAATATCATGGCTACGGAAAAGAAAATCGACTGTGTAATTTTGGGGCTGCTCAGTCACGAGGATTTGACCGGCTACGAAATCAAAAAAAGAATGGATACAGCTCTGAAGTATTTCTGGGGAGCAAGCTACGGAAGTATTTATCCGGCGCTGGGCGACTTGGTGGAACGCGGGCTGGCCACTAAACGGGACGGTGCGGAGAATGGGCGAAGCAAGCTGATCTATTCCATTACGGGGGAGGGGAGAGCATACCTAAAGGCGTGGCTCGCGCTTCCGGTGGAAAAAGATGAACTTCGTTATGAGACGCTGCTGAAATTATTTTTCGGAAAAGATGGCGGAGAAGGGCAGGCAATAGACCATATCAATGCTTTTCAGGAGAAAATCGAAAAAGAGCTGCCGTATCTTCTGGGAGCGGAGAAGACTCTGAAAAATGTTTTTGATATGGATGAAACTCATAAATATTATCTGCTCACTGTGGAGTTCGGAATCAAAACGTATGAGGCTTATCTGGCGTGGTGTAAAGAAGCGAAGGAAATGCTGGGACTGACAGAATGAGCATAATAAATGGAGATAGCAGTTGTCTGTGAAACATTTACTTGAAAAAGGTTATTTGAAGCACAGGAGAATGTTTTAGAAATACCTGTATTGTGTTATACTATAAAGGGCAGCTATACCAGATTGAGTAAGGGAGGAATTTGAAATGACCTATGAAGAGTTAGTAAAAAAGGTGCAGGAAGCATATAAGGATGCGGATGCATCCAAGGTGAAGGAGCATCTGGCGATTCAGTTTAATGTGGAAGGTGAGGCGGCCGGAGCATTTTATCTGGAGGTAGCAGAAGGAAAGGTTAGTGTGCAGCCTTATGAATATTATGACCGTGACGCTCTTGTGATCACGAAGGCGGCAGTTCTTGAGGAGATTGCGGCAGGGAAACTGGATGTAGTCAAGGCATTTTTAACGGGAAAGATTAAGGTGGAAGGTAATGTTGGAAAGGCTGCGCTGCTGAAAGAGATTCCTGTAAAGAATCCCACGAAGTAGGAAGAGTCGGCAGGAAAGACGAAGAAAAAAAGAATAATCGTGATATGTGAGATAAGAATAAAGCACTGATGGATGAATCGTCCGGAGGTGCTTTGTTCAATATCTGATTGCTCTCAGTGGAATGATATATTTTGAGATAGCATTCACTTTAGGCGGTTGGATGCTTTTTTTTGACAATCAAAATATACGAATAGTTGAAGATTATTTTCACACTAATATAAATATCTGAAGCAACATTGACGTACGCAAAAACGTACGGTATAATATAACAGAAGGGAGATGATACCATGACTGCAATCAGCGTAACAAAGGCAAGAGAAAATATATATCAAATATTATCTGATGTTAATAATAGCAGCCAGCCTATTACAATCACGAATAATCGTGGAAAAAATGGTGTTCTCATAGCAGAAGACGATTGGAATGCCATTCAGGAAACATTATATTTGAATTCCATACCAGGTATGGCGGAAAGTATTATTGAAGCAGGAAAAGAGCCGCTGGAAGAGTGTTCTGTATATGATCCGGATGAGGAGTGGTAAATGTATATAATTAGATTTAGTAAGCAGGCTGACAGAGATAAGAAGCTGCTAGAAGGGGCAGGACTTGATTCAAGAGCAAAAAATTTGTTAAATATTATTGCAGAAAAACCTTTTCAAAATTCACCACCATATGAGGGATTAGTGGGAAACCTAAACGGCTATTATTCCAGAAGGATTAATATACAGCATAGATTGGTTTATCAGGTATATAATGAACCGGTTGTCATTGATGGAGTAGAATATGAAGGAACAATAAAGGTGGTTCGTATGTGGTCACATTATGATGCTGTAAGATAAAAGGGAAGTACCAACGGATGAGTTAAAAAAGAAGTGCCGAAAACCCAATAAAAGGCTTTCCGACACCGTCAAAATGGAGATAGCGAGACTCGAACTCGTTAGCAAAGTGTCAAAAACCTAGTAAAATCAATGGTTTCAGCGATTTTGGTCTGATTACCTTTGATTACCTGGTAATCATGATAATAAGAACAACAAATGCAAGAAAGGAGAGTATCTTGCACATATGACTTTTTTTTTATGATAATATTATGCTGATAAACAAATGATGGTGTTATTATGAGTTCGATTCTCATTATCAGATTTTTAAAGGATTATTTTATGAAACTTACAATCTTACGTATTGAAAACGAAATAGTAAATTGCCAGCTTGATAATGGAAGTATTATAGATATTGCCCGTAAGTGGTTTACGGAAGATATACAGGAAGGCGATACAATAGAATTTGACATGAATAATTGCTAAAAATTTGAATAAAAATTATATCTTGTCCATATACTCTAATAGATTACACTATTTTGGAGGTAAAATATGGCAAGAGGTCAGAGAAAGTCTATCGAAGAAAAGATTCAGCAGAAGCAGGAGATCATAGACGCATTAGAA
>JAAUZT010000025.1 GCA_014804485.1 Lachnospiraceae bacterium
AAAAGCTGATATTCACCTCCGGTTGTTCCGGCAATTGACTGCTGGTAATAATCATTAAAGTTAATTCCATTTGTGGAAAGCCTGTAAAGTGTCGGTGTGAGCTCCGGGTCAATGAGAAAGCCGGAAAATGCTTCCGCACAGATCAAAATCAGATTTTTACCCTCAAAAGAGCCTGTATAGACATTTTGGCTTGACGGTGTGAGCGTGGAAACATAAGCATCAATATCGGCACAGTTCCCACCTGCCCCGGCAAGCGCAGCAAAATCAACAGAGGCCACACTCTGACCGTATACAGCCGGAGATACCGATTCGTCCTCCTGTGCAGTTTCCGTGCTTTGGGAGGAAGTCTTCTCTTGAAGTATGACCACCTCATGAGAGCCGGCAGCCTCCTTTGCCTGTACGACGACCTTACCACCGGATACGGTTTCCTCCGGGCTTTCAAAGACAGGGGCGGACGATTTGGATAAAACAAGGTTCCGGATATCCAGACACAGCCCCTCACCCAGCCCAAACTGCATTACTGCCGACTCAAAATTATATTGATTTGTATAAATGTCCTTATGCAGACCGCAGTATAAGATAAGGAATAAAGCCGCTCCATAACAGGCTGCTCCCCCTGCCAAATGTGCCATCGAAATATAAACAACCTGCCCTGTATGTCCCCGCCAAATACCCTTCCCCGGTAATTGCCCTATTATCTTTTCTCTTAGTCCAAACCACAAGATAAGCGGCAGCAAAAAGAGCGCAATATGACTGATTCCATCAAAGCAGAAAATCAGCCGCCTGATGTCAGCACCAAATCCGCCCAGTGCGTCAGTTGCAGCATTCAATATGGTATTTAAGTCATATGCCACCTTAAACTGTCTATATACCAGAAATTCCACAACGAAAATGAGGAATAAAACCCCCAGATAGAATGGTATCAGAATCTGCACTGCTTTTTTCGGCAACAGCGAAATAATGCCTGAAACCACCATTCCTACGCTGAGCGAGAATAATGTCAGAAATACAAATGAACTTCCGGTGTGCAATGTTTCGACTGACAGCTTAAAAACAATCTCCGTGTAAAAACACGAAAGAGACAAAAAAACAGCCAGCCGTGCTGTGGGTGACAGTACGGATTGTACCGCCGGATTCCGTTGTTGCTTCTTTTTCCTTTTTCTTTCCTTCTTTTGTATACTCATAATGTCTTGTCATCGCAAACACTTTAATTTGCGTTCTCCTTTTATACTGCCATTATACATGCCCCATGCATCATTCTTGTATCATCCTTGCAACATTTTTGCATCATTTTTCTTTTCGGTGTCAGTTCGTAAATGTGTTGGCAGCTACATGGATATCCCATACACTTCAAATCCAATTTACCCCGGCAGACTATTTTCGACACAAAGCGACCCGTATCCCGATTGTGTCAAGTTAATGTCATGAACTTTTTTAACTTATTTTGAGGCAAAATCGCTGAAAGCCGCATAGCTTGGTTGGGGTTGTGATAAAATAATGTCAAGTTCGTAAAAAAACGTGGTAAATTAATGTCAAGTTATTTCTACCATATTTTAATACCTAAAATATATAACTACCAAATAGTAAAATCAGGAAAACAGCACAAAAACAAGCCATTTCCCTGATTCATAACCTTTATGAAAATATCTACAATTCCTTTTTACACCGTCTGAAGCCTTACAAGTAACTCTACTTCTGCAACATCAATCACTGAAATACTTCGCAACTTTATCAATCGTCAATTCGCCATCCTGTATCATTCTGAGTGTGGTTTCCTTTCTACACTCACCAGATTACTTTTTAGATACTACAAAATCCGAGCTTTTCCTGCATATGGATAGCTGTCGGCATAGGCGGATGCCTTTGCTGCAAACTCTCCGGATTTCAATTTATCAAAATATTCCCGCTGCCACACTGTACAATCAAAATCATCCCTTTTAATAAGGGAAATGAAATACTCTGCATCAATAACTCCCATATTGTCTACAAGGCACGCAAAACCCTGATCTAATATTTCTACCGCATTTCCCATTATCTATCTGCCTCCATTCTTCTGATAAATTCTCCCGGTGTGACCAGTTCAATCTTTTCAGACTGATATTTTAGTAATCTGTCATCTGTAGTCACAAAATAATTACATTCAGCTATAACAGCACAAGGCACGTGATATGCATGTATGGATCTATTATAACTATTTTCAAAATCAAGAATATATGATGTTACAAGTTCAATCTTTTCTTGCCTTATCATATCCTGAATATGAAGCTTCTCCTGCATTTCCAAATGGATGCGCATCTGAGATTGATCATCGAAGGGCGGTTATATCTGCAATTATCCAAATATACTCTCACTCCTGTATTTTGCCTTCTTCATCTGCCAAATACTTTTATTGTCCTTATCTTAACATATTTAATTAAAATAAACTATTGTAGACAATATCTTACCAAAATTCGATTGTTTCTGCACCAAATTAAGGAAATTTTCCATTACCCTTTCCTTTATCTTACATATCGATTCAGTTTTCGTTTCAGATACCTTCATTTCATCGTTTCTTTTATCTCCTGATCAATGTCATGTGTCAGCTTCCCAAGTGACCATCTTCCCCATTGTTTCTGACTGATATCCATCAGATATACCATACTCTTCGTATCCTCGAAAGATTGAAACACTTCCGGAAATTCCTCATATAATTCTTCCAAATATTCATCTGTAAATACATAGTTTTTCCAATACAGATACAAAATATAATCCTTATGCTTATTATAAAGTTCAGTAAGATTAAAAACCTTATCGGAATTCTGGATTTTATCTTTCAAAGACTCTGGCAAATTGCCATTCACAATATCCAGTGCCACACTAAATTCATCCAGTGCCCCCACGCTTCCCGTCAAATAATTCAATCCTGTTGTAGGTTTGGTATGAAACAACACATCCAACCCCATTTCGTCGGAATAAGGATACAGCACCTCTTCATCCCCATCATGCTTGCTCTGATTACACAGACCGCAGGAGGGAACCAGATTCATAAGGGACACTGCGAAATACGGATATTTCGATTTACTCTTATAATGATCAAACTGCGGTCTGGATTTACCGCTATTCCCATCCAGTGTCATCGTGTACAAACGATTACAATAAGGACATACATTGACATCCATGGCTTCCAACATCTTCACCGCATGCTTGTTATCCGAGAAGGATTCATAACGAAATACGTTCCTCAGCAAAAGTTCACAATCCTCTCCAACAACCTCCCCAATTCTTTTCAACTCGGTAGGCAGAGCATCCATTTTTGCTGTCAGCAAATCCCTCAGATTTTTCCTTTGAATCGGCGGAGGACCCATCGGTTCGACGTTGACATCATTCACCTGATACAGATAAGCATACAAAGCTTTGTTTGCGGACCAGATTAGCTTTGCGGCCAGAAGGTAGTCCTGTTCCCACAGTGTCTGTGAAGGTGCCAAACCACCTACAACTTTATTGTCTTTCAGTAAATTCATATATTTTTTTGTCCTATTTCGAGGTCTTTTGCCAGATTCCTGACATAAGTTCTCTGCCGTGATAGTCTTCCCATCTACTTCCAGCGTATCTGTTCCCAGAACTTCTGCCGTCGGAAATGGAAGTATAAACGCTGCCAGATACAAATATCTATCCCATATCTCTTTTCCGCGGGGATGCTCCTTATATGTTAGAATTCTAATCATGTTTCCTCCTGTTCAGCTCCTTTTGCAGTCTAACAAGTTCTCTCTCAAGTTCTGCATCTGTCATCTTCTGGACCTGATTGATTTTGTTACGCCTTGACAGCCTTTGTTCCAATGTTTCAATCCACATTGATACCTTTCTCCGAATGATTGGTTCAGCAATCAGTTCTGCATATGGTCTACACTCATGTTCCAGCCTGTACTCCAGAGATTTCTCTGATGATTCGCCCTGTTTTTTCCTATTCTGCTCTGCCTTACTCCGCTCATATTCATCTTCTTCCGTCTTATTCTTCTCCGGCTCAATTTCTCCTTCAATTTCCTTCAAATTACGCACAAGCTCACTCATCTTCCTCTGTGCAAAAAGACCAATGGTCCCCTCCTTCAGAAAGAAACTTTCCTTGAACAGAAGATGAATGTTCTGTCCGAATGTTCCCAGATGACTGGAATCATCCACCACGGTAAAGTGTTTCTCTGGATCATATTTCAGATAAATAACATTCTGTTGAGGAACATCGCTCAACAAGATCGGCGAGTGTGTAGAAAGCACAATCTGAATATCCTGGCAGCACTGTGGTGGATAAATCTTAGGAATGAATGCTGTCAATAAGGCAATAAACACCCTCTGCCATTCTGGATGATAAGTCAGATCCGCCTCATCAATGAGCATAATGACACTGTTACACTGCACTACTCTGGACTGTTCGAGTTGTTCGAACTGTTCAGACCTTGAAGACTGTTGTGCAAACTTATTCAAAATTTTATAACCACCATGCTTCTCATTCGTATAATCAGCATTAAAAATATAATAGAAGGATGCAAACAAACTCAACAGACTGTTTTCCCCACTACTTAATCCCCAATGAAAATCCAAGAAATAATCAGGATTACAAATGTAGCGATATTTCTGCAAAAATTCCATAAACCAGTCCGCGTCGTCTGTATTTACAGTAAATGTTATCATTTCGATTTCTGGATGCTGCTTCAGTATATCCCACTCTTCTGTGTCTATTTTGAAATGCTCTATTATTATTTCGGGATTTATATAGTTGAGAAATTCTATATAGTAGTTATAGCACCCTCTCAGGATTTCCCAGTTTCCGTTTCTTATTTTCTTCCTTTTATTCGCATATCCTCTTTTGTTCGCTTTCACCTGCACAATAATCTGCCAAATTCTTTTAAAAATTTCACAATAGCCCCCTATATCTTCTTTAAAAATAGAATCAGCTTTCCATAAATTTTCCTCAAATTGTACTTTTTCTGCTCCGCTCATACACCTTATTGCGCTTCTGACCGCACACCAGATAGCGCATCTGCATAATTGTTTCCACAAAAAAATATATGGGTCTTCTTCATACTCAACCTGTGGATACAGATTCTGAAAGACTCTCTTTTCTACTTCCCCACCTTGGTCAAAATCAAGTTCCACATCATCCCATACAGTACTTAGCTGGTTTCCCATCAATAAAGACAAATAAAGTATCTTTGGAACAGGTACCGGAATCTTGTCCTTTTTCAATTCAGCGCAGATTTGATGCTGCCGCCTGTCAAAAACAAACTTAATCTGTTTATATTGCTCATAAAAAAAATAGGCCTCCGTCTCAGAATCTCCCATAGGGCTCCTCCGCAAGTTCTTATTCATATCCTTTTCAATATTGGATGCCATTAAATTTCCTATCGAACAATCATAAAGCGGCGCAAAACGGTTGCCGTTATACCACAGATTCCTCTTGGTGTCACGCACGGACAGAGCATTGGTCAAATAAATCAGTTTTGTTTTCCCGAGTACGGATTCCACATCAGCCCTCTCCAACCATTGAACAGATCTTATTAACTCAGATTTCGAAGACATACTTGGTGGTGGTCCCTCCCAGTATCGATTTCGATACCCATACAGTTTATTTCCTTCACCAAATATCATAATTCCCTGACCGTCTGCTACGACTCCTTCATGCGCCTCCAAAAAAATGCTGATAAGATACTGCATCAAACTTGTCTTTCCAGCACCGTTGTTTCCAACGATAACACTGAGATTGTTGATATTGTCTCCCCAGAAATGTTCTGGCAGACAAGAATAAGTATCTGATATCTCAATCACATTTTCATTTGCATTAAAGTGCAGATACAAATCCTGACTGAAATTAAATTCGGCTTTCTGAAAATTAGAATATCCATCTATGTATAAATACATAAGCTGCATAGTATTCCCCTCTTCTTTCGTACGTAATATTTTACAGTGCTTTCCCTTTAAAGAACTTACTT
The DNA here is from genome assembly GCA_014804485.1 of Lachnospiraceae bacterium. Lineage (GTDB taxonomy): Bacteria > Bacillota > Clostridia > Lachnospirales > Lachnospiraceae > UBA3282. Next base: position 5,961 of record JAAUZT010000025.1, read on the forward strand.
TTAATATGAAAAACCATCATGTCATAACTAAGAATTGTTCGCGTTTTTCTATCAAACACCACTGCCGAAATTCCTAATGCTTTTTTCTTTTCTAATTCAATTCTCACCGCCGCATTTGCCCTCTTGGCAACATCTCAACTGAAATATATTCTTCTCGCCCATTGTTTACACCTCGCTTCTGCTTGTTACCAAAAGGTTTATAATCATTTTCTTTTTTGTATATCAAAAAAGGATAGTTTCAACATCTTTCTACTCGTCAAAATTCCTGAAATCCAAATCCCTCTTTTCATCAGAGTCTGAATCCTCTTTTCCGTAAAAACCTATTTCTAATAAAAGGATTTTCAAAGTTTCTTTCTTTAATTTTTCTTCTCGTTTCCTCTTTATCCCAGAGTTTAAGCAATATTCCAAGATAAATTGCCGCCCATCCATCATACTCATTTTCAGGATTTTTATAGCATTTCTCAATCATTTCTTCCAAGCCAATTATGTCTTGCAATATATCTCTTTGAAATGAGGGCATACATACACTTACTATTCCCCAAGAAACTGCTCGTCTTACTTCATATGACATATCCCTATTAACCCACAAATCTACTAATCTTATACACATTTTAGCAGCAATTCCCTGTGATATTAAGTTTCCTCTATCATATCCCGACCAATCAATACACCACGCGGCAGAATAAATTGATAAAGAGGAGTCCTTTTGAAGTAGTCTTAAAATGTTTTTATAAATCTCTTCGATAGTCTCTTTATCTTTATCTCCATCTTCATCCTTTACTCTTACAACTCTATGGTATGCATTCATCATCATTAACAACGCCCCTGTTATTTGCACTTGATAATCTTCGCTACCCAAATAGTTCAAAATATATTTCAAATCATAATCGCTTTGATGTTCGCTATAACATTTCTCTATCCATGCTTCACAAAATTCATATATATATTCTTCCTCCAGTTCCGAAAACAATTTTCTCTCTGCAATCTCACAATAACTCTTTCCGTATTTGCTTTTTAAAATTGCATCGTATACATTAATATTATCCCTAATATCACTTAAGTGTCTTATACTATCAATTATTCGTCTATTCTTCATTACAAGCACAATAGCTCTTTCAAGCAATTCCTGATTCATGGGGACCTCATTTGCAACACAGTTAGCAAGGCACAAAGGCGCAAGATCTGTTCCTTTATCTTCTTTATTCATACTAATCATCAAAGACTGATTGATAAGGCACTCAATCAATGGTTTAGCTTGACGTCCCAAAAGAACCGCAGCCATAGGAATAATCTCCCTCCAATGCTCAACATTAATATACGGAGTCAAAATTTCCACTGCATCATTTCCATCAGATTCCGGAATCCATAATTTCACAATTGCTTTCGCCGTAAGATACTCCTGAAAACTCAAATGAGAAAACTCATAGGTGGGAACAAGCTGACAATTTTCATTTTCCTCTAATCCTGTCTGAATCAACAAACTGCTTCGTTCCTCTACCTGATCGATAAAACGAGCAGGAGTAACCGTTGTGTAATCCAATAATTCCGGCAATGCTTTTCTCGCTTTGAAAATCTTTTTTTGTAATTCATCCCTTCTAATTTTTTGCGTACCCTTTTTTGTCATCTCATAGGCGACAAATGCCAACTGCGGCTCGGTTTCATCCATTTCAAGCCGGTCATGACCAGCCGCATTCCATGTTACAAGAAGCAGCTTTATCATCTCCTCATAAAGCTGACATTTTTTTGTAGGAAGATATCCTACCCAACGTTTTACGAACAATAGCGTAGTCAACAGCAATGGGGTCTGAGCTAAAGCACGAATTCTTGCATCGGTTAAAATAATATCGCAAACTTTATCCGCTTCAACTCGTGCCTGTTCCGTTTCGCCTAATATTGCCTGATGCCATTTCAAGCTCAATAATCGAATTTCATCTTCATCCATTCCATCAATAGTATATTGCTCGCAATAGCTTGCCAATGTACTAGCTACCGCACGAAATCCGGCTTCACGAGAAGTAACGACTAAATGCGCGTTCGGATATGTCGCCACAAAGGTACGCAGTTGATTAACAAGACAAATTCGGTTCTTCTCTTGTGATATTTCATCCAATCCATCCAATAAAAGCAATACTCGACCTTCCTGCAAAGCATCCTCGACAAGAGCCTGAAAAGACCGCTCATATTTTATGATTTCAGCTCTACGGGCAATCGACCCAATAATCTCCAAAATGCTCTTTGTGACATTATCTCCGAGATCCCGGCAGCGAATATATACCGGAAACCAATTTCGATCCGGCAGGTTATCCTCCACTTTAAATCTGCGCTCAGGGAGCGCATATGCAAGTGCAATACGGCGTATAAGTGTAGATTTTCCTCCACCCGGCTTTGCCAAAACAGCAGCCCTCATAGATTTTGTCAAAACATCCTCAATCAAGACATGCGCTTCTCCCTCTTTATCCTTATGACAGAATCTCAAGGGTACAAAGATATTCTCCAGATTCACTTTAATAGCACCAGCCTCTTTATCTGTCGGCATACCCTCAAACTGTATTTCTCCCAGCTCAGTTTCCAGATATCTAAAATATAAGTCTTGTGCCGTCTGCTTATCTATATCTTTTTTTGTCTCTACTTCCATATAAATCAGAGTTGAAAAACCAACCTTCTGACCCTTTGCCTGTTCAATCAATTTCTGCGCCACACTATTCATCAGCCGATTCCCGTCAGCATGCACAAACGCAAAATGTGTACTTGTTTGCTTTGGAAAGACCGAATAATACAATACCCATATCCAGCCTTCTTCGCAGGCGACCATATCTACTATATCACAAAGATGCAAAGGACTGTTTTTTGTCTGTCTGACTGCATCAACTGCTTTTTCTAAAGAACAAAGCACGTTTCCCTCAATCAACTCCCTAATTATTTCATCGGGACCTAACAAAATAGATTTCTCATTTCCACTACGCTCTTTCTCCTGCTCCAGCGCAGTTTCTTTAAATCCCAAATGCGAAACAAAATATCCAACCGTTTCATATCCTTCTTGGTTGAACCGCCCCTTTTCCACCCCAAATGCGCCAACAAATTTATTGATCTCACTACCGCCCACCTTTTGTTTCCAAGCCTTGCTCTCCACAATCGCAATTCGTCTCTCTGTACGATGTTGCAATACCATATCAATTTCTCTCCCTGATTTTTGAACATCATAATGTGGTTCCCCAAATCCAAGAGAATGAAAAACATCATAGACCATTCGGTTAAAGAGATCGCCTTTTCTATTAGTATCTTTTTCCAGAAGAATAATATCCCTAATTTTCATCATGCCCGTTCTCCATAATCATTTGTATTTTATCATGCTATTTTCATAAAATTCTATTTCCATATTTTAACTCTGTTTTTCTTCTAAAAACTAATAATGTCATTACTATTTATTATAAAATAACTTTACAAATTTTTCTACTTCACTTTTTTATAAATGTAATTATTTCTTCGCAATTTAAATAGGCAAACTCTCCTCCACACACAGCGCGCCATATCCCACTCTCGCATTCGGATACTCCGTCTCTCCCCTGATCGGCTTCGCCCCTCTCCTTAAGTACGCCTTCACCTTCTCCCCATACAGATACGGATCATTCCCATTCACAATCCCCCACTGCATCAACAGCGCCGCCGCCCCCGTCACAAAAGGCGTCGCAAAGGATGTCCCCGTAACCGGAGAATAACCTCCATCCCGATCAGGCGCCGTCACATTCACCCCCGGTGCCACCAGATCAGGCTTCACGAAGGAGTCCGAGGTACGGCTGTTGACCTGCTCCTGATACAGATAACCTCTGCCCGAGAAATCCGCATAGGCTTCATAGACAGGATCATACGCTCCCACCGTAATTACTTTAGACGCGGTGGAGGGAATCGTCAGTGTCACATCCGGAGTCGGCCGGACAAAGCGGGTCTGCGCATTCCTCACAGTCCCTGACGGCAGATAGAAGGTATAATTACCCGTAACGGTCTTGATCGGCTCCAACAGGAAAGTCCATACACCGCTGTTCAGATACCTGCTGCCCGCCGCCGGTAACAGATCAAAATAAATCTCCTGACTGGTCAGATAGGGTGCCGGTTCACCGTTATACAGCAGAATCTGTGTCTGTTCCAGCCGATAAGTCTGTTTACCCGGTCGGTCAGTGTCCACAATCAGATACTCCCCTGCCGGTGATAATAAAATGACCGCATACCGGTCTGTATATTCCTTCCAAAGCTGTATATTTACGCCGGTTTCATAGTTTCCCACGACTAATTCCACACGTGTCATATTACGCATGACATCATCGTCAATTACACCGACTAAACTGGTCAACACTCTTCCGGACTGACCGCCACGGCTTTCTACCCCCGATCTACTGCCGATACCTGCCGTGGCTCCTCTTGTACCGGTCCGACTAGGTACTGCCACGCTGCCGCCCACATGCCCGCCGGACGCTCCTTCATTTCCGCTGCCTACACAGATCACACTGCGACCGATCTCAGACACGTTATCCAGAAACCGCTCCAGCAAAGACGTCCCGTTATGCGCGCCGTAAGTATTCCCGAAACTCAGATTGATTGCCACCGGCATCTGCAGCTCTATCGCCTTATTGACTGTATAAGTCAGTGCCCGCATTAACTCCGTTGTCCGCGGAAAAGATTCCGCCCGTGGTGTTCCAAGCCGCACAATCAGCAAATCGCTCTCCCTCGCCACACCCGCATAGGCTATGCCCCCTGTTCCGCCTCCGCCCGCAGCAATTCCTGCTACCGCCGTTCCATGCCCTGTAGTATCAACGCTGGGAACGATCTGCCGTGCCTGCTCCCTGCTGCCTGTTGCAAGCGCCTCATTGATCTGTCCGCTGTCGAACTCTCTGTCTAACACCTGATCCCACAGATACAGGATTCTGGTCGTCCCGTCCGCCCTGCGAAAATCCTGATTCCAATAGCTGATTCCCGAATCGATAACTGCCACCAGCACGCCTTTACCGGTAAGATTCCTGAACAACTGACCGTTCGGCGTATAGCAGGCGGCCGTATTCCCTGCCAGATCAGAGAAAAAGAGCCTCTTCGGTTTCTCCACGTACTCGATCTGCTCTGTCTCAGTAAGGATATCCATCTCCGATTCCGGCACTGTCAGAATCGCATAGCCCGCAATCAACTCCTCTACCACAATGCGCCTAAGTGTCAGCTCCTGCAGCGAACCATGATACTTTACGATCACTTCCCACGTCTTTTCCACCCGGTCAAACCCTACGTTCAATTCCAATGACCGCTCCCTTTCCGATTCCGGCGTATCCAACGCCAGATTTAACAGGTTTTCATTCTTCTGAGAGTCCATACGAATCCTCCACGCTCTATTTCGCACCATTACTACTGTTATCATATGCAGCGGTAACTTCTGCTTTGCTTCACACACAAAAACATCTCGCAAAGCGCTAACCGTGAATAGTAACCCGAAATTGACACGAAAGACCGTAAAACATGCTTTGACTCTCTTATCAGTTCATGCTAAGATAATTTATAACACCCATAACAGTTGGTTTCGAAATCACTTAAGTGAAGGAGGCGCGGCATGCAGACACCTGCGGAAACAGACATCAACATAATACATACTGTCACACAAGAGACATTGATCGATACCGCAGTTGCCTCTGACAGTTCCTCCCGTGCACTCTCTTCCGATGATCCGATCAAGACCTATGACAATCTCTACGAGAAGAAGGATTTCGGCACACTGGATTACCCTGTGGGCGTTTACTATCTGGATCTGAGCAGGTCTTATATGAACCGGATCCGCTGGCACTGGCATGATGAGATGGAGATTCTGATTATCAATGACGGTTGCGCCGAAGTCTCCACCGATGATGCATGCTATACTCTGGAGCCCGGACAGGGAATTATTATTAATCAGAGTGTCCTGCACTCCATTCAGTCCGTGGATCAGAATAACTGCACTTTCTATTCGATTGTATTCCATCCGGATTTTCTTTTCGGGCACAAGAGCAGCTACCTGCATACGCAGTTCCTGCTTCCGATTCAGAATTTTCGACTGTTTAAGATGTTTCCATTAGATGAAAAAAATGCATGGCATGAGCGGATGCTGGATGCCATTAACGATGCCATCGCCGTCAACACAGCAAAACCCTTCGGCTACGAGATCGCAGCCAAAGGGCATCTGTGTCGTTTCTGGTCAGAGCTGGTCGGGCAGCTTCCGAATATAGAAACCGCACCGCCACCACACGTTTCTTTAGATGAACAGCGTGTAAAACAGGCCATGCTCTATATTCGAACCCATCACGCCGAGTCTATCTCCTTAGACGAGATCGCCGGCAGCGTACATATCAGTAAGAGCGAGTGCTGCCGCTGTTTTGCACGCACATTACAGATGACGCCTTTTGAATACCTGATGAGATATCGTATTCTCGAAGCGACTAAAAAGATGGCTGAGCACTCGGACGCTCCTATGTCAATCGCTGACCTGGCGCTGTCCGTAGGTTTTAATAACACTAGTTATTTCAATAAATTATTCAAGAAATTTCTGGGCTGCACGCCCACCTATTACCGGACACACAGAGTTTTATCCGGAGAAGGCAAAAACAGCGACTCCATCAATGACATTACCGGTCTCGAACCGCTCCATGAAAATTAAGAAACACCACGTTTCTTACAGATATCCTGAAGGCAGCACTTGTCGCAGTAGGGTTTCGTCCTCGCGGTACAGACTTCTCTGCCGTGCCAGACCAGCCTGTGGCAGAAATCACTCCCCTCTTCCGGAGGAATAATCTTCCACAGTGCCATCTCCACCTTCTTCGGCTCCTTAATATCATCCACCAGACCGATCCGGTTGCAGAGACGGATACAATGCGTATCCGTCACGATAGCAGGTTTGCCAAACACATCTCCCATAATGAGATTGGCGCTCTTCCTTCCCACACCCGGCAGTTTCAGAAGCTCATCGAAATCGTCCGGCACCTTCCCGCCGTATTCTTCTTGAAGCATCTTCATACATGCGCTGATATCCCGCGCCTTACTGTTCCCTAATCCGCAAGGGTGCACGATCTTCTCAATCTCCTCCACCGGAGCCGCCGCCAGCGCCGCCACATCCGGAAACTTTTCATATAACTTTTCCACCACCACATTAACTCTCGCATCCGTACACTGCGCCGCCAGCCGCACACTGACAAGCAGCTTCCATGCCTGATCATAGTCCAGCGAACATGCCGCATCCGGATATTCCTTTTTCAACCGCTCTATGACCTCAAGCGCTAATTCCTTTTTTCTCATCGTTCATCAAACTCCTGTCTTATGTATTTATTATCATATTATTCATCACAATTCCGCTTAGCAGAATCTAAAATATCAAACATTTAGTTACTCTTAGACTATGTTCTTTGCTGCAAAACAGTTGTCTAACAATTTTATTATTTTTCACACTAATTACTCTATAGCTGTACTCCGTCAGATTGCATAAAATACTCTCGAAGCTGTCCTGCACAGTCATATGAGATTTTCTTAATATTCCGTTCAATTCCCAGCAATTTCGGGACATGGATGTCCCGAAAAGTCCGAAATGCGCACGGACGCGCATAGAGGACGGTTGCGTCCGTCTCCCTAGCCTCCCCGGAATATTTTAGAAAATCCACATGACGGAGCCCGACGCGAGAGAGTATTTTATGCAATCTGACATCTCAGCCTACATCCCCTACCTATCTCCCCTTGCACAGAAAACACCCATCCTCATGNGAATAGATAACCCCCACCGCCTGCAAATAAGAATAAATAATGGTTGTCCCCACAAAAGTCATCCCCCGCTTCTTAAGATCCTTCGAAATCTCATCCGACAACGGCGAACTCACCTTATCATTCTCATAGANAACCTGTCCATTCGTATATCCCCACAGATAATCCGAAAAACTGCCGTACTCTGCCGCAATATCCCGAAATATCTTCGCATTCCTCACTGCCGCCTTAATCTTCAACCGATTACGGATAATCCCCTCATCCTGCCTGAGCGCTTCCATCTTCTCCTCATCGTATGCGCATACTTTATTAAGGTCAAACCCGTCAAAAGCCTGCCGAAACGCTTCCCGCTTATTCAGAACGCACTCCCATGACAACCCNGCCTGAAAAGATTCCAGAATCAGCATCTCAAACAGCCGGTGATCGTCATGCACCGGCTGTCCCCACTCTTCATCATGATATTTTATATACAATTCATTCTTCGGATTCGCCCATACACAACGGCTCTTATGATCCGCATATTCCATCGTCTCCCGCCTCCCTCAGCAGTATCAGAATCGTGTCGTTTTCTCCTCTGTTACGGGTTCCGTTGTNCGGAACCTGCGTTCATTATACTGTTTTTTTCTGTTGCAGGCAACTNATTTCACGGCATATCAGCCGGCATATTACATCCTGCCAAAAAATGNGGGAATTTATCTTTGCATTTCACAAAAAAGCGGATTATTATATTTACATTACAAAAAAATGAGCGAATTATTATANCTATATTACAAAAAAANGAGNNAATTANCATGCCANNGTTACAAAAAGATGAGGGAATCNCTATATCCATCCCCTAAAACATAGTGCCTCCCACACCTATCACTACCCATGATACAAGTACAACACAAACTCCGTCCGCCCGTCATTGGTTCTCCCTGCCTTGATATATCCTTTTTCTTCCTCCAATATCTTCCTCACAATATATAGTCCCAATCCGGATCCTTCCGTCTCTCCGCTCCCCTTTCCTCTGTAAAAACGCTTGAAAAGATTATGATACTCCTCCCCGTCAATCTCCGTTCCGCTGTTTCGCACCGCCACTCCGGTATAGTTTGTCAGNCNCGTCACCTCGATCNCNATNNTGCTGCCTTTATCCCCGTATTTCACCGCATTGTCCAGCACGTTAAACACTGCCTCCGCCGTCCACTTCGCATCGGCTACGACCTCCGACTGCACATCGCCTTTCAGCGCAATCTCCATACCCCGNCGCTGTGCCTTTTCCATAATCTGTCCCACTGCACGCAGAATAATGGGCTGTAAATCCTGCCGCTCCGGTTTCAGACGGATGATCCCCGTTTCCAGACGGGATATCTTGGAAAAACTCTCCCCCAGCCACGACAACTTCTGTGCCTGTTCTTCCAGNCAGCCTAAGAAGCGCTCCCGCTCCTTCNCNGTNAGGTCATCTCTTCTTAAAAATTCCGNATACAGCCTGATATTCGTGATCGGCGTATTAAGCTGATGTACCAGATCCCCGATATTCTCGTCAAGCTGCCTGCGCATTTTCTGTTCCCTTTCCTCATAAGATCTCAGGATATCGTACAGCCGCATAACCTGATTCTGTAATCTTGACAGAATCGTATCCCCGGCTACAGGGAACACCTCCTTCACCTGTCCGTCTGTCAGGCTCTCGATCATAGCNCCCAGTTGATAGAGTGTGCCGCTNACACTCCTCACAATCATATAATATGCCCCGGCAAATACCGCCAGACATGCCACNCCGTACACTGCCACGAGCTTCATACACTGATCCNTTCTGACGAAAAAATCNTCCTCCCGCACTGCCTGCCGCATGAGTCCCATNCACAGCAAAAGCAGTATGAGCACTGCGCCCATACCGCCTTTCCATATCATATCCGTATCTTTCCGCAGCCGATATAGAAATTTCTGTTTCATGACTGTCCGTCCTCCCATTTATAACCCAAACCGAACACGGTCTTGATATATNCCGGCTGTTCNGGATTATCCTCCACNTTCATNCGNAGCCTGCGGATCGTAACATTGAGCGTCTTATCCTCCACAAACCGCTCATCNGCATCCCATATTTTCTCAAGCAGCCGCTCCCTTGTCAGCACGATTCCCCTGTTATGCAGGAATAATTCCAACAGCCTGCACTCCAACGCCGTCAGTTCNACCGGTTCCCCCTGCCGCGTCAGCACCTTTCCCTCAAAATCATACATCAATCCGCCGCTTGCGTAAATCTGCCTCGACGCTCCCTCAGTGCGCTTTAGCACCGCTGCAATCTTCGCGATCAGCACCGGCATGGAAAAAGGCTTCGTAATATAGTCGTCGCACCCCGCCTGAAACCCCTTAAGCATATCCTCTTCCGAATCCCTTGCCGTCAGGAGAAGCACCGGCACCGGCTGCCCCGCTAGAACGTCCCGCAGAAACTCCCTTCCGTCCCCGTCAGGCAGGTTGATATCCAGAAGAATCAGATTCATCTTCTGCTTCAGGCTCTTCTCCGCCTCCNCAAGCGTATACGCGCTGTGAACCGCATACCCTTCACGCTCCAGCGCAAAGACAATCCCGCCATTTAAAGCCCTGTCGTCTTCTATCACTAATATATGCTTATCCATATTTACACCAATCCTTTTTGATAACGCATGCTATTCCATCGCTGTATTCGAGAAGATTCAGGCAGATTACACAACCTCTCTTAACCTCTCCACAATCGACTTCCTATTCATCACCCTCGTAAGCACCCTAGCCATCACCACGCACAACAGAACCGAAAAGCACAAGAAAATCAAAACTGCCTGAACCAATGCCGGCCATGAAAAGTTAAACATAACGCTTGAACCGATCATATATGAAAGCGCCGTACCCGTCACTGTCGCCAGCCCCAGAGCAGTGAATATATAGACTGCATATTTACGGAAAATATCACTCTGCATCTGTGTTCCGGTCATACCGATCGACTGCATGGCGGCATACTCCACCTTCCTCGCTATCACATCCGTAGTCACGGTATTGATGATATTGGCAATACCGATCAATCCGACGAGCACACTCAGAAACATTCCGAATACGGTGATTGTTCGCTTCATCTCTGTAAAATGTACTCTATCCTGATAGACGGAATCAAGCATCAACTGTAAATTTCCTTCTTCTTGCAATACCTGCTCCACGATCTCCTGCTTTTCCCGTTCGGAAAGCGCACTGCCGTCTTTCGCATAATCCGCTCCGTTAAAGGTAATTGCACCCACAAGATTCTCATAGTCGGAATAAATACTCTTAAAGGCATCCTGCGTCAGCCAGATATTCGACTTGTTCACATTTCCTGCGCCGTACGTATCCTGATTCATGATGACTGCCATGATCGTAAATTGTTTGTCCACATAGCGGTCCGCCACATCATCGTAGAAAGTCACCGACACCTCATCGCCGGCATGAACCGCATACTCCATCCCCTTATCCTGATCTTCGTTCCGGTCGTTAAAGCTTCGAAGATAGATCATATAGCTGCCATCCTCAAACTTCTTCTCATCTATGTTGCCCTCCAAGACACTATTATAACGCATCTCCTCTTTCAGGCTGCCGGCTTCCATTCCCACCACATTAACTGACAGATTACCCCTTTCATTGAGCCTGACAGCACGGTCTTCGTCTGCAGTATCCGGAAGCTGACTTTTAACATATGCAATCTGATCCGCGGCAATCTCCCCCTCTGCAGTAATCTCCGCCGATGTGGTATACCAATACAACCCGTCCATTTCAAAATAGTCCGGCTTAGTTCTCCCGATATAATAAATCTTTAAGTCCTCCGCAAACTCTAAATCCTGCAGCCGTTCTACCAGCCCGCTGCTGATTGGTTCAAAAGGCTCGTTCTGTGACCATATGATTCCTTTATGCCGGATCTGAAAGTCCGTATTACGCCGCCTGTCGATCTGAGCCTCCACCGAAAAACCGATTGCAATAGTATATACGATCAGAAACAACATGCCGCTCAATGCAAAAGATATGACTGAAAATACCCCTTTTTTCCTCTTCGCGCGGTATCTCGCCGCTTCCACGGGAGAGATCATACATGCAACCCGAAAAGGCTTTAATGTGCTGATCAGCAATGTAATCCATGCAAACACGCCGCCTAACAGAAATGTCTGCGCAGCGCCCGCCGGCTGATAATACATCGCAATATTCTCCGCAAACGTGCTCACGATCTGCCCGGAAGCCGTCTGTCCGATAATACTGCCTGCTAATCCGCCAATTACAATCCCGTAAAAAGCAATCCTGTTCATCTGCCATAACAGCATACGTCTAAGCTGTCTGGAAGACATGCCGATCGTTTTAAGCTCTCCGTAGAACCGTATATCATTTACGACGGAGATATCAAATATATTATAGATAAAGAAATAACCGCATAACATAATGCATGCAACGATCAGGATTACCGGAATGATCACCATAAGCGTCATATCGCTCATCTTATAACTTGTTCCGTTACCTAACACGATCTCATTCAGCTCAGACAGCTTTTCCTCCGTATCATGCCCGAATTTCAGCGGATTCAAATTGTTTAGCTTCACATAGATCGTATCGTATCCACCGGGCAGTTCCGGATTATAAGTATCAATAAACTTGTCGCTTGTATAGATTTCCTCATAGATGTCAGCACAGTTTCTGATGGGATTGCGATAATATCCGCACACCGTCATGGGAAACTCCTGCTCAACCTGCTCTCCTTCTCTTTCTACCACCACCTTAAGGGAATATGAGATTCCGACCTGCTGTTCCAGTCCGAGTCGCTCGGATATCGTATCGGATAGAAGAATCTCGCCCGCATGTTCCGGGTAGCTTCCGACAATCAAATCCACCATATTCTTATCATAATGCACCTCATCCGCCGCCAGAAGATATACGTCCAACGGGTTGAATTCCCGATTATGAAGGCGTGTGCTGCTGCATCTTCTCACATATGCCGCCCATTCCACCTGCGGCTGCTCCCTGATTCTGCCAAGTATCTCCTCATCTCCGCATAAAGACGCGCTGTCTGCACCCGGTCCCGGCGCTGCACCCATAGAACGGGAGACCGTCTGCGCCAAACCGATTCCCACCGAAAAAGTAATAATAATCATTACTGCGCACAGTGCCACAGCAAGGATCGCCAGCCTGTTTCTGACCGGATGCGCCCTATAGTCCTCTGCTGCCAGTTCTTTTTCCAATGCTGCGTTGGAATTTCTGAACATAATACTCATGACTGCACCTCCTCGCCGGAAGCACTTCTATGGGCAACCCGACCTCCGCCGACAATCCTGCCGTCTTCTAAATGAATGACCCTGTCTGCAAGCTGGGCAATCGCCTCATTATGGGTGATCATAATAATCGTCTGATGGAATTCTCTGGAAGTCATCTTAAGAAGCCCCATCACTTCAGCGCTGGTCTTAGAATCCAGATTGCCGGTAGGTTCATCCGCAAGGAGTACCGCCGGTTTCGCCGCGATCGCCCTTGCGATGGACACTCTCTGCTGCTGCCCACCGGAGAGCTGGTTGGGATATCTGTCCATTTTATCCTCGATCCCCAGTTCCTTACATATATGTTCGATGTATTTCTTGTCCGGCTGTCTGCCGTCCAGCCTGATCGGAAGCACGATATTCTTATATACATTCTGCACCGAGATCAGGTTGTAGTTCTGGAATACGAAACCAATATTCCTGCGGCGGAACACTGTCAGCTCCTCCTCCGACATCTTCATGATCGAATGGCCATCTATAATGACCTCCCCCTCGTCCGCATAATCTAACCCGCCGATGAGGTTGAGAAGCGTCGTCTTGCCGCTGCCGGATGTGCCCACGATAGCCGTGAAACTGCCTTTTTCTATCGCAAAGCTGACGTTATCCACTGCTTTTACGGTGTTTTCGCCACTGTGATAATATTTCTTTAGGTTTACTGTCTGTAAAATTTCCATAACGGGTGTCACTCCTTGTTTGTATGATCTGTGTGGTGATCAGAAATAGAGCGTCCCTGTATGACGTATCACAGCAGGCAGGCTTATGTCGATCACTAACTGAATCATAAATGAAGGATGTTACATTCAGGTTACAAAAGTATTATAAACTAATTATATTGCTTCTTCGATCTCGCACTTAAACTAAAAAAGTGCCCGACGCTGAATAAGCTAAACCGGGCATTTTCATATCAACTATTACTATTTAACTACGCAATACCATTAAGTTTCATTCTATTCCACAATTTCCAGTTCCAGACAATTCCATTCTTCCCCTAATATATGATAGGTTTCAATCTCATCTAATATTACATCCTTGAATCCAACGGCTTTATAGCAATAGTATGCATCTATATTATTTTCAAATACACCTAAAGATATCTTACTCGCTCCATATATCTCTTTGGCATATTTTAATCCCAACTGCAGCATACCTTTACCATAACCTCTGCCACGTTTTTCAGAATCTACAATTACAAATCCAAAACGTAGTTCGTCCAATGATTCTCCCGGGTTTCTCATGGTAAAAAAACCTATGACTTCATTTTCATCAATTGCGGTAAATGCCATCAATGATTTTACTTTTCCAAACTGTTCCTTTGAAATCGGATACTCTCCAAGAATCCCTGCTGTCCATTTGTAAAACGCGACTTCCTCTTTACACCATGAAAGTATCTTCTCTGCATCTTCATCTTTATAAGGTCGTAGTCTAATCATACATACTGTCTCCACTCAATTTGATATCCCTATAAATTCCAAATAATCTATCTTTTCATCTTTTGGCCGGCAGGTCGTTAAACATTGCGCCGGAATACATGTACTTCTATCAAAGATTTTCCGCTTTATATGTCGAATAGCCTTCGTAATAATAACTGCGGTCTACACCTTTCATATATACTTCACGGTCATTTACTTGATCCGTTAATGTTTCTTTTAATAAACATTTTATCTCCGTATCTTTAATTGGGCTTCTTTCCATTGCAAGCAAATAATCATCCTTATCAATCTTTCTCCAGTCTACCACCATGTTAATTTCCTGTCTCAAAATCAAATCCAGCCAAATTCTTGTGCTTCTGCCATTCCCTTCCCGGAACGGATGAGCTACATTCATTTCAACATATTTTTCAACGATTTCATCGAATGTCGATTGAGGCATTTTCTCGATATTTCTAAGAGCATCCTCTAAATACATAACCGGCACAAATCTGAAATTACCCTTTGACATATTATCTTTTCTTACCTCACCGGCAAAATCATAGATATCTTCAAAAAGAAACTTGTGTATTTTAAAAAGGCTGTCTAATGTACCGGCTCTTAAGGTATATAAATGTCCGCTTTCAAAAAGCTGAACTGCCTTCTTCTTACTGATTTTCTCTTCTGTACGGGCAAGTTCTGCCGAATCGGTTATATTGAGTTTGTTCTCAAGCGACATAAATATCCTGCCTTTCCCCTTGCTAAGTGGTTGGCTTTCACATTAAAACTGAATCACTTCCGGATCATGTGTGAAGGAACTGATCGTTGCCGTAGCATTCTTGAAACAGAACACCTGCGTGTTACCATCGTCTGCGGCGTACATCTTTTGGAGGGAAGGGTAAGCGTCCAGCATGGACTGTCTTGCCTCCATCCGGTCATCTTCAATCAGTTCTCCGGTAATGCGGATCCATTCGCCGTTTTTGAATGCGCAAATCTCTGCTTTCGGATTCGCCATCAGCTGCTTCGATACGTCTTTCACTTTTCCGGTCTGTATGTAGAGTCTGCCCTCAAAAATATGCGCCGTTCCAAACGGACGTACCCTCGGCTGGTCCCCCTCCACAGTTGCCAGATAATAAACCTCTGCGTCCTTCAAGAATTTTACAACTCGTTCCATCTCAATTTTCTCCCATCTTAAGCAATTTTGCGCTCTGATCCGCCGCAATGCACGCATCAATTATCTCCTGAATATCACCGTTCATCACCTTGTCCAGCTTATATATGGTAAGGTTGATCCGGTGATCCGTAACACGTCCCTGCGGGAAGTTATAGGTTCTGATCTTCTCGGAACGGTCGCCTGTGCCGATCTGGCTCCGGCGCATCTCCGCTTCCGCATCATGACGCTGTTGCTGTTCGATATCGTAAAGCTTTGCCTTCAGCAATGCAAAAGCCTTCGCTTTATTCTGAATCTGGGACTTCTCCGTCTGGCTGTACACCACGATACCCGTGGGATAATGGGTCAGACGAACCGCAGAATCTGTCGTATTGACGCACTGTCCGCCGTTTCCGGAAGCTCTCATAACGTCTATTCGTATATCCTTATCTTCAATCACGATGTCAATATCTTCATCCACCTCCGGCATCACCGCTACACTGATGGTCGAAGTATGAATACGCCCACCGCTCTCCGTCTCCGGCACACGTTGTACACGGTGCACACCGCTCTCGTATTTTAACACGGAATAAGCGCCCTGCCCGGTCACCATGAAGGTAACGCTCTTCATACCGCCGATTCCGATCTCCTCCACTTCCATGGTCTCCACTTTCCACCGTCTGCCCTCGGCATAATGCACATACATACGATAGATTTCCGCCGCGAAAAGCGCTGCCTCGTCACCACCCGCACCGGCGCGTATCTCCACGATGACATTCTTCTCGTCATTCGGGTCCTTGGGCAAAAGAAGTATCTTCAACTCATGCTCCAGCTCCTCCACACGCTTCTTCGCTCCGGCCAGCTCCTCTTTGAGCATTTCACGCATATCCTCGTCAGACTCGCTTTCCAGCATGGCAAGGGAGTCCTCGATATCCTGATTGCACTTTTTATATTCTTTATAAGCATTCACAATAGGGGTCAGATCGCTCTGCTCCTTCATCAGTGCACGGAACCGCTCCTGATTATCCGCAACGGTGGGCTCACTCAGCTCATTCATAATCTCCTCAAATTTTCTCAGTAAGTCTTCTAATTTATCAAACATAACTACCTCCATGATTCCGCTTTACGAAATCTCAAATCCGAAAGTTTTTCTCACGCCATTACACTATATACGCCATACACCACCCGGTCAAGTCCCGCGAAGTCTTTGACAACCTCTACCTCTGTATATCCCGCATTCTCCATGAGCCGCCGGACTTCCTCTCCCTGATCGTATCCGATTTCAAAGAAAAGCATTCCTTCCCGATTCAGATACGCGCCTGCCTGCGCTATGATCTCACGATAAAAGTGTAGGCCGTCCTCCCGCCCGTCCAGCGCCAGATGGGGCTCATACGCTTTCACTTCGGGCATTAACGTTTCAATAACATCCGTTCTTATATATGGCGGATTGGAAACAATGATATCGAATTTATCGCGAGAATCCAGTTGTTCAAAAAGGTCGCTCTGTATAAATAATACTTTCTTTCCTGTCTCTGCCGGCTCTCCCGGCTCATCATCCGGCACCGCTTCCCGATTCACTATACTGTCCGCACATTCCTGCCCGTTCCTCTCTATCCCAAGTATCTTTCGGGCATTCATCCTCGCAGCCTGCAAGGCCTCTTCTGAAATGTCAACGCCTACCCCCGTACAATCATTGGAATAATGCAGCAGACTCAGCAGAATACATCCCGAACCGGTACACATGTCCAGTATTCTCATCCCGTCATGGAGATGGCGCATGACTTCTTCCACCAGCACTTCCGTATCCTGCCTCGGAATAAGAACATTTTCATACACATCAAAGGTTAATCCCATAAAATTCTGCTCGCCGGTAATCTGCTGAAGCGGCACATGCTCTTTTCTGCGTGCAATACAATCTGCAAATTTCTCATATTCCTGCGCCGATATGATCTTCTCCCCATGGACAAGAAGCGTATTCCGATCCGTTCCACAGCAATATTCCAGCAACAATCTGGCATCAAGCTTAGACTCAGAAATACCCGCTTCCGCAAGCTGCCCGCATCCCCATTTATATAATTCTTTATATGTCAATCCATCATAATATAACATATGCTATTTCCGCTATTATTTATATTGCTCATATTATTTCTTCAGATATACTTCCAGTCTCCGTCAAATATCCGGTATCATCTTCTGTTCACTGCATATCGTCTTCTTCCGGCGTTTCATCATCCTTCAGCCACGAATCGTCCACCTCGTACCCAAATGCCTCATATAAGTACGCTTTCCAGTCAAAAACCGCCTCCACGGCAGCAATCGCAACCTCCACCATACTCTCGTCCGGCTCTCTGGTCGTCAGTCTCTGCAGCCACATGCCCGGCGCTGAAATAATCCTGACCAGAATATTGTTGCTTCTGCCCGCCAGCCGGATAATCTCATAAGATATGCCCGCAATCACCGGAATCAGCGCGATTCGAACCAGCACACGGTACACGGGACTCTCCACTCTGATAAAGAAGAATAGAATCACGCTAACAAACATAACAAACAGCATAAAGCTCGTCCCGCACCGCTTATGCTGCTTAGAGCTTCGCATAACATTGTTTACCGTCAAAGGCCGTCCCTTCTCGATACAATTGATACACTTGTGCTCTGCGCCGTGATACATATATACGCGTCTGATATCCTTCATCAGGGAAATACTGAGCACATACCCCACAAAAATCACAATTCGCAGCACACCCTCTATAATTGCCATAAAAGAGTCGCTTCTGACATATTCCTCAAAAAGCGAGGTCACGTAATAGGGAAGCACCATAAATATGCCGATGGCAATCACAACGGAAAATACCATGACGATGGCATTGAATACTTTATCCGCCTTATCCTTGAAGATTCTGTTAAAAGCCTTATCCGCCGCCGTCTCTTTTTCCTCGACTTCCTCATAGAATCCGGCGGAAAAATTCAGACTCCTCATTCCGAGAATCAGTGAATCTATAAACTGGAAAATGCCGCGGACAAAGGGTATATTCAACAGTTTACTTCCATGCACAATACTGTTATAATGCTCAATCTCAACCTCGATCTCCCCGTCCGGCTTCCTTACCGCCACGGCATACTGTTCCTTATTCTTCATCATAATACCCTCTAAAACCGCCTGCCCGCCGATCCCGGAGTATTTCATATTTTTTTTCTTAGCCATTATGCTGTTCCTCATTATTTATCTCTTCTCAGCCCGGAAGAATGCTCCGCTGAAAGCGGCATTCTTCCAGACATGACTTAGTTCTACTTGGACAGCGTTCTTTGCTGTCCCTAGTAGAACTTCATGTCTTTTTACTAGAAAAGGTTGAGATATGCACCTCAACCTTTTTGTACAAAACTTATTTGCTTTCCACACCGTATTTCTTATTGAACTTATCAATACGTCCGCGAGCCTGTGCTGCTTTCTGCTGCCCTGTGTAGAATGAATGGCATTTGGAACAAACTTCCACGTGAATCTCAGGTTTTGTAGAACCTGTCACGAATGTGTTACCGCAGTTACATGTTACTGTCGCCTGATAATACTCAGGATGGATTCCTTCTTTCATTTTACAACCATACTCCTTTCCCTGTTTGCTTCTAAATGTAAACAGACGTTTCCGCCGTTATTTTCTCATCCCATGCCGCCGCAAATCGACAGCTTTTATATTGTAGCATAGGAATTTCGGCTATGCAAGCCTTTTATTAAAGAAATTTCATCTTCTTGACCATATTGACGAACTCAAAATTATTCTTGGTTCTGGCGAACATATCCAGAATCTTCTCCACTGCCTCATCCGCCTTCATGCCGTTTAACGCCTTACGGATGATGTTGATTGCCTCAAGCTCGTCCGGCGTCAGCAGCAGATCCTCCCGTCTAGTACTGGATTTCGGAATATCGATGGCAGGAAATACTCTCTTCTCGGACAATTTACGATCCAGCACCATCTCCATGTTACCGGTTCCCTTGAATTCCTCATAAATTACGTCGTCCATCTTACTACCCGTCTCTACCAGCGCCGTAGCCAGAATCGTCAGGCTTCCGCCCTCTCTCATATTACGCGCCGCACCGAAGATCCTCTTGGGCATATGTAATGCCGCCGGATCGAGACCGCCGGACAGCGTACGTCCGCTGGGCGGTACTACCAGATTGTATGCTCTGGTCAGACGGGTAATACTGTCTAAGAGAATCACCACGTCCCTGCCGTGCTCCACAAGGCGTTTTGCACGCTCAATCACCATCTCGGACACCCTCTTGTGGTGTTCCGGTAATTCATCAAAAGTGGAGTAGATAACTTCCACGTTAGGACCTTCGATCGCTTCCTTAATATCCGTCACTTCCTCCGGGCGCTCGTCGATCAGCAGAATGATCAGATGGGCATCGGGCGCAGTTCTGGTGAGAGACTTTGCTACCGCTTTTAATAAAGTAGTCTTACCGGCCTTAGGCGGGGATACGATCATACCTCTCTGTCCCTTGCCGACGGGGCTGATCAGATCCATGATACGCATGGCAACAGACGCTCCCGGTGTCTCCAGTTTCAGTCTCTCGTTCGGGAAAATAGGCGTCAGATTCTCGAAATTCGGTCTGCGCATAGCGATTTCCGGCGGATAGCCATTGATCGACTTCACATATAAAAGAGCGCTGAATTTCTCATTCTGTGTCTTTACTCTTGTATTGCCCTCTAAAATATCACCTGTTTTTAAACCAAAACGACGAATCTGGCTGGGTGCCACATAGACATCATTCTCACCGGGCAGATAATTCTCGCACCTGATAAAGCCAAAGCCGTCACTCATAACTTCGAGAATACCGCTGGCCGTAATACCGCTGTCCAGCTCAGAAGGAAACTTCTCTTCCTCAGCGCCTTCTTTCTTCGGCGGAACCACGGATTTCACTGCCACTTCCTTACCCGCCGCCTTGTCTTTCTCATCCTCCGCCAGCATGGCTTCCACGATCTCGGCTTTCTTCATAGTCGAAGTACCCTTGATTCCTCTTCCCTTAGCGATCGCCTTCAAATCGGCAAGTGCCAACGATTCATACTTTTCTCTCATACATGCCTCCTGTATTTTAATAAATCATCTATATACATTCTTCCGTATACGTTCTTTCGTCTAGGGATTTATAACCTGATGTGTTATCCGAAATGATCTATCACTGTCAATGCGAATATTATACACTACATTTTATAAAATAGGAAGTATTTTTTTATAATCTTCGA
This sequence comes from Lachnospiraceae bacterium, assembly GCA_014804485.1. Classification (GTDB taxonomy): domain Bacteria; phylum Bacillota; class Clostridia; order Lachnospirales; family Lachnospiraceae; genus UBA3282. The sequence continues at coordinate 26,773 of JAAUZT010000025.1, forward strand.
AAAATCTGTGAGTTAGCGTTGCTCTTCACACTTTTGCCAAAAGCCTCGCACCTGGTACTGTTCATGGGTAATCTAAGTCGTACGCGTATATGGAGGTTAATATCTACGGAGCCGCGCTCTCGCTCCGCAAAAAGCGTAGCAGATGCTAAACTCGTGAAAAACCTCGTTAAGCACTGACGCTTTTTGAGGGGCTCCTTAAGAAATTAACCTCCATATACGCTAGGTATTGGTGATGTTTGAACAATATTTGCGGCTCTTTGGTCACATAACAGTTGTCACTTAACTGTCACAACAAAAACATTGCAGTTAAAGTTTAAATATTATATGATATAACAATGAGCAGTGTAAGATGCAGCGAAGCGGAATCGAGCTGTCACTGCGGAACATGGAGAACACTCTAATGATCGTTGAAAATGCTACAACTGCAGATATTGATCAACTGACGGAACTAAGATTGGCATATTTGAAAGAGGATCTCGGAAAGTTAAATGACGATGATATCATGAAAATTCGACGGGATCTGCCGGATTATTTCAAAAGAAAACTCAACAAAGATATCTTCTGTTATTTAATAAGAGAGAACGAAAACATCGCCGCCTGCGCATTTTTACTGGTAAATGAAAAGCCAATGAGCCCGGCGTTTATAACCGGCAAAACGGGAACGATATTGAATGTCTATACGGATCCGCTATACCGGCACAGAGGGTATGCGAAAAAGCTCATGAACAGAATTCTGTCAGAGGCAGTTATAAAAAAACTAAGTGTTATTGAACTGAAATCCACAGACGCCGGCCACCATCTATATCAATCTGTCGGCTTTACGGATGAGATATCGCAGTATCATTGCATGAAATGGTATAATCAGCAGGTGCTAAATCACGATTTAACCTGATTGCATACCAATATATACGCATTAAATCATACTTTAAGAAATGAGGAAATCACTATGACAACTAACGAAAAAGCCCTTGCATTACACGAAAAGTGGCGCGGAAAGCTGGAGACAGTGTCAAAGACGCCCGTCAAAACAAGAGAGGATCTTTCCCTCGCCTACACTCCCGGTGTCGCAGAGCCCTGTAAGGTCATCGCACAGGACAAGGAGGCCGCTTACACTTACACCTGGAAGTCAAACACCGTGGCGGTGGTATCCGACGGCAGCGCCGTATTAGGACTCGGCAATATCGGTCCCTACGCCGCTATGCCTGTTATGGAAGGTAAAGCCGTACTCTTCAAAGAGTTCGGCGGTGTCAACGCGGTGCCGATCTGTCTGGACACACAGGACACGGAAGAGATTATCAAGGCAGTTACCTATCTTGCGCCGGGATTCGGCGGCATTAATCTGGAAGATATCAGCGCACCCCGCTGTTTTGAAATTGAGGAGCGCCTGAAAGAGCTTCTGGACATTCCCGTCTTCCACGACGATCAGCACGGAACCGCCATCGTTGTGCTGGCAGGTATCATTAATGCTCTGAAAGTCGTAAAGAAACAGAAAGAAAGCTGCAAAGTAGTGGTCAACGGTGCCGGAAGCGCCGGTATTGCGATCACAAAGCTTTTGTTAAATTACGGTTTTACCAACGTGATCCTATGTGATAAGGTAGGAATCATCGGTAAATCCACCGACGGATTAAATGATATGCAGAAAAAGATGTCCGAAGTGACCAATCCGAACAACGAGTGCGGTTCACTCGCCGATGCTTTAAAAGGTGCCGATATCTTTGTCGGTGTCTCCGCACCCAATATCGTAACGCCCGATATGGTATCTTCCATGAATCAGGATTCCATTCTTTTCGCCATGGCTAATCCTGTTCCGGAGATCATGCCCGATGTCGCGAAAGCAGCAGGTGCACGCGTTGTCGGCACAGGACGCTCCGATTTTCCGAATCAGGTAAACAACGTGGTAGCCTTTCCGGGTATCTTCAAGGGCGCTCTCGAAGGGCGCGCCGTACAGATCACGGAAGAGATGAAGCTGGCTGCCGCCCACGCCATCGCGGGACTTGTGCCGGAATCGGAATTAAATGAAGATAATATCATGCCTGAGGCGTTCGATCCCAAGGTCGCGGATGTGGTCGCAGAGGCTGTGAAATCACATATCAAACGATAACTTGACGATACGGGAAACGACTCATGAATATAACCAACCGGACTGCTGACCGGCACGGCAAACCATACTACTCTCTGGATGCCTATCTGAAAAATACCTACGGAGAGAAATTATATAAGATTGCGATCGACGCCGGATTTACCTGTCCCAACCGGGACGGTACATTGGGATATGGCGGCTGCCTCTTCTGCAGCGCCGGCGGCAGCGGTGATTATGCCGTTAAGGCCTCAGAACATATCTCCGTCCGTGAACAACTGGCGGCTGGCAGGGCGCTTTTTCACCACAAACGGATCGGCCTTCGGTATATCGCTTATTTTCAGGCATATACCAACACCTACGGTCCTCTGCCACACCTGTATACCCTCTATAAAGAGGCACTGCAGGAGCCCACTGTTGCCGGCATTTCCATAGCAACCAGACCGGACTGTATGTCTGCAGGCATTGTAACCATGCTGACAGATCTTCTTGCGGAATTTCCCGGCAAATTCATCTGGATCGAGCTGGGGCTGCAGACGATCCACGAGGAAACTGCCGCTCTCATTAGGCGGGGCTATCCGCTGTCCGTCTATGATGACTGCGTTTCCATGCTGAGTCAGGCTCACATACCGGTCGTCACCCATATAATTCTGGGTCTGCCGGGAGAAATAAAAGAACATATGTTATTTACCGTAGACCACCTGAACCGGTGCGGTACATGGGGTGTGAAGCTGCAGCTTCTTCATGTACTGCAGGGCACTGATCTGGCAGCGCTCTATACGCAAGGCAGATATCATCCTCTCTCGCAGGACGCTTACACCGAGCTGGTAATAGACTGTCTGGAGTATTTAAGTCCAGACATCGTCGTACACCGTCTGACCGGCGACGGACCGCGGGATCTGCTGCTTGCACCCCGATGGAGTCTGGATAAACGTGGTGTCCTCAACACACTGCACCACACCATGAAACTGCGGGAGGCTTATCAGGGGCGCTTATATAACTATTCACTATAAAAACGGAAAGGCCGTATCCTATGACACAAGATCCGCTTACTCTCTACAAACTAATCGTACTCTACATGCTTAACCGGGTCACTTTTCCTCTGACCAAAGCGCAGGTGGGAGACTTTATTCTGGAAAGAGAATATACGAACTTCCTGACGCTCCAGCAGGTTTTTGCCGAACTGACCGAAGCGGACCTCATATCCGCTAAGACCAGCCGCAACCGCACCCAGCTGTTCCTTACCGATGAGGGGCGGGAGACCCTTTCTTTCTTTGAAAACAGAATCAACAGCTCGATCAAAGAAGAGATCGATCGCTTTTTTGACGCTAATGAACTGGAAATGCGTAATGAAGTATCTGTCCAGTCCGACTATTACAAATCTGTCTCCGGTGAATACGAGGCACATCTGCGGGCAAAAGAAAAGGACGTCACAATGGTGGAAATCACCTTGTCCGTCCCTGACGAAGACACTGCTTCCGCGATCTGCGCCAACTGGCAGACCCGGAACCAGGATATCTATCAATATCTGATTGAAAAACTGTTCTGATCTTCTTTTTCTGCGCCCGGCGAATCAGTGCTGCTGTATCACTTCGCTCCAATCGCTGATTCCGATCACGCGCAGCGCAAAATCCGTATATTTGGCGGATTCCGCCGTATCCACATACTTGAATGCCGTATAGATAGACTTGCGCCCGCCGCCCAGCGTGTTGATGCCCAGTGCCAGCCCCTGCGCCACTTCCGACGACGCATCGGTCTGTCTGGAGAAAAGCATGTTGTCGATATATTGGTTCGCCTCGATGATCTTATAGGCATATACAAAAGAAGCCGACTGTAGATCCTGTCCCGCAGATGATGTATACCCCATTTCACTCAAAGTCACATGTCTCACTTCCCCGGAATCCGTCAAAAACTCTTCTTTTTGCAAATAATCCGTCAACACGTGGATATTCTTGATCGTGATCACGGGGGATGTCTCCGAATCCAGAACGTAAGAACCTGCCTTACCGCTGGTGCTCCATGCCTTGGCGCTGGTCAGCGGATAATTGTACGGATGATATGCCACACCCCAGTCAATATTGCCGCCTGCCTTGATATTCCTGTTAAATTCATCCAGGATCTCCTTGGAACTGTAACCGTTATTGGAATAAAGGCTCTTCCCCCACTGTTGATCCAGTGAGATATAGACTCTGGCATTGCCGTTTACACTGACTATGGAGTTATAGAAGATACGGAATGCCTTGGCATACTCATTCACATAATTTTCCGTATCCATATATTCTATGTAGTTCCACTCTTTTCTGGCATTGATCTCGTTGCCGATCACCCAGTTCATGACTTTACCGTGTCCGCTGCCGGAATAACGGTTTGCCAGGAACGAACCGATCGCTGCGATATACTCTGTTCCGTCCTCATCCGTGGCATTGAAGGCATAATAAGGCGCATGACCGCCGGAGCGCGCCTTCGGATGGATCAGCTCCATATAACCGGGATGAATATCATTCAGGATAATCGCTGTCGTCGTGATACCTTTATTTGTCAATGTAGAAAAGATATAGTCATACTCCGCTATGATCTGTCCGTTAAAAGCATAACTCCTGCCATTATATGTGTAATAAACAGTCGGATAATAGGCATTGCTCGTGTTGCCGAGAATCCTGCTGAGCGGAATATTATACGCCGCATGTTTCACACCAAGATCATCCAGTTCCGTCGTCCGCAATTTCTCCGGATCTACCAGCAGTCCTTTCTTAGATGTCGTATTGCCGAAAGTCGGACTGTACTTCGCAATCGCCTCCGGGTTCGTGATATATCCCGGCTGACTGATGGGCATATATTCGCCGTCTTTTTTCACTGCTACGACAAACTTAGAACAAAGCCTTGAATTGGCCTTATTATAGTTTAGATTGACCGAAAAGGTCAAATTTACATCTTTTTCCTGCTCAATAATATATTCATCGCTTCGAAGCGCCGTATCGTACGCCTTTTCCTCAAAAAGATAATAGTAGCCGTCATCGCTGAGCGCAAGCCCTTCCGCCGACATCGTTACATCCACCTTACCCGTCTCAGCGTTGATCAGGCAGTTCTCTATCTTAATAAAATCAGAGGAATTGGCATCCGTCAGTTCGATCTCCGGCGGTCTGTTATGCACGCCGCCGATCAAAAAACGGGTCGCATTAAGAAGCGCCTCAGACGTGTCCTTACCAGCGTTCTGCTTCACACGCTCCTTCCTGTGCTGCCGCAGGCTGTACTCGGCCAATTCTACCGCCTCCGTATGTACCATCGCTTCCACAGCGGCACTCTCCTTCGCCTGCTCCGTCAGATAATACCGGATACCGAAGAAACTGCCTGTCCCTGCGAGAATCATAAATACCGCGGCTGCTCCCGCAACCGCCAGAATTTTCCTCTTTTTCTTCCGGCGAATCTCCTTCGGTTCCTCGGGTTTCTCCGCTATGGTATAAGTCTCTTCCACCGTAATGGTGCGCTCCACAGTTCCCTCTTCGTTCACCGTTACAGACTCTTCCATCTTGACAGCTTCTTCCAGAACCTTACCTTTTCGCTTCTCCGCCCTGATCCGGGCCTTTTCTTCCTTTAACTGCTGTTTCAGACGCTGCTTTTTGGCCTTGGCTTTCTTCTTGTTTGCCGCAACCTTTTCTTTATCTATGACGCGTCTTCGCTTTTTTTTCTTATCTGGCATCATGTGCAGCCTCTTCCTTGATTCGTTTCATATGCTCTCTGATCTTAGCCTCATAGCCGTTACCGGTAGGCTTATAGAATTCTTTTCCGTTTAATTCATAGGGCAGATACTGTTGTTCCACATAGTTATTGGGATAATCATGCGCGTATTTGTAGCCTGTTCCGTGTCCCAGCTTCGCGGCCCCCTTATAATGGGCGTCCTGTAAATGCGTGGGAATCGGCAGATTGCCGGTCTGACGCACCGCTTCCATCGCCTGAAAGACCGCTTCGCAGCTCGCATTGCTCTTAGGCGCACAGGCCACATAGGACGCCGCCTGCGACAGGATGATCTGCGCCTCCGGCATACCGACCCGCTCCACCGCCAGCGACGCACTGACCGCCACATTTAACGCCATCGGATCTGCATTACCGACGTCTTCCGACGCACAGATCATGATACGTCTCGCGATAAAAGTCACACTCTCGCCCGCATAAAGCATTCGGCTCAGATAATAGACTGCCGCATCCGGATCAGATCCTCGCATACTCTTAATAAATGCAGAGATGGTGTCATAATGGTTGTCCCCGGTCTTATCATATCGTAACACTCGTTTCTGAATACATTCCTGCGCCACCGCAAGCGTCACATGGATCTTGCCGTCCTCACTGCGGTTCGTCGTCATAACGCCGAGCTCTACCGCATTCAGCGCATGTCTGGCATCTCCGCCCGACAGCTCGGCGAGAAACGATACGGCCTCCTCATCGATCACCGCGTCATAAGCGCCCATACCCTTATCCTTGTCATACACCGCACGCATAATTAATTCCCTGATATCCTCCATGGATAACGGATGCAATTCGAAAATGACGGACCGGGAAATCAACGCGCTGTTCACCTCAAAATACGGATTCTCCGTAGTCGCGCCAATCAGGATCACCGTGCCGTCCTCCACGAACGGAAGCAGATAATCCTGCTGTCCTTTATTAAAACGATGGATCTCATCAATAAAAAGAATGGTTTTCTTTCCATACATTCCCTGCAGATCTTTGGCCTTCTTCACTACTTCTTCCATATCTTTCTTGCCTGCGACCGTAGCGTTGATCTGCGTAAACTCGGCGCTGGTCGTATTCGCAATGACCCTGGCAAGCGTCGTCTTCCCTGTTCCGGGCGGACCGTAGAATATGATAGAGCTCAGCTTATCTGCCTTGATCGCACGGTAAAGCAGCTTGTCTTTTCCGATAATGTGCTGCTGCCCCACCACTTCATCCAAAGTAGTCGGACGAAGTCTGGCCGCTAACGGCGACTCTTTCTCTTGATTTGTACTTCGCATATATTCAAACAGATCCATTTTCCATCCTCTGTACTCGTTTTATTAGACCAATCTTTTATATTCTAACATTTTGCGCCCGCAAGCGCAAATATAATTGAAGTTACCGACCGCGACCGCGACTGCCGGCTCTCGCGGTCGATGATTTGTCTCATGTGCCAGCAGCCTGCTTAATCGAAAAGGATTTCATCTACCGTCACGAATTCATAGCCCTCTTTCTGCAGTGCATCAATGATCTGCAATGCCGCCGTCACCGTGCTTTTGTACTCATCATGCATTAAGATAATGGAGTTTTCCTTCGCCTTGGAGGTAACCTTCTGCACGATACACGCTACGTTATCGCTGCACCAGTCAAGCGGATCGATATTCCACAAGACCGGAAACATGTTCAGTTCTTTCTCAAACTTCTTATCCCACGAGCCATAAGGAGGCCGCACATACTGCACCTCCTGTCCTGTCAATTCTTCGATCAGCTCATTGGTTTTAATCAGTTCTTCTTTAAAAGTCTCCCCGTTATTCCGGTTTAATTGGAGATGACTATAAGTGTGATTACCGATCAGATGTCCTTCCTCATGCATCCGTTCTATCAGCTCCGGATATTGCTCCACATGCTTTCCCGTCACGAAAAAGGTTGCTTTCACTTCCCGCTCTTTCAGTCCGTCCAGAAGCTGCTCTGTGTAATATGGGTGTGGTCCGTCATCAAAAGTAATTGCGATCTTCTTACTGTCCACCATACCGTTTGCCGCTGCCGCTCTGGCCTTATAGCCTGCAAACAACGGCACATAGAGTATCAATGCCGCGGCCGCAAGGATCAACCCCCTCACAATTCCGCTTCTTCCGACATGTACACTTTTCCGTACCTGTCCCTGTTCCTTTCTGCCCATTACGCACCAATCCTGTTTCTTCCGGGTGTAACTTCCTGTCATGTATGTACATTTTTCGTTCAATTACACCCGATATTTATACTATATATGCACGCAACGGCACATTCAGAAGTAAGAATTTGAGTAACTGTTCAGAACTCTGTTCTTCACAGTTACGAATTTGATTCTATCCCCGGATAAAAACACACTGCCGCTCAATTTCCGGTATTTCTCAGTATAATCTGGAACGCCTTCGTATATCCATGCCCGTAATCGCAGTCCAGTTTCAGCTCTCCTCCGTGCATTTCCACAATCTTAGAGGCGATACTGAGTCCCAGCCCGCTGCCGCCTTTCGTGCTCCGCGCTTTATCCGCTCTGGAGAAAGGCTCGAAGATATGCGCTGCAAACTCCCGATCGATCTCCATACCGTCATCCGCCACCGTAATCGTATACGCCTCCAGCCGCACTAACGTCCTGCCGCCGTCTCTGCCGTACCGGACCGCATTGGTCAGGAGATTGGTAATGGCCCTCGTCATCTGTATCTTATCTGCCCTGTAAGGAACTTGGTATTCCGGAATCTCCACCTGAAGCGTTATCCGCCGTCCCTCAAAATCCGTATACTGCATAGCCACGGATTCCCGCAGTATTTCTCCCAGATCACAATTTTCTTTATGCAGCTCATATCCGCTGCTGTCCATCTTCACATATTCAAAGAGCAGTGTGATCAGTTCGCTCATCCGCATGGATTTGCTGTATATGGCTTCCAGATATTCCTGCCGTTTCTCCCCCTGCACGATATCGTCCGACAATGCCTTGCTGTAACTGCACAGCGTCGTGATCGGCGTCTTAATGTCATGGGCTATGTCGGACAGGAGCAGATTCCTTTGCCTGTCATAGGCAAGCTGCTGTTCTTTCTCCGCCTCTATCAGTTCATTCACTTTCTTAGTCACTACGCGGTAATAGTAGAATGCACCTATCAGATAGGGCAGTAAACTCACGAAGATCAACAGAAGAAACGCTACGATGATCACCACCCGCAGTAAGATTCCCAGTCGTCCTTCAAAAGGCGTAACGTCCACGGCAATCTGCAGCGAGTGATCCATATGACTGCCGATCATGCGCTGTACATAACCTGATATCCCATCCGGAAGAAATGAAGCAAGTATATATAATAACATCTGTAATATCCAAGTAATCGGACTGCCGCCCGACGTAATGGATATGTGCTGACTCTTCAATATGAGAAACACCCACGGGATGACAACATTATCATAGAGTATACCGATCAGTTCCTCGCTGACAAGAATAAAAAGCATAACAACAAGGAATCGTTTGATCAGAAACCATTTGAGGGACTTTTTATCCTCTGCTCTGTTTCCATTTTCCACTGTTCTTATGCTCCCTTCATCTTGCATTTAGCGCTTTTCCAGCCGGTATCCCAGCCCTCTGACAGTCTTGATGTATTCTCTGCCGTCATGATCCAGCTTGGCGCGCAGCTTGGAAATACACACCATAATATTATTATCGGACACTACATATTCATCGTCCCAGCCTGTTTCATAAATCTGCTGCTTCGTAAACACTTTGCCCGGTTCTTCCATAAAAAGTCTCATAATCCGAAACTCCACCGAGGTCAGTTCGATCGTCTCTTCGCCGCGGTACAGCAGACACGCCTCCAGATCCAGCCGCAGATCCTGCACCACCAGCTCCTTCACCGCTTTCTGCACATTCTCTCCCGCTCCCAGCGAGTAAAATCTGCGTATGTTGGAATTGACTCTGGCAACCGCTTCCAACGGGCCGAAAGGCTTCGTGATATAATCGTCCGCTCCCAGATCAAGCCCCAGTATTTTATCCGCATCCGAATCCTTAGCCGATAACATAATGACCGGTATATTATTGTTCTCTCTGATGTTTCGCAAGACCCTATATCCGTCTAATGCCGGCATCATGATATCGAGAATGGCCAGATCCGGTTTCTCTTTCTGTATCTTATCCATAGCCTCCACGCCGTCTGCTGCTTCCACTACCTCATAACCGTCTTTCTCAAGATATAGGCGGAGTACATCACGAATTTCCGCCTCATCGTCCGCTATCATAATTTTATATCCCATGTTCATCCCCATTTCTATGCACGTTACTTACACTTCATGATCATACGCGTAATTACTGTCCGGTAAAGCCGCCTGTCCTGTGCCATCACGAAATTCACATAATTTACGGTACAACGCTGCATCCGTCAGCTGCACATAAGGATTCACGTAGAAAACCTCTACCATACCACATGTTATCACTCCCAGCATATGCCACAGGATAAAGGAAAGATCCAGCACAAAAGCATGCCATTTCTCGCCGTTCATCATGTCGCTGCTCATCTGCAGTACCTCTTTATAATTCAGATCCGGATGCTCCGCCAGAATATAGGATACCATGCGGTACTGATACTTCTTATAGATACCCGGAATGATAAATAGAAGCGCCCATAGGAACACCCGCAGATCCACATGGAACATCGTCTTTACCACATTGATATAGGAATGGTCAAAAGCATAGGCCATCTCTTTGATCTCCCCTGTGTCATCCACGCTTTTCAACATAAAACGGTTTACCCCTACGCGGAACGGGTTATATAAAAATGCACTAACCGCGCCGGCAATAATCATGCCTATCAGTACAATAATGCAGACAACAATCATGATTGTAATGATATATACCGCCGCCACCGTCCCATTCATGTCTTCGGTGGCTTCAATAATCGTATTCGTCGTACTGTCAAGATAAATCTCTGCCTGATCCGGTATATCAAATTCATCCGTTGCCGTTTCATCTGCAGCTTCGGTCCCGTCTCCATCCGATGTATCTTTCGACGATGTATCAACCACCCCGACACTGTCGACCCCGCTTGATCCGAAAGCTCCGGAAGAATAACTGATCCCGCCTCCTAATACCATCGTCAAAAGCGACACCAGCATAATCCTCCAATAATTTCTTTTCAGGGCTTCCTTCGCCCTCTGCTTTATTTCTTTTCTCGTCCACATAGGAATATCTCCTTTTCTCCTAATCAGGTCTCTTTCCACCTGTCTGTTTCGTTGTTAAGGCTATGATAATCCCCATTTCTTAAACGAACAGCGGAGAAAACTTAACGTAATCTTAAAGTTCTTATGTTAAAATAGTACCATTTTACGGGGTTTGTGGCAATGGGTTGTCACTAGCTTGTCACTAGTAGAGTACACATGCTTCTATGTTATAAGATATATTTACAGTAAACACTCCTATGAGAAGGCGATCTTGCCACCATTTTGTTTCTTGTACTCTCGTGCGTATTTTTCCATAATTCTGAAAAATACCTGTCCATCTACGGAAAACTCATAAACGTTATTACCGCTGCCACTATTATTGCCGCCAGTCAATCCAAGCTCTGAAAGCACTTCTAAAAGCGACTCTTTTTGCGCTTGCTTTATAGTACTTACGGGTGCTTCAATGTTCGTTCCGTGCTTCTGATCTCCGAGCACTGCCAGAAACTCTCTGTTTGCCGGAATAACTGCGCCTGTGGCGAGACGGGGTATTTCGGCGGTTTGTAAGGTGGCAAAGGCGGGATTCATGGCGTAAGTTGTAGGTGCAGACATCCGACCAGACGTGCCGGAACTTCCAGAACTGCTACCGCCAAAAAAGCCTTTAATACTGCTAAATATACCTTGCAGAGAGTTTAACTTTCCACTAATCCATTCTATGACAGATCCCACTGTGGACTTTATAGAAGCGATAACGCCGGAGATTCCGGCTTTTATGTTGCTCCAAGTTTGCAACCACTTATTTTTTAAAGAATTTAGCCACTCTACTTGTCTTTGTCCCAAAGTCACAAATGCGCTATAAATATCATTTCCCCACAGACTCATTGCTTCTTTCCATGTACCGTCTGTAAAGGATACAAGTACCCCTCCAAGAATCGAATTTTCAAAGTCCTTTTTTACATATCCCCATATTTCAGTCCATGCCGCTTTTATGTCCTCTCCCCACAGATTAAGCGCTTCTTTCCAGCTTCCGTCTGTAAATGAACTTTTTATCCCACTCATTATTTCAAAGAACGAAGGTGTATCGACTCCAAGAAGATTTTCGTTTATCCATTCGGCTATTTTCCAACCAATAACCGCTCCGGCTATAGCCGCCAAAACTGTTGTTATTACAGCAAACGCGCCTCCCAATGCAGATACTAATGTGCCTATTGCTGAAATTATTGCTTTGATTCCAGAGGCTATCAGAGAAGCAGACCTCACAACTATTTCTCCGATCGCACTTATGCCAGAAAGAAAAGTTGTAATAGTGGTGAATATTCCAGCTATTGCGCTGATTGCGCTAAAACCAAGCAGTGCCACTTTTAATGCAATTAAACCCTTTGCGATCATCTCTAAAGCGTCCGCAACATCTTCTGGGCTTACAGAGTCCATCCAATTTTCTAACATAACAAGAAAATCCTTAAACTCTTGACTGTTTAAGAAGTCTGCAAGCGCGTCAGAAACACGCTCAATAAATATAATCAATCCCTCACCGATCGTTTCTGCAAACGGCTCTAAATGTTCCCAAAACTCGGCAAGATTGTCTCTCAATGCCTGCCAGTCCACTTTTTCATTGAACGCCGTAAATACATCGAGCAATTCTGGCAGTCCTTTTTCTATTGTCCATTTCGCAAGCGGCAAAAGAACTTTCGTATAAAAATCTGATAGTACTCCACTCAATGCGTCCGCAAGAGGGATAAGAGATTTTGTGAACCGTTCAAATGCTTCAAGAAGCGGTTTAAAATTCAGCTTGTCAGCCCATTCGACCGTTTGATCTGCAGCGAGCCTTATATTATGGACAATAACCCCTATGATATCCCGAATGTTTTCGAGAATCCGCAATCCCGTCTGATTCTCGTTCCACGCGTCTCGGAAATTGCGCGCCAGATGTCCGACCACAAGACCAATATCACCGATGATGTGCAGTAAATCCTCAAAGATTTTAATAGTGGCTTCTTGTTGCCAGACTGCAAGGAAATCTCTGCCGATGTCCTTAATCAGCTTCCATACTTCATCGAGGGCGTATTTCCATGAATCCATGACAAATTTACCTTCGCGCTCCCATGCTTCCTTTAACGGCGCAAATAACTTAGATAAAACATCCTTTATCTTTTCAGCCATATCAAGAATGCTGTTGTCGATCGGAACTTCTTCAAACATTGTTCCAGTGCCTATTCCTGCGTCTGCACTGTTTTCTTTTTCTTTTGCATTTTCAGATGTAAGGTTGTTCAGATCGTCCAGAGGGCTAAGCTGTTTATTTATAGCCTTTGTTTCATCATCTGTAGCTTCTGCCGCGTCTTCTGCGGCGGCGGCTGATTGTTTTATTGCCTTTGTATACGTCTTCCTTCCGGTAAGCGCAGCAATAAGCTGTCCGATCAAATTTACCGCTTCTGTAAGCCATCCGATCAGTTTTTGTATATATGGAATTGCAACGTCAACAATCGGCTTAAAAGCGCCTGCAAGAGCATTCTTAAGGGTTAACAGGCTGGCTTTTACATTCTCAATTGAGTTTTTAAATTTTCCATTTTCGTTGTATAAATTTTCAAACCCTTCTTTTATTCCACCGGTTGTACTTCTTATGAGTTTGCTGATCTGGTTAAAAATCATTAAAGATAAGGCGAGATTTTTTAACCTTGCTCCAAAACCAGACAGAGAACTTTTTGCTTTCTCTGTTTCTTTTCTAAAAAGCGGGAAATGTTTCTGCGCTATCTCCCTGATTCTTTTCCCGAAGGAATTAACATAAGAATTTGCTTTTTTCAGAACTTTTCCTATGGAATCAAGTGCTTTCTTTGCTATATCGCCAAGTTTTTTATAGTTTTCTTTTACCCGGCCTATGCTACCGTTATAGTCTTTTACTTCCTGTTTTAATGCAGAAAGTTCTCTAATCCGGCTATCATAATCCACATATCCTTCTGTTCTGTCAACAGACTTTAAATCAGCAATTTCCTGCTCGAGCTGTTTTATACGCTCCACAGTTTTAATAATGCGTTGGTTGCCAACAACAGCATTCTCACGGATTTGCGCCAGCCTCTGTTCTTCTGCGGCTTCTGCTGCAATTATTGCTTGCCTTTTTGCCTCCGCGGCTTGCGCCCTTGCTTCTGCCTCGGCTTCTTTCTGGATTCTGGCATTTTCTTTCTGCAATGCCATTTCAGCTTGTTCCTCTGCTTTGCGCTGAGCGGCTTCTCTGCGCTCTGCCGCTTTTGCCTCTTGCTCCGCGATCTTTGCCTGTCCCGATTCTGTCTGTTTGTTCAGCTCCGCCTGATATGCCTTTACTGCGTCAGTGGCATTTTTCCACGCAAGATATATTTTGTCGTAGTCTTCATCTCCAAAGAATTTTCCCTGATCCTGCAACTCTTTCAGAGATTTTGCATACTCTTCTACATCTATTTTCAGCTGATTATAATGCTCATCTTTCTTACCAGATGGAACATCTATCTGCTTTTCTTCTGTCTTTTTTAAAGACTCGAGAGCCAATTGCGCACTTTTAATTGATTTTTCATAATCTTTATAAACAGGAGAGGCTTTTGTTCCCCCTGCTTCTAAAAAACTTTTTTGAGCGTCTGCCAGATTCTTAAGTTCTTTTTCTAATTCTTTAGAATCCTTTTTAATGCCAGACGTGTCGATTCCAGTACCAATTCTTATACTTCCGTCATACTGTGCCATATTATCACCCAAACAAAAAGGTGCCAATAAACGCATTTAGACGCATTCAAAACGCAATCTAACGCATTTATTGGCACCACTTAGCCGTTACCCATGACCTCTTACATGAGCCATTATTTTGATTTTCTAATCTTCTTCTCCACTTCTAATATAATAATCTCGCCACTTTTGTTTCGCTTTACCTCCGCGGTATTATCGCGTGACAAGATATCCAGTATCAGATCCACATCAATGTTTCTCTCCATGCCGTTTCCTCCGGTTCAGCACAACCTTATTCCCGCCAGAAATCTGTCCATCAAAATTGACGTATTTCCTCATGGATCTAATGCGCTTCTTTTCGCTATCATCCACTCTGCACCCAAATAATCCCTCCAATACCGGGATCATCTGATTATAAAAGTCTATGAAACACTCCGTTTCAGGTACAAAATCGGGGATTTCCTCATAGAGACTGCTGAAATATTTTCTTAATGTACCTTGACCGAAAATACCGTCTATCTTTTCAGCCGATTCCTTACAGAATCTCACCTTTATCCTGATCTTTTCTACTATTTTGTTTTCATGTCCAGGAATGGTGCGGACTTTATCTATCTCCCCGTACCTTCGTGGAAGGTCTTTAGCCGCTTCTGCTATCTGCTTATATGTTTCCCGGAACCTGTCGAAAAGTTCCGTATCCCCTGTTGATATGTCAATATGGTCACCCATGTCATTCAGTTCAACCTTGTACAATTTTGCATTATTTTCCTTATTCATTTTCATACTCCCATTATCATACAAATTAATTGTTTTTCAATACACAGTCCAAATAGTGGAAGAACAACCGCCTTGCACCATAAAAATCTGTCCTTCCCAGCGGACATCGACCTAACTTATCGTGGTACTCCAGACGCTCATAGGAAAGATTTTTCTTCACAGACAAGATAATATGCTCTGCTGCCTTTTCATCCGCCATATGAGCCGCAGAGCGCACCACATCATCATACTCACCTGATCTGACAATTTCCACCAACTCATCTACTCTTTCCTGCGTGATACCGTAATCCTTCCATGAAGCCCTGATGTTACCGGCTTTCCCCGCCTTACGCTCCCAATACTGTGCCTGATACTCCTTTACCTTGTCCGGATTTTTCTTTCTCCACATTCTCTGTTGTAAGTTGATCTTCTCCCGATTTCTAATCCGATACCGCCTTTTGTAATCCCGTCTGGCCTCCTGCGCCTGTGCTGACAATTCATTCATTCCCCATCCCTCCAATCCCTTTGTTCCTTTCCTCATCTCTATTATCTGATATTTGAGAAGGGGCGTTGTACCATTTTTTGCAGGACACTTCACCTCGAATAAATATGACAGACAATGTAAAAACGGCGAAGTTACCATCTCAGATTTCTGCACCGTCTCCCACTATATTTATTCTACTAACTGAGTCTGAGACGCTTCTGGCCGCACCCAAAATGCACTCATAGCTCCTATTTGCTGGTTGCTAAGTCTCTGAAAATGTGAGTCCGCCTTTGCCCACACATCCGATGTTGTTTCATTCTCGCTGACCGCTTTTTCAACCATGTCAGCAATCGTCTTAAACGCCTCTCTTTCGTCTGAACCGGCCTTTCGGGCAAGGCTCCCGAATACTCTGGCATTCTGGTTCTCTATTCCTTGCTTTTCACAGTGATCGGAAATCAGCCGTAACATGGTCGGGTTGCTCCTGTTCTGATCTACCATTCCGTCAATCTCCGCGTCGGTCAGTTTAATGCCGGAATTTAACAGGCGTACCACACCATCATCCAGCCGATTCCCGTTCGCCGAATAGAAATCCGTCACATGCTTCTCATACTCGGTCTGCACTGCCTGAATCTCCTCCTGTGTCCTCCTCTGCAGTTCCCGGACGCTGTTCTTATATTCCTCCTGTGCATCCAGATACCGCACTTTTTCCCTTGCAAGGTAATGCTCATCACCCTTGAATTCCCTCTGGTCTTCCTGCCACCGCTTCTGCGCCGCATCCCATTTCTCTTTAAGCTGGATTCGCTCCGGTGCCACTCTGGCATGAATTTCCTGCAAATCCTTTAAATATCCGTCGAATGTATCGTGTTTCATAGCTGTATTCTCCTTCCTGCCCTCTTTGGCTGCATAATATTCTCTGATCTCTTTTTGTATCTGCGCCGCTATCTTCTTTGCCTCTGCTACCATTTCCGGATAAAGAACTTTACAATTTTCTGTCATCGAATAAAACTCCACTATATCAAGAGAACGCTCCTGTCCTCCGAGTGTATACTTTCTTCGCATGCCTGTTTGTTTGTCCCAGTTGTATTTGTCGTAGATATCTTCATCTACCACCATGCCGCACACAAGCTTATTCATAATCGTTTATTCCTCCATCTTCCTTAATCATCTATCACCATCTTTTCCGGCTTCACATAATAGCTCCTAAGTTCCACCTGAAACAGCGCTTCTCCCCTGTCATCGTGATATTTCCTGAAATTCTTATTGACCTCCGCAAATGTATAATAAGCATTTATCAGCCGCTCCCACTGTGTCTTATTCATCATTTTCAGACAATGCGGACACCTCGGTGGTTTGTCATCGTAATTCATGTTGCGATTGTACAGCTCAAAATCTCCTTTACAGTGAAAACAATGTACTTTCAAATAATCCATACTCTGTATACTTCTCCTTCCTGCTATGCTTTGGTCTCCCATGAGAAGATGGCTCGATATAGGGCATATCTGAGTGCATCGATACAGTGATTGTTTTTATCTGGATAGCCCGACAGAAAATTCCCGTCCTTGTCCCGGTCATACTCGTATTCTATGATTTCTTTGTATGCACAGGGTGTTCTTTTCGGGTCAATGACAATCGTTCTTCTCTGCAACCATTTCATGCCATACTCAACACTTCCAGGCGGCTTACCGACAGTTTGCGCCCAAACATCCATAAAACGCAAATCCGATATCGACTTAGGTTCCGCGGAGTCGCACATAATGTAATAATCAGTATATTGCCTCCGCTTGATCTCTTTCGCCAGATCCTCATTGCTGATCTTCCTGCCGACAAACTCATCCAAAAGATACACCTTTTCATGATTCGGTCTGAAAGAGCACCTAATAAATGCCATCGGGTCAGGCATCCACCCGAAGTCTATCCCCTGATAGATACGATCAAACTGTCTCATCTCCTCGTCCGTGATTGTCCTTATCTCTAGGAACTCAAAAACCTGTCCGCCCGTTCCGACCGGGTCCCCTAAATATTCGTGCTGGTATGCTCTCTCATTAACCTCTTTCAGATGTTCCGCGTCGTCTATGAATTGTTGTCCTAACCATTCTGGTGGCGCGTCCAAATAACTGCTCTTATGTCGATAACTGTCACTACGAGGCTCATTTACATACTGATTCGCCCAATTGCTGATACTGATCGGCGGGTTAAAACTCTTAAATACAACGAATTTCTCACCGCCACGCAATACTGACTGCTGAACAGTTCTGATCTCTTCTGGTCCCTGAAATTCGTCAAGTTCTTCAAACCAGAGGTACTTGAAATATCCATGACTGGCTTTCAGGGATTTCGTTTTCTTTGCCTTATCAAGCCCTCGAAAGATAATCTTTTGTCCTGTAGGTCTATAAGTGCACTGCATGGGACTCACTCCCACCTCCCACAGATGGGAAACACCTAATACATCAATCGCCCAAAGTATCTGCTCATAGACTGATTCCCTTAAAGTCACTGCATATTTGCGGAATATGGCAGCATTTGCCTGTTCATCCTTCATCATCCCGAGAATGATCTCTAGCGATATAAACGAGGACTTTAAGCCTCCTCTGCCGCCGTACAAGTCATAATATGTATGCGCGCCCTTCACAATATCCCTATGGACTGGATAGAACGCCGGAACTATCAATTTCCCGAAGTCAATCACTGTCTCCGATACTGTCAACGATCTTCACCGCCTCCGTTAAATCTACCTTCTGCTCCTGCTTGTCTCTCCACTGCTCCGGTTTCCGGTTCTTAAGCCAGAATATCTGTGCCGTAGTATCCGGCGGGTAATACTTTTCTACTTCTGTCACAACTGGCTCTGTAACTTCTCTTACCCGTTTGCCATTCTCATATTCAACCGTTTTACGTGTAGAAACTGTCTGTTCCGTCTCGCGGAAACCAAGGGCTTTCTTGCGTAGGGCATTCTCTACTTCGATATCCGCAACCTCTTTCCCGATTTTTAGGGACTGAAAAATCGGAACGCTCTTCCTTTTCCAGTTATAGAGTGACCTGACAGTAATGCCCATGTTTCCGGCAATCTGTTCGTCTGTCAGCCCATCCCTCGCCCATGCTTCCAAAAGCAGGAGTTTATCCGGTTCTTCCCATTCTGCTATTGTGCTCTTTGCCATCAGTACCACCCCGCAAGTCCTTTTCTTTCTCTCCTATATACCATTATCTGATATTTCAAGAGATAAGTTGTACCATTTTTAACGGCATAAAAGCCACAATGAGAAAAGGGCAGCAGACATTGCCGCCGCCCGTCTGGCTTACTACTGTTTATTTTTCTTTGAATAGACTACCGCTACCACTACGAGAGCGATCATCCCCAGCACAACAGCAACCAGTGCTCCATCAATAAATCCGTGTATGTACATCCACATCCTCCTTTCTCTTAAATTCCAAACCCTTAACCCTTATAGAGTTCTCTGACATTTCCACTTTCAAAATGCCCAGATATTTGTCAAGGTCAATCTCCTCAAAGTGATCTTCTCCCCTCTTGCCAACAAAAGTTCTTACATTCATAACCCTACCTCCCCGCTGTTCCCGTAAAGTAAATATTCTCTTTTCATGCTTCATCACCTTTCTCGTCCACATAATCACGGACTGATATGTAAATTGCTTTTAAGAATCTTTCATTGTTGATTTTGTCTAAAAGTCTGATAATAAGCTCTTTGTAATTCATGCCACACCACCTTTCTCCTGCGATATGTCTTTAAGGGTCTTTGCTACGGTGTAAACCTTTTTAAGCATTTCCACACCAAGCTGCTGCATTATCTTTATGGTGCTCTCTATGTATTCCCCTTTGCTCATGCCTCGCCCTCCTAATTCAAAATATTTATGCAAAATCTGTGTATCTGCCAAAGAATCCACGAATTATCAATCTTGCTGATAATCTCCCAAATTGCCTTTAACCGGGCTTCTTTGTCCATGTACCTTTCATCCATGATTTATACTGCACCTCCTTTCTCAGCTCTGGTTTCTAAAAATCCTTTCCGAACAAAGCCATAAATCATTTTAATCACTTTCTGCTCAGATTCGCTGTCGGTTCCGATGCCGTCTATAAATTCTTTTGCAGCTGCTTTCAACTGCTCGGCATATTCTTTCCTTTGTTCCTCGTTCATGTCATATCCCCCATTTCTTCCTGAATGAAATCATCATATTGTATATAAACTCTAAATAATCCACGTTTTCTGTTTGGCTTACCATTTCAATAATTTTCTGCTTGTAATTCATATTGATAAATCCTTTCTTTACTCCGGGTAGAGGAAATGTTACAATTTCCACATACCCAAATTTACTTGCCTTGTAGGTACTGGTAATACCTACGGGGCGTTTTTAAGTTGAATGGTATATTCATCAAGTAACTGATAATACCGCTTTAAACATTGTTCGTATAACTGTCTTACGGAATCAATAACCGTTTCTTCCAACCCCTCCGGAATTGAAAACCGTACCTTTTCTTCCTTACTGATTGTTTTCGCTTTACCATAAGGATATTTATAGTTAATCGGTATCGTATAATGGACCTGTACACTGTCAGCCAGATTCGCGTCAAGATTCCTAATGGTCTCCAATTTTTCTTCCATGGCCTTAATATTACTTGCGGCATTCTCCATTTTCTGTAAAATTTTAAGTTTCTCTGTCAAAATATAATCTCCTTTCTTTTTGTGGGTGGTATATAGCACATGTCACTATGTCACCTTGTCACCAATTCTTTTATCTAGCGACATGAGTGACATTATCATCATTAGTGACGTTAGTGGCATATATGACATTTAAAATATAATTTCTCTCTTTTCTAGTTCTGTTATATTCATAACTAATTCTATCCACAGCCCAAAACAAACCCTCGTATTTATTTATCAGACTGCCAACCTTGCGCACATCATCATATATCTGACATCCTAAATACCTACTGGCTTCTACGATATCACTAGCCGAGCCTTCCCAATGGCCACTGCCCTGTTTTACCAGCTTTCTAATTGTTTCCACGATCGGACTCTGCTCATATTCTTCCAGCAACCGCTGTCCCTCAACCTCTTCTTCCGTTCCAACATATTCCCACTGGAATGATTTTTTATTGAATCGTATTTTTAGCTTTTGGGTTTCCATGTCGCGCCCGGTTATATGTAAGGTAGCTTCTTCTGCGTACCGATCATCTTTGGCAATAACCCATGCACAATCAAGAGCGCCCATGACACCAACAGAACCAGATAGTTCATTGAATACGTCATAAGGGTCTTTCATCTTTCTGGTATGATGTATAAGCATTATCCCAATATTATGCTGATCTGCTATCTGCTTTAAGACCTTAAAATCGTCATAATCCCGATCGTAACCTGTCTGATTTTTTTTCGCAGATTGACGTATCATTTGAAATACATCAACAACAATCAGCTTTATCTCTGGATGCTCTTCCAACTGATATTCTATTTGTACCTCAAATCCTTCACCAATTCTGCCAACATCATCCGTTCCCGTTATTACATACAAATTCTTGGGATAGTCATTTTCTCTAAGAATTTGCTTTAAACGATTTTTAGGTCTGCGTTTTGTACTCTCAAGATCAAGATACAAACAGGCATGTTTTGTGCAATCAAATTTAAGAAACTTCCATCCATTGCATATGGCTATACATATAGCCAGCGCCATGTAACTCTTGAAATACTTGCTCGGTGCGCCTATCATAGACAGCCCAACCGGAAGAATATTTTTAATAAGCCATTCTATTGGAGGAATATCCATTTTCTCAAGTTCTGCTGCCGTTACTGCCCTTATAGGCTTAAACTCCTTAAACGGTCTTGCCACACCATTGTCGCAAACTGCCGGATGCCCTTTTG
Source organism: Lachnospiraceae bacterium (assembly GCA_014804485.1). GTDB lineage: Bacteria > Bacillota > Clostridia > Lachnospirales > Lachnospiraceae > UBA3282. The sequence continues at coordinate 48,509 of JAAUZT010000025.1, forward strand.
CCTTTTGCTCCAACTCTTCCAGTTCCTTATCTATCTTTGCAATTTCTGCATCAATAGCTGCTTCTTTTTCTGTAACAGTTCTATTTTCCGTCTTTCTTCATCTCCTCTCAGGCACCTTCCTAACGCACTCTTTAATTCAGCGTCACGCGCCATTTCATATTCCTCGATCCATTCTTTATAATATTGCCGCGCTTTACTACAGCCGGCTACTTCTAATGCAGCTATGGCCTTGTCTGGAAAAGATGGATCTGTAATTTCATAGCCATAGACTTTTTTGAAGAAACCTTTCGTAAGCCTCATTCCTGGCTGAATACTGTCAAGTAACTGCTGTTTGCTCGGGTTCATCTTTTACATCCTCAATCAGATCAACAACCTTAACACCCAAAGCCCTTGCTGCTGCCCCCAAATACTTAGGCTTGGTATAAAATCCTCTCCGCATTGAATAAACAATGTTCTTTGACAATCCTGATTCCGCTGCAAGCCCGACTGGGTCAACTCCTGCCTCAGCCATTGCAATCAAGAATTTTCGGCTGTCCGGCTTTAACATCGTAGTGTCCCTTTTTGCAGGCATCTCCCTCATCTCCTTCCTACTGTTCTTCCTCATAATCCTCACCATCACATAAACATTCCTGCATGGAGATTTCGTAATCGTCCATACAAGGAAAATGTATATAGCGGTATCTGCATGTTGTGCAGTCAAAACACTTTTCGTTCATGATTTATCCCTCTAATTTTAAATCACTCAACATTTTCGTTCTTTTGTGGTACAATCTCCTTATTAAGTGCAAAGGAGAAAACCTATGATAGAACTAGAAAACGCAGAAATAAAAATTTTACAATATATAAACCATCACCCAAACCAAACATACACTCAAATTTATAAGAAGTTTCCAAAATTTAAGGAATGCTACCATCGTTTGGAAAGCAACCATATGATTAAAAGTAATGACCCAAACGATAATCTTAGGGGAAACGATTATGGTGCCTTAAACAATCCAACTACCATTCAGATTGGCCGAAATGGTACTATTTTCTTAGAATCCAATAAACTTTTAACTGTTCGATATATCATAACAAGTTTAATCATTCCAATTATTGTCGGTGTTGCTTCTGCCGTTATCGCTGCCCTTATCCTTGCAGCATAATTTTGTAATAAATTCTCTAAAAATATTACATATATTACGAAAATTGATAACTGCGAAAGATATTCCAGTAGCGATTACCGCACTCAATATTATTTGTTTTATCGTTTTCACCCCTCTCTACTCTAAAACAATGTACTTTTTGATCTTCAATGATCCCAGTTACATCCATGCCAAAATCTTTAGCCAATTTCCAAACAATACAACAGATACTTCCTCTTATTGAAAATAACATCTTACAATCTGTCAATATGTGCTATACTAAAATTACCCACCAGAGAAAGGAACAATATGGAATATGAGTATCACACATTCACTTGCCGTAAATACAGAATAGATACTACAATAGAAAACGGATATGATATTGTAGACGGCAAGAAAGTTTATAAAACCGCTAAATGTTCACTTATGAACAGGGACAGAAAACATAAATGTCATGGCATGGAATCTCCCGATTTTGCTTGCCCTTATGTAAGTCTTGCTACTAATTCACAATCAAATTAACTTTACTTGACTGGTGGGCAACCTTTTTAAATGTCTTATCATCCTCTTATTTTCTTAATACTACCTCCATCTTTTTACTTTTAACCCTCAATGATTTCAGTTACATCACACCCAAGAGCCTCTGCAAGCCGACCTAATGTGGCAAGCTTACAGCTTCCCTGTTTCATAATACGCCTGTATGATGCATAGCTGATTCTTGCCGCACTACACAAATCGTATGGATTCTTGCTCTGACGCGCCATAAGAAGTTGCACTTTATCTTGGCTGACGCGTAAATTAGTCATTACTTTTGCCATTTTGCTTCACCTCACTTTCTAAATTTGTATTTGACAGAACGATATTGTCCTGTTATAATCATCATAAATAGCACAAAAATGTTCTGGCATGTTTTATTATAAAAGAACGTTTTTGTTCTGTCAAGCACAAAAGATATTTTTTGTTCTGTTACGTTTTACCCAAATGTGATATACTCACATTTGAGGTGATAAAATTGAGTACGTCTGAAAATATAAAAAAAATTCGAATAGAAAAAGGATTGACTCAAAGGAAACTCGGCGAGCTATGCGGAATGGCTGATTCCGCAATACGTCGTTATGAATCCGGCAGAGCCAATCCTAAATTAGGAACTATTGCCAAAATTGCTTCTGCATTAGAAGTAAATATATTTGAATTAATTGATAAAGAAGACTTTATAGCACAAAAAAATAAACTAAAAGAATTTCTAACTCCTGAAATACAAAAAGAAAGCGAAGAAATTGAAGTATGGATAGAATCATATTCACAGGGTAAAACAGAAATTAATAGTTGGGATAGAGAATTAGAATTACTAAACCACTTTAGAAAATTAAACGTTTCGGGAGAGCATGAAGCCATTAAAAGAGTAGCAGAATTAACCGAAATTCCTCGCTACTCCAAGCCACCCGAACCCCCGCAGGAATAAACATCCTAATGGGATTGCAAATTTACCACTTTTCGAAAATTAGTATCATAAAGTTATGCGATTAGGAAGGAAGACCCTAAACTTCCTTGGAGAAAGGCGTTAAATGCTATCTATAGATTCGTTGCAGTATATTTTATTTTAGGTGCAGTAATATTCTGCACAGAAAGGACGAAGCCTATGATATCTAATAATGCAGTAGGATCCTACACAAAAATCGAGAACAATATCTCCATAAATGTCGGGGTGGCGTCCGACGGCCTTTCTTCCTAATCACATAAATGGTTTTCTTAACACTATACACATATAATACGCTTGTAGAAGGAGGCATTTCATGTCCACCAAATGTACTGTATATATTGATGAAGCCGGAGATTTAGGCATAAACAGAGGCACACAATGGTTTGTGTTGAGCGCTGTAATAATAAATACTGATGATGAACCGGAAATGCGTAATATAATTACCTCCATTAAGCAGCGTCTTAACATCCATGAAATACATTTCCGAAATCTTAGAAGCTTCGAACAGAAATCATATGTAGTGAATGAACTGGCAAATGGAAATTTCGAATTAATAAATGTAATCATTGACACTTCACAACTGAATATCCGGTGCAATAATCCTTCTGATAACCCAAGCATTGTTACTTATAACTTTGCCTGTAGATTATTGATAGAGCGCGTCTCTTGGCTCCTTAGAGATACTGAAAGAAGCGGGAAAATTATCCTTTCAAGCAGGGGAACTAATCGAGATAGAGAACTGATCGATTATATTAATAATCTTATAGACTTCGAAAACAATGAAATTGTAAATAGATTCACCAACATACAAAGCAAACAAGCTAATTCATGGGACATGCTCCAACTTGCGGATGTTTGTGCCACCTCTATGTTTTACAGGTTTGAGCCAAATCAATATGGTTTTATAACGCCATGTTATAGTTTTAGACTTAAGAGAAAGCTTTATCAATATAATGGCCATATAGAAAAATATGGGGTTAAGTATTATGCAGATTCAATGAAACCAAATGAACAATACTTTGTTGATAAAATGCTTTGCCGAAAATAAAAAAGAAAAAGAACCCCCGGCACGACTACCACATGTCAAGCATGCTGGTGATTTCACCCTCGTGTTATCCGGCGACGTTCTTCCTCTGTATTATTATAATACGCTAAATATATTTATATGTCAACAAACATTTGTTCTATTTTTCTATTTGAGTATTATTTATAAGTATTACATAATGGTAGTATAGTATACTAAAATCTGACAAACGTTAAAACCGCCCCTGCGTCAACAGGAACGGCTTTAAAATACACGCACCCGAAGATGCGCGATCCAACCATATATATAGTGTATCATCTTCGGGAACAGCTTGCAAGCGAACTACTCAGAAAAATCAGATAGTTTGCTAGCTGTTATTTTTATACTCATTTTTAGGAGGAGGACACACTATGCCGCGTGGAAAGCCAATGAGAGCCAGAAACGGCTACGGTTCCGTCGTGAAGCTGTCCGGTAAAAGACGGCAGCCTTATGAAGTCCGGGTCAACACCCGCATGGATGAGCGCTATTACCCCGTGTATGACGTTCTGGGGCGTTATGAGACCCGCGAAGCAGCCATGATCGCACTGGCAGACTACAATAAGGAACCTTACCGCATATCTGACCGAAACATAACGTTTTCTGCCCTGTATGAACTATTCTACAAGGACAAATACGAAGAGAGCGGGAGAATTTACTCACAGAGTACAAAAGACTGTACTAAATCTGCCTACAACTACTGTACGCTGCTTTATGATCTACCTTATAGGGATTTACGAACACCGGATTTTAAAAGCGTCCTCTCACAAGAGGGAAAGAAAGGCAGACCACTATCACATGCCTTGCAGGAGCATATTAAGAACCTTTTTAGCCAGATGGACAAATTTGCCCTACAGAATGATATCATCAAGAAAGGCTATTCTTCATTCGCCAATATTACAGTATCAGAAGATGATATGCCGGGAGTACCCTTTACACATGATGAAATACAGTTGTTATGGAATAACATAAACGTGCCTTGGGTGGACAGTATCTTGATTTACATATATTCCGGCTGGCGGATATCTGAATTACTCCTAATGCCACCAGAAAACATAGATTTAGCTGCCGGTACCTTCCAAGGAGGATTAAAAACCGAAGCCAGTAAAAACCGCATTGTACCGATACACTCAAAGATACACGGTTTTGTTGAGCACAGGCTTTCCATGAACAATGGCATATTGTTTGCCCTGAACGATCTTCCAATCGGCACACAGGCATATACCAGATTGTTTAAAAAAACCCTGACCTCTATCGGTATTACTACATATCACACCCCACATGACTGCCGCCATACTTTTATATCGCTCCTAGACAGTGCCGGTGCCAATCAGGTCTGTATAGATCGTCTCGTCGGACATGCCTCTAAGACCATCACGACCAGAACATATACACACAAAACAATAGAGGAACTCAGAGAAGCTATAGAAATGATTTAACCCCTCCACACTGCCACGTCGGAAGGGTTAAACTTTGTCACTAGTTTGTCACTAGTAGATTTCAAAACATATGTTATCAGTAACTACCGTAATCTTTGAAAGCCGCATAAAACCAATATTTCTTATCACAGCGCAAACCAGAAAAAAGCCTCTTTTTAACGTAATCTTAAATCCATCGTAACTGTTCAGAACCCTGTTCTTCACAGTTACGAAGTCATCATTCATTACAAAAATTCATATATCGCACATACAACCGCTCAAACTCTTCCCTCTCGGCGAGATTAATGCTTACTATAGAAGAGAGGCTCTGTTCCAATGCCGCCTGATTTGTCTTTCCTCTCCACAGATCACGCCCCAGCATATAAGCTCCTGCCAACGACGTATTACCTACCGCCGCGACCCTGCCGCGCATATGCTCCGGCAGAAGTCCGATGGAAAAAGCCGCCTCCACATCAAGATAATAGCCGAATCCGCCCGCAAGATAAATGTGCCCGATCTGCGTCTCCCCCATCTGCCTCCGCAAAATCTCTATTCCGGCACGCACTGCTGCCTTAGCCATCTGTAAATCACGTATATCTTTATTACAGAGCCGCACTGCCGGTTCTCCCACAGTAACCCCTTCCGTAAAATAAGGTTCTGCAAGCAGCCCGGTCTCATCCAGTATTCCCTGCTTTAAAAGAGAAGCTGCACAGGCAATCATGTCACTTCCTATAACTCCCGCACCGGCGCCGCCCTCAAAAGCCGGACCTGCCGCAGTGGCGGTGACAATCATGTGCGTACCGTCGGTAATCGCCATTTCTCCATTAGTACCTAAGTCAATCAGTATTGTGGTATGAGTCTCGCTCTTATCCTGCACTTTAATCTGAGGGTTAGTACAGTTTTGAGCTTGATTTTCGTTCCGATGTTCAATTCGGCTTTGATCCTGACTTTTGTCCTGAGGTTCAGCCCAGTCTTGAACTTGATTTTTGTCCTGAAGTTCAATATCAACTTGCATTTCACTAATGTTGTGAGTTCGCTCTGCTCCACATCCCCCGGGAAGCATCCCCAACGCATAGAGCCCCGCCACGATGTCTCCGCCTACAAAGGTACTGATACCCGGAACGAGCCAGACCTTAAAATCCCATGCCGGATTCCGGTATTCCTGCAATCCGATCTCCACCGGCGTAAAAGGGCTCCGTCCCAGCGATGATACGTCGTATCCCATAAACAGATGCTCCATGGTGGTGTTACCGGCGATACACATGGCACTGATACCGGTTTCATTTGCCGCCGTTCTCTTTGACAGACATCGCTCAAACTGCGAAACGCCTCGCTCCAGCACTTCTATTACTAACTTCTGTAATATCTCCCTACTCCCTTCACATGACGCCTTAATCCTTGCCAGCACATCTGAACCGTAACGTCTCTGCGGATTCATCTCACAATAGGTATCAATGACTCGTCCGCTCTCCATACTCATAAGCTGCATCGCTATGGTGGTTGTACCCAGATCAACCGCTATTATAATATCTTTTTCCGCAAAAAAAATATCACCTGTATCGTTTTGCTTTTCCGGAAAATCTTTTTGAGATGTTATCGCCGATTTCGTAACGTCCGATTTCTGATTTTGAGTCTGTTTATTGTGTTGACTTGATCGGTCACTGCTTTCTGTCACATCTATCATGTCGGATACAATCTCTATTTCGGCAGCATCCGCAAACGCCAGTTTTATGACGCAGTCGTCTTTAGGCCTTGCCAGACATGCAAGTCGGTATCCACGGCGCAGTTCTTCCGGCTCCATCACACTTCTTTCCAACGGTGTAGGCATAGTCACTCCTTCCAGAAACTGTATCCTGCACCGTCCGCAATCTCCTCTTCCGCCGCAAAAACTGCCGTTTATCAGATTATTTTTCAACAAAGTTGACATGATTGTCGTTGATGAATCATGCGTCACAACAACGACATCTCTATTTTGCATATTCGATTTTGTGTTTAATTTTTCGTTTCCCACAACGACTGTAATTTTAATTTTTTCAGACAAACTGATTTTTCTCCTTATCGTAATGATAATCAATTCCGGACAGTTTATCCTCTATCTCTTTGCGGTCTATATCCAGATCATCGCAGAGCGCTTCTAAGCTTGTATAGTAATCACGCAGCTTCAGATTAATAAAGCTGAGCAACATAACCGGATCTTTCGGAATCATCTTACCCCATCCTTTCTTTCTTCATTATTTCATCCTTATATTACCGAAGCTCCATCTCCACCCGGTACTCCTGCCCGTCGCTGACAACCCGTGCCATAGCGCCGCTGATTAACGGCATCATCGGAGACAGATGTCCGATATCCACATCCATGATCACCGGCACATTATACTTGCGCAGCATCTCATATGCGGCCTGATAATGATCAATACCGAACTCCTCCACGCCCATACCGTTCAGCGGTCTTCCGATTAAAAAACCACTGCTGTGCTTGAACCATCCGGCGTGATCCATCTGCCACATAGCGCGCCTGATCCCCATCAGATTCAGATCACACGCCTCCAGAAACCAGAGAATACCGTCTTCCTTATACTTTTCCGTAAATTCAGTCACTTGATCGTACTTTGTGCCGAGCAGATTTACCAGACAGTCCATACAGCCGCCAAGAAGTCTGCCGGAGAAATCGATGGGTGCCTCCCCTGCCGTCCCGCCATTTGCTGCTGCGCCGTTCTGCTGCGGGCGCTCCGCTCCGGCAGTTTTTGCCCCGTTGCTCCCAGTCACAGCAGACAAGCTCTCGATATTCGTCCTGCCGTCAGGCATTATATATTTAATAACGGTTGTTTCTGTAAGATTGTACGGCGCATAGGGTTGTTCCTCGTCCTTCACCGACTCTTTTTCCCACATATCATATCCCTGCATGGTCAGCTTACACCCCTGCAATAACAGCATCGCATCTTCCAGTGACTGATGCAGCGGCTCCATGCCATAAGACGATGCACAGGGTCCGTATATGGATGCCGTGTCGCACAGCGTCGTTAAGAGAAATGTCATATTCGTATTATCCGAATATCCCATGTACCATTTGGGCGCTGCCTTCCTGATTTTATCAAAATCCACATAGTCTAAGATCTCACACATCAGCTCCCCGCCGCCGCAGGATATGATACAATCATTCGTCTCCCTGCAGTAATATTCGGTCAGTTCCTCGCCGCACTGATCCGGTGCGTTACTGATTCCTACCCCCTGCTCCACGTAGCAGTTCGGTCCGAGTTCCAATTGAAATCCTTGTTTCTTCCAATTCTCCTGCGCACGCAGGAATCCGCTCTTGTATGGTTCTGTCGCACACCCGAAGGATGGTGCCACGAAAGCTATCGTACCGTTTTGCTGTAAAAATTCAGGATATCGCATGTTATCTTCCTCCTATTATCCTATTACTTTTGGTGCTCGTCCGATTTGATCCATTTAATCATAAAATACCGCTTATAGTTTACCATCTTGCCATCACTATGTAAATCTGCTTTCCGATTCAGCCACTCTTTTAATCATTTTTCAATTATTCCATAAGAAATCATCGTAGGGTACGCTATATTTAACATAACATTCATATTCCGACTCTTCAATCAAAAACAGCAGAGCACTTTTTATAGCAGCCCTGCTGTTTCCGTTTACTTCCGCACTGCCGCCAATTTCCCGTCCTGCAGCACGATTTGAATCGTATCCTTCGCCTCCACCTGATCCGCCAGAATCAGCTTCGCCGACAGAGTCTCCACATACTTCTGAATATACCGTTTCAACGGCCTTGCACCGTAAACCGGATCGTAAGCGTTCTCCACGATAAACCGCTCCGCCTCCGGAGTCAGCTCAATCTGCAGTTCCCTGTCTGCAAGCCGCCTGTTCAGATCATCCACGATCAGACGGATAATGCCGCCGATGTTATCCTTGGTGAGCGGCTTAAAGAGAATCGTCTCATCCAGCCTGTTCAAGAATTCCGGTCTGAAATGATTCCGTAGATCACCCATCACCATCTCTTCCGCCTCCGGTGTGATCGCGCCTTGCGCGTCGATACCGTCCAGCAGATAATTCGCGCCGATGTTCGAGGTCATGATCAGGATCGTGTTCTTGAAATCCACTGTTCTGCCCTGTGAATCCGTAATCCGCCCGTCGTCAAGCACCTGCAAAAGCACATTGAACACGTCGGGGTGCGCCTTCTCTATCTCGTCAAACAATACGACCGAGTAAGGTTTTCTTCTGACTGTTTCGGTCAATTGTCCGCCTTCCTCATATCCCACATATCCGGGAGGCGCCCCGATCAGTCTGGATACAGAGTATTTCTCCATATATTCGCTCATATCGATACGAACCATATTCGCCTCATCGTCAAACAGTGATGCTGCCAGCGCTTTAGCCAGTTCTGTCTTACCCACGCCGGTAGGTCCTAAGAAAAGGAATGAACCGATGGGTTTGGTAGGATCTTTGATTCCGGCTTTAGAACGGATAATGGCTTCTGTCACCTTCGTCACGCCTTCATCCTGCCCGATCACCCGCTTGTGTAACTCGTCATCCAAATGCAGCGTCTTATTCCGCTCGCTCTCCGTCAGCTTGGACACCGGAATTCCCGTCCATCTGGAGATGATCTTCGCGATCTCCTCGTCGGAAACACTCTCATGCACCAGAGACAAATCCTCTTTGCTGACTTTTTCCTCCTCAATCTCCAACTGCTGTTTCAAAAAAGGCAGCTTTCCATAGCTTAATTCCGCCGCTTTCTCGTAATCGCCGTCACGCTGGGCAACCTGAATCTGGTTGTTGACCTCGTCAATCTCCTCACGGATCTTTGACAGTCTCTCCACAGAAGCCTTTTCGTTCTCCCACTGTGCCATGCGGTTTTTCAGTTCTTCTTTTAGTTCCGCCAGCTCTCTCTGTAAATTGCCGAGGCGCTCTCTGCTTAAGTTGTCGTCCTCTTTTTTCAAAGCCGTCTCTTCGATCTCTAACTGCATGACTTTACGCTGCAATTCATCCAGCTCTGTCGGCATGGAATCCAGCTCAGTTTTAATCAACGCGCACGCCTCATCCACCAGATCAATCGCTTTATCCGGCAGAAATCTGTCGGAAATATAACGGTTAGACAGCACCGCCGCGCTGACCAGCGCGTTATCCATGATTTTCACGCCATGGAAAACCTCATACCGCTCTTTCAGTCCACGCAAAATAGATATGGTATCCTCCACCGTCGGCTCCTCCACCATAACAGGCTGGAAACGCCGCTCCAATGCCGCATCCTTCTCGATATACTGCCGGTATTCATCCAATGTCGTAGCACCGATGCAATGCAGCTCGCCTCTCGCAAGCATAGGTTTGAGCATGTTGCCCGCATCCATGGCGCCGTCCGTCTTGCCTGCGCCCACGATGGTGTGCAGCTCGTCGATGAAAAGAATAATCTGCCCGTCGCTGTTCTTCACATCATCAAGCACTGCTTTCAGACGCTCCTCGAACTCGCCCCGATACTTTGCTCCCGCAACAAGGGCACCCATATCCAGTGCAAAAATCTTCTTATCTTTCAGCCCTTCCGGTACATCTCCCCGGACGATACGCTGTGCCAGCCCTTCCGCCACCGCAGTCTTACCCACACCGGGCTCACCGATCAGCACCGGATTATTCTTCGTCTTACGGGACAGGATACGAATGACATTACGAATCTCATTATCTCTGCCGATTACAGGGTCAAGCTTCTGGCTTCTCGCTTTTTCCACCAAGTCCTGGCCGTACTTCTCCAAGGTATCATAGGTCGCCTCCGGATTGTCCGAAGTCACTCTCTGATTGCCCCGTACCGTAGACAACGCCTGCAGGAACCGCTCCCTTGTAATGCCAAACTCACGGAAGATTTCCTTGATTTCTCTATTCGGGTTCTTGATCATTGCAAGGAATAAGTGTTCTACAGACACATACTCGTCGCCAAGCGCTTTGGCCTCATCCTCAGCGCCGATCAGTACTTTGTTCAGATCCTGTCCGATATAAATCTGCCCACCCTGCACCTTGACCCGTTTGCGCACTCCCTGTTCCACGCGGTTCACGAAGTATTCCTTCTGTATTTCCATCTTTTCGATCAATTTTAAAATCAAGCTGTCGTCGATGGTGAGCAGACTGTAAAGCAAGTGCTCCTGCTCAATCTCCTGATTGCCATATTCATATGCCAGTTTCTCACATTGTTCTACTGCCTGTATGGATTTCTGGGTAAATTTTGTTAAGTTCATAACAGCCTCCTTTTCTGGGCGCGTATGGCATTGTCAAATTTGCAATGTTATGTCAACTTCTTCTGTCATATGCGCTGCCGGTGACTCGTGGCATTTTTTGTCACATCTGTTCTACTGACACTATCACAATACAACGAATTGTTAGCACTGTCAAGAGGCGAGTGCTAATATTTTCAGTAAATTTTTGCAAAGTCAGTATTTATGCGGCTTTGCGGCTTCTAAAATTTCTGTAAAATCCTTAATAACAGGTGTTATACCCCATTCATACCCCATTTGTGAAAAATTTGGGGGTACGGTTCTGTATCTGCTTTCACGAAGCTCTCCCCTCGTCATCTTCTGATGTTCCGAATGTTTTGTATCCTTACATACTGATATTCCATTCCGCAGATAAAGACTGACGGAATATTTGTTGTCAAGGTTCATAGTCTACCATGCGGTATTTATCTTCATCGTAATTTACCTTTCCTCCTTGGTTACAGGCCTGCCCGGAACCATCTCCAAAAAAGAGCATTCCGGGCAGAACCGCAACGGTCAGTCCTTTTCTTTACTCCATCATTTTCATGTTTTCTGCCATATATTCCGGAACCTGTACCAGAAATACCGCCTGTGTCTCCGTACTTTTCAGAAATACCTTCTGCGAACCATTTTTACTACTGCATGAGACTACTGTTCTATGTCAACTACAAAAAAGCTCCCTTTTGACAGGTTCTATCTATTCCGAACCTGCCAAAAAGAAGCTATGCCTTCTATGTATTTATTCTGTTTTCTGCTACTTGCATTCAAGGACAAGTTCCGAAACGTGTCTCGACAATGCCACAAGTATGTTTTCTCACTGCTCATTCGGGTATTCTATTCTCCAGATACCTACTACCTTCTAACCACTGTCCTATACAGTAAAGGCTTTTACATCCCCTTTTCCTAATTCCGCGCTTCTTTCACATATTCGCTTAACGCCTCTATTATATCATCCTCATTTTCCTTTCCTTCATAAA
>JAAUZT010000026.1 GCA_014804485.1 Lachnospiraceae bacterium
AAAACTTGTACAGAAGAAAATTGACAATTTGAAACAGGTGGAGAAAGGATTGATTGATGCCAAACATATCATCGAGTCCCGAGGGGAGTTGCGGTGGGAGAATGTTATTAACTTATTATACTTAATGGATATGGAAGAGCAATTGTTACAACAATATCAAAATTCTGAAAATATAGCCATTAGAATAAAACTTCATACACAATTTTCAGCAAATAAATTAGGATGGTTTCCCTGGTTATTTCATCAAATTGAGATTAAAGAAGGAAGTAAAATATTAGAAATTGGTTGTGGAAATGGCGAATTATGGAAATCAATAAGCAAAGAGATTTTAAAGAAAAATGAAATAATTTTATCCGATATTTCTGCAGGAATGATACGGGATGCTATGAGTAATTTAAAGGAATTTGAATTTAAGTATTCCGTATTCGACTGCAACGATATCCCTTTTTTGAATGATGATTTTAATATTGTGATTGCTAATCATATGTTGTTCTATATAAAAAATATTTCAGGCGCATTAAATGAGGTAGTTAGAGTTTTAAATGCAAACGGAGTATTTTATTGTAGTACATATGGTGAAAATCATATGAAAGAGATTAGTGAAATGGTTAAAGCATTTGATCAAAAAATTAATCTTTCGGAAATTGAGTTGTATAAAATTTTTGGATTGGAAAACGGACAAAAAATTTTGGAAGAACATTTTGAAGAAGTTTCACTAAAGATATATGATGATCATTTAGAAATTGATGATGTTGAGGTTCTGTGTGACTATATATATTCATGCCACGGCAATCAAAATCACATATTGGCAGGAAGAAAAAATGAATTTAAAGAATTTTTGCAGGAAAAAATGAGGAAGAATAAAATGATTATTAGCAAGCATGCAGGAGTCTTTATTTGTAGAAAACCTAAAAAGAATTAGTACCAGAAATCGCATAATTATTAATCACTCATTTGTTATCAAAGCAAGGAAGAGATGTTGAGTACAACAGTAATATTAATCATGATTGAAAAATGAATAAGAGAATGGAAATATAAAATGTATTATTTATACCTATTTGGATATACAATTAAATCAAAAATAATGTACCGTGTGACATTCCTGATCGATGTGATCAGTGCATTGTTGACCTGCTTTATTCAGACAAGCCTGTGGCAGGCGTTATTAAGCGGAAATTATGTGAGCGGTCTATCCTTCGAGGTGATGGTTCCGTATGTGATCATTACATATTTTTCTGCAGCTCTTACACGTATCAATATTGCAACTACTATTGAAGACAGCATCAGAGATGGCTCCATTCTGTATAATCTGATCAGACCCGTTAATTACAGGAGATATCTTTTATGCAGTATGATAGGAGAAAATACTTTTAAGGCGTGCATCAATACACTCATAATTTTTGCTGTAAGTATATTTGTGTACGGCATCTATGTTCCGAAATCGTTTCTTTGTGTACTGGGTTTCGCAGTTTCACTATCATTCGGCGTAATGCTGATGTTTGAGATTACCTATGTATGTGGTTTGTCAGCATTCTGGCTGCAAAGGACATGGTTTATTGAGTGGTTTTTGGAGGCTTTCGTTATTTTCTTTGGCGGAAGTGCTGTTCCTTTGTGGTTCTATCCGGAGATTCTGCAAAAGATCAGCGTTATTCTTCCCTTTCGCTATGTGTCCTATGAGGCGATCAATATTTATCTGGGAAATTATAATGTGAAAGTATGTATTACAAAGATTCTGATAAGTATTTTCTGGATTATCGTGCTGCGAATTGCAGGCGCTGTCATTTGGAAGCATGCAAAAAAACGTGTGGAGATCAATGGAGGCTGAAGAAAATGAAAAAGAAGTTAGATTTGCTGTTTGAGTTTCTGAAATTATCCATAAAACAGTCAATGATTTTCCGGGGAACATGGCTGTTAGGCGTACTTGGACAATTTTTGAATTATGGTGCAACAATTTTATCCTTGTATATCGTTATTCTTTCTTTGGGAAGCATAAAGGGCTGGACTGCGGGAGAAATGTTGTTTATCTACGCATTATCTCTTTTGGCATATGCGCTGGCGGCCAGTGTTTTTTATGGCCCATGTATGGTGCTGGGAACAAAGATCCTGAATGGAGATTTTGACCAGACTCTTACAAAGCCTATGAATGCACTGACTTATGAAATTGTATCCAACTTTAACATAGGATACATCAGCCATATTATTCTGGGAACTGTTTTAGTAGTGATCGCTGTGGGAAAAATGTCTATAGAATTATCTGTTGTAACGGTAATCCGTATTATTGTCATTGTCATTTGCGGCGCATTGATTCAGTCATCTTTATTGCTATTTGCTTCCATGTTCAGTTTTATAATGGTAAATGGAAATCCGGCATTAAATTTTATCGTGTCACAGGCAAGGAGATTTATTCAATATCCGTTAAATATTTATCCTAAGAGTATTCAGTTACTACTGACTTTTGTTTTACCGTATGGTTTTATCAATTTTTATCCTGTGGTAAATCTGCTTCATAAGCAGGAGCTGGCATTCGGCGGTTCTGTACTTGGAACATTGTTCCCGATCATATCGGTTCTTCTTTTTTCCATAAGCGTTTTTGCATGGAACAGAAGCTTAAAGGTTTATAGCAGCGCAGGTGCATAAAGGAGACAGAAAATGAGTTTGATTGAATTTGATAATGTTTCAAGGGAATTTAAAATAGCAAATATTGAAAAGGGAGCAGCCGGGACGATCAAATCGCTTTTTCATAGGGAGTACATAATAAAAAAGGCTGTAGACGATATCAGTTTTCACATTGAAAGTGGAGAAGTGGTAGGCTATATCGGTGCAAATGGCGCCGGTAAATCGACCACAATAAAACTTTTGTCAGGCATTTTATATCCGACAAAAGGGCAAGTGCGAGTAGATGGTATTTCTCCATATAAAAAAAGAAAACAAAATGCCTCCCAAATAGGCGTAGTATTCGGACAGCGTTCTCAGTTGTTTTGGGATCTGCCTTTTGGTGATACTCTGAATCTTTATAAGAAGATGTATAATATTCCGGATGATATTTATAAAAAGAATTATCGGTATTTTGTAGAACTTCTGGATATGCAGGAATTCATAAACCAGCCTGCCAGACAATTAAGTTTAGGACAAAAAATGAAGGCAAACATAATGGTATCAATGCTGCACGATCCTAAAATTCTGTATCTGGATGAACCCACGATCGGATTGGATGTTGTTACGAAAAGAAAATTAAGAGAATGCATCAAAGAAATTAATCAGGATAAGAAGACCACCATCATTTTGACTACCCATGACATGAATGATATAGAAGCTGTCTGCAGCCGCCTAATCTTGATTGACAAAGGCAAAAAGTTATTTGATGGAAGCATGGATATGTTTCGGGAGACCTATGCGGCAGGGCTTGAATTTGTACTCGAATTTTCAGATATCTGTCCTGCATGGACAGATATGGAAGGATTCCGTCTGGCAGGCGTAGAGGAGCTTAAGTGGAAGATCGTCTATAAGGGTGACGTGAAGGAATCAAGTGTATTATGCACACGATTGATTGAGAAGTATCATCCGGTCAATATATGGGTAGGAGTTCCGTCAATAGAGAATATTGTGGCAGATTATTATAGCAAGCCTTCCATTGTGTAGGGTGAGAAATCGGATAAAGTATATATAGGTGTGCATGGAAAATTGTCTTCTAAAGAATATGCAGAAGGAGTAGTCGGAATTGCGACAAAGGGTATCGGAAGTCTGTACAATAGTTGTGTATCGGCATAAAATTGTGTTACAATAAGACATGAAGTTATACTAAGGCGTCAAAGGACGCCGCCTAAGTATAACTAAGTCATGTCCGGGAGAGTAATTCCGGGTTAATCAGGTTCGAAGCTGTGAGAGGAGAAGGTACAGCAGTAATAGGGGGATGAATAAAATGAAGATTGCGGTACTGCTTGGGGGAATNGGCTANGATTCCCAGAAGAGAACGNTTAGCGGCATATTGGACAGAGCGATTTTGGACAGGACAAATGTCTATATTTTTACGTGCGACGGATGGAAATATGAGGTCCCNGCNAAATATGAAAAAGGGGAATACAATATTTATAATCTGCCGGATTTCACGCAATATGACGGTGTGATCCTGAACACGGATACGATTCGTGAGCCGGATNTTATGCAGGCGATCGCAGACAGNATCGGTGAGGCAGGAATCCCCTGCATTGATTTAAACATNAATACTCCGTGGTGTTATGCATGTTGAGATGGAGAACAGAAATGGTGTNGANGAGATTNTCAGGCATCTTATCACGCAGCATAATGCCGCAAACATTTTCTTTATTTCNGGNCCGGAGGACAGTCATGATGCCAATCTAAGNCTGCAGGCTTATAAAGATACGATGGCGGNNAATNATANNGAATGGGATNAGGANCATATTTATTACGGGNATTACAGTTATGAGAGCGGACAAAGGGCAGTCAGGANATTTCTGGATGAAGCCGGCGTGAAACCGGATGCAATTGTTGCGGCCAATGATGAGATGGCGGTAGGTGCAATGCTCGCCTTGAAGGAAGCGGGGTACCGGGTGCCGGAAGANGTGATGGTAACAGGNTATGATGACAGTGANATTGCGGCATACAGCTANCCGAGNCTGACNACGGTGAGAAGGGGAGANTATGAAGCGGGNCAGATCGCTTACGATAAAATTGNCGCANNNATTCGNGGAGAAGAGGTGGAGGANAATACCATNATTCAGGGGCATGCAATGTTTGCNGAATCCTGCGGATGTNCTGNCNGGAGAGATNNGGATGCNGCGCAGATGCGGGAAANCTATATGNAGCAGCATGTCAAGGCCTATCGGGAGATGGAGATCCTNAANAACTCTTCGGTGGAATTTACCGNNTTGGNNNANATNGATGATCTTTTGGAGAGTCTGGAGCAGTACATACNCGATATCGGTATAGAATACTTNTATTTATGCACCTGCGGNAGTCTGGANAATTATTACAGGGAACTGGAAAGAATTGCGGACGGANAAGANCGNGGCAGGGATGCTTCGGTCTANAGCGATGAAATATGGGTGCCGTTTGCNTATGAAAGAGGAGAGATCAACAGTTACGGAGCGTTTCATAAGAGTATGCTNCTGCCGGAGGAGTGNGNNATGAAGAGNGCGGCGGGNNCNTTCTATATNATTATGCCGNTNCATTTTCAGGANCATTGTTATGGCTATTGTGTNGTGAGGGATTANCGNCCGGCGTTTGAAGGGCGGTTTTATCAGAATTTNATATTGAATNTGGANAATGCAATGGAGATGATTCGNAAACAGGATATGATGAAAGCCATGCTTCAGAGATTGAATAAAAAGCTNAGTGAGNNTNCGNNGNAGGACNNGGCNCCGGATTCGCNGGNNTTANACAACTAACCGCAGGAATTTATTGACTTTTCCCTTGAGATTTCATAGAATTTTGANTAGGCGCTTATCGTATGCGCNAANTATNANNGAAATCAGAAGGGAGTAAGACAATGTCAGAGANAACNATACCATATAAAATNTATTTNGAAGAGGATGAGATGCCGAAGCAGTGGTACAATGTCCGCGCCGATATGAANAATAAGCCGGCNCCNCTGCTGAATCCGGGNACCCTGCAGCCTATGACTTTCGAGGANCTGCAGGGNGTATTCTGTGATGANCTGGTAAAACAGGAATTAAACGACACGGATGCTTACATCGACATNCCTCAGGAAATTCTGGATTTCTACANGATGTACCGTCCATCACCGCTTGTACGGGCATANTGTCTGGAGAAAAAGCTGGATACCCCGGCGAAAATCTACTATAAATTTGANGGAAATAATACGAGCGGCAGNCATAAGCTCAATTCCGCCATTGCACAGGCATATTATGCGAAACAGCAAGGGCTTAAGGGTGTTACCACGGAGACCGGTGCGGGACAGTGGGGAACGGCGCTTTCCATGGCATGTTCCTACTTTGACNTGGACTGCCATGTCTATATGGTTAAGGTTTCCTATGAGCAGAAGCCTTTCCGNCGTGAAGTGATGCGTACTTACGGTGCGCAGGTNACNCCGTCNCCNTCCGATACNACNANTGTGGGNAGAAANATTCTGGAGGAGTTCCCGGGTACCACGGGAAGTCTCGGCTGTGCCATNTCTGAGGCGGTNGANGCTNCNACCNGNAANGAAGGCTATCGTTATGTATTGGGNAGCGTTNTGTCACAGGTANTGCTNCANCAGTCNATCATCGGNGANGAGACAAAGGCAGCNCTTAANAAATATGANATNAAGCCGGATATGATCATNGGCTGTGCGGGCGGCGGTTCNAATNTGGGCGGTNTGATCTCNCCTTTNGTNGGNGAAAAGCTNCGNGGNGAGGCGGATTATCGGATCATCGCGGTAGANCCGGCATCCTGTCCGAGTCTGACGAGAGGAAAATATGTATATGATTTCTGTGATACGGGCAAGGTATGTCCGCTTGCTAAGATGTACACGCTGGGCAGCAGTTTTATACCGGCGCCCAATCATGCCGGAGGNCTTCGTTATCATGGNATGAGTTCGGTGGTATCGCAGCTGTATCATGACGGGTTGATCGAGGCNNNCAGTGTGGAGCAGACTGCGGTATTCCAGGCGGCGGAGCAGTTCGCCAGAGTGGAGGGNATCCTTCCGGCACCGGAGAGCGCGCANGCGATCAGAGTAGCNATCAACGAGGCTATGAAATGTAAAGAAACGGGAGAAGAGAAGACGATCGTGTTNGGACTGACCGGNACCGGTTATTTCGATATGGTGGCTTACGGTAAGTTCCATGACGGAGAAATGTCCGANTATATTCCTTCGGATGAGGATCTTGCAAGAGGATTTGCAGGCATACCTTCTTTTCCCGGCAATGAAATATAAGCGGGAGGACACTCTATGANCAGCGTGAAGGAGAAGCGCTTTAAGAAGTTGAAGAGGAANCAAATCTGGCCGTCTATTGTGGCNTTTGTTTTGTTTATTACTTTGTGCGTAGCNATGATTGCCGTTTTTCTGCAGTTGTTTGCACTGTACATNATGGGAACGAAGATCGCGCAGCAGTATGGGGAGACGCAGCATGTCAAGGCGGTTCTGGANGGATTCCTTTCAAACGGGGATACGATCGCAGAAGCGGTAGATAATATGCATAAATACACATATACCGACAGGGATGTCTATGTGATTGACCGGTCGCGCCATGTGGTGGCCAAAACCGGNTTNTCCGAACCGGATTTCGGCATGATTCTTGATTTTAAATTAGATCAGGAGTTCGGGCTGGGCGANAGCTTTATGGCAGTGGCGGACAANAGTAACCAGATCGTGGAGAAAGAGGGAACATACACGATTTTTGCCATGNCGGTGGATGAGGTGATCCGGAAGACTTTTGCAAGAGATGAAGTTCAGCGTGAGCCGGGGGCGTGGCTTGGCGATACGATTATCACGCAGAAATACTGGCTGCGTACATCGCTTGGCGGCGGTCAATATGAAGCTTATGTCAAATGTGTCATAGAGGTTCAGAGGCAGGATATCTTCTATATATGTATCTTTGGTATCATTGCGCTGCTCCTTTTGATGATTCCGATTATNCTGCTCTTTATCAATACGGTCCGTTCCATCGTGACACAGCGGAGAATGACCCAGTTTATTTATCTGGATCCGGTGACCGGNGGCAGGAACTGGTTCTTCTTTCGGAATTATGCNGAACGGATTCTGACCAGACTTCGCAACAGCAGGAAGGCTTTTGCGCTTGTGAACCTGCAGNTGGAACGATATCAGAATTANTGTGCCTGCTACGGTGTGAAAGCGGGTGAGGAACTGTTAGAAGCGATGGAAGGNTTTATGANGGCGAGAATCGGTAAGAANGAGTCTTTTGCAAGGCATGAAGGCGCCGATTTNGGTNTNCTGCTTGTCTGCGAGGGCGAGAATGAGCAGGAGTATCAGGAGAACTGCNGGAANCGTATCCGNTCACTGGTAGCGGAACTGACGGGACTTAANCCGGATCAGAAGATTCATTTTCATGCCGGAATCAATATGATTCCGCCNTACATAGCTGAGGACGGCAAGTGGTATCATGCCAGAAAGGGTGTGGATATCAATCAGCTCTATACTTATGCNAATGCGGCGGGAATGACGNCNGACTGCCTGCAGGATCAGACNGTCACNTTCTTTNATCAGGAGATGTTAGGCAGACAGGTNTGGGAGCGCTGGGTGGAAGACAATATGGAAGAAGCGCTCAANAATGAGGAATTCCAGGTATATATGCAGCCGAAATACAGNCCGCTCAACGGTAAGTTAGTGGGCGCCGAGGCACTGGTGCGNTGGATCAGCCCNACGGAAGGATTTATNGCNCCGGACAGATTTATCCCGATCTTCGAGGATACCGGATTTATNACNCAGTTAGATGATTATATGATATCCCGTGTCTCNAAGCTGCAGGCGGAGTGGATGATTCAGGGTAAGAAGCTGATNCCGGTTTCCNTCAATGTGTCGAGNGCGCATTTTGCNCAGGAAGGGCTGGCGGAGCATATCTGTGAGCTGGTGGATGCATANGGNCCNCGGCATGANNTGATCGAGCTGGAGGTGACAGAGAGCGCTTTCTTCGATGATAAAGATATTCTGGTAGANACNGTAAAACAANTGAAAGCCTATGGNTTCCACGTATCGATGGACGATTTCGGAGCCGGATACTCTTCGCTTAATTCCCTGAAGGATATACCGCTTGATGTACTCAAACTGGACGGNGAGTTCTTCCGCGGAGAGGATGATGACGGAAGGGGAGAGATTGTTGTCAAGGAAGCGATTCAGCTTGCCAGAAATCTTGATATGCGTGTGGTGGCGGAAGGAATNGAAANGAANGAACAGGTAGATTTCCTNGCNGGACAGGGATGCGATATGATACANGGNTTTTATTTTGCAAAACCNATGCCGGTTGCGGAGTTTGAAGAAAAGGTGGAGAAGGACGCATAATGTATATCTTTTTTATTATTTTACAAGTGCTGGGAATNNTNGTGCTGTTTGCCGAGGCNNTTTATCTTGTGAATCAGCGGACATCGCGNCAGCAGATCAGAATGCTTCTGCTTATGATTGCNCTGTTAGTCNANTTTGTGGGCTATCTGTTCGAGATGCAGGCGGGTACGAAAGAACAGGCGCTGCAGGCGCTTAAGTTCTCNTATCTCGGGAAACCGATCATTGTGCTGACAATGTTTCTNTTTATCATGGATTACTGNAAAGTCAGAATGCCCGGNTGGCTGCCGTCTGTTTTATCCTGTTTTCATATCGGGGTAATTGGGCTGGTNATGNCATGTGAGAAACACAGTCTGTTTTTCAGCNGTATCGGGTACACGACGGCGGGAGTTTTTCCGCATTTGGTATTAACATATGGTCCGGTGTATCGGGTCTACCATATAGTACTCATAGGTTATGTTGTAGCGATGGCAGTCGCCTGTGCNCGTAAGTACNTCCANNTGATCANCGAAGGCGAGCGTAAGAGGATTCTCGCGTTCNTTTCAATCCTTGTGATCATGAGTGTGGGATGGGCCGGATATATGTTTAACTGGTTCGGCGGGTACGATTCCACGCTGGTGGCTTATCTGGTGTCCGTGATCATACTTTCCGTNTACTTGNACAAGGATAAGATATTGGAGACACTGTCTATGGCGCAGGATCAGGCNATTGACGAACTGTCNTCCGGTNTGGTGGTGCTGGATCCTGACAATACTGTCATTTATCATAATAAGAAGGCGNGNGAGTTGTATCCCTTTGATGATGTCAACGCGCTGCCGGCAGTTATNGAGGAACTGGATAATTGCATTATTGAGAAAAAAGACATTGAACATGACAACAGAGTATACAATGTGGGCAGCCGCCTGTTGACCAAGCAGAATGTTTATTTCGGTAAAATGTATGTGTTCAACGATATTACCGACAGTTTCCGCTATGCCAGAAATGCGCAGGAGCAGGCTGAAATCATGAAGGGATTAAAAGAACGTGCAGAGGCGGCAAACCANGCGAAATCAACNTTTGTNTCNAACATTACGCATGAGATCAGGACNCCTATGAATGCGATTGTCGGTATGACGGAGATATTACTGCGGGAGAATCTGCCTGAACAGGATAGGGGGTATCTTGTGAATATTAAGAATTCCGGGAATGCGCTTCTCAACATTGTTAATGACATCTTAGATTTTTCCAAGATGGAGTCGGGTAAAATGGAACTGGTGGAAGAAGAATATGAACCGATGCAGATGTTCAGTGATCTGAGTATGATCTTCCTGACACGTATCGGAGATAAGGATATGGAGATTTTGTTTGATATCGATGAGAAACTGCCCCGGAAGCTGTACGGTGACGGGCTTCGGATCAGACAGGTCATCATCAATATTGTCAACAACGCGATCAAATTTACGGAGAGAGGCTTTGTCAAGCTTCAGATGCGGGTGGGCAAAGTAAACGGAGATAACATAGAGCTGCTGGTATCCATACAGGATACGGGGCAGGGAATCCGGGAGGAAGACCTGGATAAACTGTTTGGTTCCTTCCAGCAGGTAGACAGCAAGAAAAACCGTGGCAAAGAAGGCACAGGTCTGGGATTGTCCATCTCAAAACAGCTTGTGGAGATGATGGGCGGCAGCATAGGTGTGCGCAGTACATACGGAGAAGGCAGTGAGTTCTATTTCAACATCATACAGAAGACATGTACCGATCAGCTTGCAACTGAGATTCATGATGATGAAGCGAGGAAGAATCTGAAAATCGGCGGATATTTCAGTAAGGTGTATCTGTGGCGTGGATTGCAGGAGCTGGCGGAGAAGTTCGGGATATCCTGTATACCTTATGAAGAGTGGAAAGAGACGAGACAGCAGCTGGATTGTTTCTTTATGGATATGGCGGGCTATGATAAACTGGCGGGTGACATTGACAACTACAGTGCGCAGATGGGTGAGATGTATATGCTGCTCAATCCGTTGTTGGAGGAATGCAATGCAACGGGTATTACTGCCATCAATAAGCCGCTTTACAGTCTGAATTTCTGTCAGACGATCAACCATGAGGCGATGTATGTGGGACCTGTGGTAGAAGAGTATATGAATTTCACGGCACCGGAGGCCTCCGTGCTGATCGTGGATGACAATGAGATCAATCTTGAGGTGGCGGCTGGCCTTTTAGAACCGCTGAATATGCAGATCGACATGGCTGACAGTGGTAAACGTGCACTCCAGATGGCGGAGAAGAAGAAATATCATTTGATTTTCATGGATCATATGATGCCTGTCATGGACGGTATCGAGACCACGGAAAGACTACGTCAGATGGAAGATGAGTATTATCATACAGTGCCGATCATCGCTTTGACGGCGAATGCGCTGATGGATGCCCGTGAGAAATTTGCCAAGGCAGGCATGGATGACTTCGTGGCAAAGCCCATCGAGATGAAAGAGATATGTAAATGCATCAAGAAGTGGCTTCCCGACGAACTGATCGTTGCCAACACGGATGCAGATACGAATGCAGAAAGAGTGCATGGTGCAGGAGTAAACGGCGTACAGGAAGCGAAAGGTGTGGTTACCGGAGCAGCACAAGCACAGAGTGCGCCGCTGCCGGATCTTCCGGGCATCAATGCGGCGGACGGCGTTAAGTATTCCGGCAGCGAGAAATTGTGGTATAAGCTCTTAGGCGATTTCTACAAGCTGATCGATGCCAAAGCCAATAAGATCGAGAAATGCCTTGCCGATAACCTGATCAGAGACTATACGATAGAAGTCCATGCCCTCAAGAATACGGCACGTATGGTAGGTGCGGCACATCTGTCCGAATGGTTCCATCGGATGGAGGACTGCGGCAATGCCGGCGATGTGGAGACCATCACGGCTGAGACGCCTGGACTTCTGGCAGAGCTGAGAAGCTATAAAGAGATCCTGCGTCCTTACGGAGAGGCCGGCAACCAGAACAAGAAGGAAGTGTCCGCAGATGAACTGATAGAGATCTTAACGAATATGCGGGATTCCATGGATCAGTTCGACTTAGACAGCGTGGACGCGGCCATGCAGGAGTTAGAGAAATGCCGTATTCCCGATAGCTGCAGTCAGCAGATGGAGACGCTTCGTGTGGCGGTTACGGATGTCATGATGGAAGAAGTCATGAATGTGGCGGAGGAGATGATTGGGGTGCTGCGCGCGGAGTAGACGCTAAAAGTATGAAATCGATTGTACTTCTCATAAATATTGCCTATAATATTATGTAAGAGCGGAGGTGGATATTATGGAAGCATTGAAAAAAGAAGAAATTTATACAATAGATGATATCTATGCTTTGCCGGATGGAGAACGGGCGGAATTAATCGACGGGAAAATTTATTATATGGATCCGCCAAGTAGGAGACATCAGGATATTATTTTCTCATTATCGCGTAGAATAGCTGATTACATTGATTCCAATGATGGCAACTGTAAAGTTTATTTAGCTCCGTTTGCGGTATTCCTAAACGAAAATGACACAAATTATGTAGAACCGGATATCAGCGTGATCTGTGATAGCGGTAAACTTACCGACAAAGGCTGTAACGGCGCGCCGGATTGGATTATTGAGATCGTTTCACCGGGCAGCAGGCAAATGGATTACTTTACTAAGCTGTTTAAATATCGTACCGCCGGTGTTAAGGAGTACTGGATCGTTGATCCGGAGAAGGATTCCGTCATGGTATATCAGTTTGAAGAAGAAATGATGGAGCAGTATTCTTTCGGGGATGATGTACCGGTAGGGATTTATGAGGGCTTTTCTGTTAAAGTGCAGTGAAGAATAGAAATATTTTATTGGACAGTGCAATAGGGTCTGAGGTCGCTTGTAAATGGGATAAGACAGTTTTAAGAAAATAATTGCACAATAAAAACACCCGCCGGGAGTTGCTTTCCCGACAGGTGTTTTATTATACATTTCAAGATTGGCTATTCAAATCCGTAAAAATGAAATCTGCAAAACGAAATTCGCAATCAGAAGTGCTTGGTTTGTCAGTTAGTGAAGTACCTCTGTTTTTCCTACAGCTTCTTCCCGGTCAACAGCTCATATCCCTGCAGATATTTATCAATCGTCTTCTGCACGATCTCTTCCGGCAGCGTCCAGTCATGTCCCTCATTGCTCTTGAGCCAGTCTCTTGCGAACTGCTTGTCGAAGGAAGGCTGTGCGTGACCCGGCTCGTAGCCGTCTGCGGGCCAGAAACGGGAGCTGTCAGGGGTGAGCATCTCATCGCCGAGAACAATATTGCCGTTTTCGTCCAGACCGAACTCAAACTTCGTATCTGCAATAATGATGCCGCGGCTCAGTGCGTACTCCGCGCATTTCTTGTAGAGTGCGATGGTGTAGTCACGGAGTTTGGAGGCATATTCCCCGCCCTTGCCCGGGAATCTCTTTTCCAGATAGTCTACACTCTGCTCGTAGGAAATATTCTCGTCGTGATCACCGATTTCCGCCTTTGTGGAGGGGGTGTAGATCGGTTCCGGCAGCTTGTCGGATTCCCGCAAGCCTTCAGGCAGCTTAATGCCGCATACAGTGCCGTCCTTTACATAGCTTGCCCAGCCGCTGCCCGTGATGTAACCGCGCACGATGCACTCGATGGGCAGCATCTCTAATTTACGGCACAGCATGCTGTTGCCGTCAAATTTATCCTGTCTGAAAAATTCCGGCATATCATTTACGTCAACAGAGATCATGTGATTAGGCAGAATATCCTGTGTCATGTCGAACCAGAACTTGGACATCTGCGTCAGGACAGTACCTTTCTTGGTCACCTGGTTTTTCAGAATCACATCGAAACAGCTAATGCGGTCCGTGGCAACCATGATCAGGCTGTCGCCGTTGTCGTAGATCTCACGTACTTTACCTTCTTTAATCGGTTTTAATTCAGTCATGGCTTTCATTATTCCTTTCTTTCAGCGCACATATAAGACAGTATGGTTTGTCGTAGAGCGTCCTTTTATGTACAGTTTTTCTTCTATATAATAGTTTCGTAATATTACATGAGTAGATTATACACGAACACCCCGTAGATTTACAAGTCCGTGGAGAGATTTTTATTTGTTATGAAAAAACCAGGTTGCTTTTCACGCCCACGCCACAGCGACCGTTTTTGCCAACATGTAAAAAGTTACGAACCAGACACAAAACCGAAAACTTTTCTTGTAAAAACCCCACAATTCCATTATAATTTGACCGTATACACTAACACAGCAAAGGAGAGGAATAAGATGAACGAAAACAAAGAGTTCAAACCGTATATTCCTGCAGAGAAGATTACGCCGGAGTTTACGGGGACATCGATCATTATGAGAGTTATCCTCGCCATCGTATTCGGTGCGGCGAATGCGTATCTGGGGCTTCGTGTGGGCATGACAGTGTCCGCATCGATTCCGGCGGCGGTTATTTCCATGGGTGTGATCCGTGTTATCTTGAAGAAAAATTCCATTTTGGAGAGTAACATGGTGCAGACCATCGGTGCGGAAGTTCCGGCTCCTCAGGCGACATTGATGAAGATGATCGTAGAAGGTATCATGGGCGGCGATCTGCCTTGGACTCTTGTATTTATCGGTGTATTCCTTGCACTTGGTCTGGAAATTCTGAGAGTTCCGGTTATGCCTTTTGCCATCGGTCTGTATCTGCCGATCTACTTAAATGCCAGCATCATGGTCGGCGGTGTAGTGCGCATGGTTATGGATGCACGGAAGAATGTGGATGAAAAGACCAAAGAGCGTCAGGCTACCGACGGCACCTTATACTGTGCGGGCATGATTGCCGGAGAAGGTCTGGTAGGTATCCTGCTTGCACTTCTTGCGGTCGGAGGTATCTCCATGGATCTGTCCGGTTCACTGAACCTCGGTAATATCGGCGGTGTTGTACTGATGATCGTGATGATCCTGTGTCTGCTTAAGTTCTCTTTGTGGAAGAAGAGTAAGAACTGATGAAGAAGAAAAAACAGCAGGTGAATTATCTTGAGCTGATTCCAGAGCGAGCCGCAGAGCTTAGGTGGAGTGAGGACGAGGAAGGAATGATCATTCTGGAAGTTGAGAATACGGGAGTTTTCAACCGTATTGCCCAGAAGCTTTTCAGACGTCCGAAATACACGAAGGTTCATATGGAGAAGTATGGCAGCTTCCTTTGGCCGTTGATCGACGGAGAGCGGACGGTGATGGAGCTTGCGGATTTACAGAAGGCACAGTTCGGCGAGGAAGTGGAGCCGTTGTATCCGCGGGTGGCGAAGTATATGCAGATCATGGAAAGCTATGATTTTATCAAGTTTAAGGATAGAAATTACTAAAGTAATAACCCAAAAAGGTAGGACTTGTTCCTACCTTTTTTTATGTTATAGGAAACTATCAAAAGTGAGGCGGTTGAATAAACCAAAACTAAAAAAAAGATACCAAACTAACAAAAGACACCTTAAATCAATTTCTATTTTTTACTAAAATGTTTATGCTGGGTGCATATGAGGGAGGTTTATTATGAAAAGGAACCAACAAAAATTTATCATGAAAGATTACGGAAGAAAATCTACATTTGCAAGTTTTCTGCCGGGCATTGCGGGGATTCAGGGAATCCCGATCTGGTGCTATTATGTAAACCGCGGGCAGGGAGTTGTCAGCTTTGGCGTAGATAACAAAGATCATGCGATCATGGAGTTTTTCCCGGCACATGCGGCATACCAGAATGTAAAACGCACGGGTTTCCGCACATTTCTCCGAAAAAACGGTAAATACATGGAGTGCTTTTCGGACGAAAGTTTAGGGCAGGACATGGAAATCGGCATGAACAGTTTGTCCATACAGGAACAAAACGAAGAGGAAAAGCTGTCCACGAAAGTAGATTATTATACTTTGCCGGGTGAAAAAGTAGGGGCACTTGTCAGAAAGGTAACAATAACGAACGAGGATGACAAGGAAGTTTCATTGGAGATTCTGGATGGTATGCCGGCATTGATTCCTTACGGAGTAGCAACTAAGGATATCAAAGATATGACCCAGACTTGTAAGGCATGGATGCAGGTTGAAGATTCGGAGAAGAATGTACCGTTTTACCGTGTTCGGGTGAGCATGGATGACACTGCGGATGTGCGGGCAATTGAGGGTGGTAATTTTTCTTTCGGCTGTCTTGAGGACGGAACTTTGTTAAGGCCGGTCGTCGATGCGGAGGCCGTATTTGCTTATGACTGTTCTTTGCAGAAGGCGGTTCGTTTTGAAGAAAACGGACTTTCCGGTGTATATGCCGAAAAGCAGATCACAACAAATAACCTGCCGTGCAGCTTTTATGGTGTGCAGAAAACGTTGGGGGCAGGCGAGTCAGTCACCTTATATGAAATTGTCGGACAGGTAGGAAAAAAAGAGTACTTAAAGCAGTTCCTGGAAGAAAAGCGGGACGGCGTTTATTTTGAGGAGAAGCAGGAAGAGGCGGAAAACCTTACGGAAGAGCTTTGCAGTGGTATTACAACGAAGACGGCTTCAGAGAGTTTCGATATTTACTGTCAGTATACTTATATGGATAACGTACTCAGAGGAGGATATCCGATTCCGCTTGGTAACAATAAGCTTTACTATGTGTATTCCAGAAAACATGGCGATCTGGAGCGAGACTATAACTACTTTTCCATGTTGCCGGAATTTTTCTCACAGGGCAACGGTAATTTCCGTGATGTGAACCAAAACCGCCGGTGCGATACGTTTTTTGTACCCTTTGTGGGAAGGGAGAATATCAAAGAGTTTTACAGTCTGATCCAGTTGGACGGATGCAACCCGTTAGGGGTGGAGAAACTCACTTACAGAGTAGAAAAAGAAAAGGCAAAGGCATTGTTTCAAGGAATAGATGAAGAGGCAGCTAAGGAGCTTCTTACATTTGTCGATGCTCCGTTTACACCGGGTGCATTGTGGGCAAAGTTAGATGATGTGCTGGGTGAGTGGAAAGAATCGTTTTTCTATCAGATCATAGACTTTGCGGACGGTATGGTGAACGGAAACTTCGGAGAAGGTTACTGGAGCGACCACTGGACATACAACCTTGACCTGATTGAGGATTATCTGGAAATTAATCCTGAGAAAGAAAAAGAAATGCTCTATGAGGAGGATTACACATATTTTCTTTCACAGATCAACATCAATCCTCGTAAAAAACGTTATGAGGAGACCGGGAACGGACTTCGCCAGTATCACGCGTTAGATGAGAAAAGCAGACGAAACACCGAGGAGAAACTGGTTCGGGCGCAGTTTGGAAAAGGAGAAGTGGTACATGTAACTTTGATGGAGAAGCTGCTCTTATTATGCGCAACCAAGTTTGCGGCTTTGGATGCCTACGGAATGGGGATTGAGATGGAAGGAGGCAAGCCGGGATGGTATGATGCGCTGAACGGATTGCCGGGGCTGTTCGGTTCCTCCATGGCGGAGACGTACGAGTTGGCAAGAATGCTGCATTATACTGTCTCTGCGTTAGAAAAATATCCGGAAAAGGCAGCAGTTACAGAGGAGCTTGGCAACTTTATCGACGAGCTGCAGTTGATCGTGCGGTTAGAGAAGGAAAATCTTGAAGGTGACGGGGAAGTGCTGTCATTCTGGAACCGCATCAATGACGTGAAGGAACAATACAGAGGTAAAACTTTTGACGGAATTTCGGGCAAGAAGAAAAACTATCGAAGCGAAGAGCTGGCGGCGGTTTTGAAAGAGTGGAAAGCGGTCGTAGAGCACGGAATCGAAAAGGCCTGCACTTATGGCGAAGGAGTCTGCCCGACGTATTTCTCATATGAGGTGCCGGAGTATGAGAAGAAAGAGGATGGTATTTATCCGCTCCGGTTTGAGGTGAAGTGCATTCCGGCATTTTTGGAGGGCCCGGTTCGGTATCTGAAGCTGGATCTGCCGAAAGATACAAAGAAAGAACTGTACCGGAATGTGAAAAACAGCGATCTATATGATGGGAAGCTGTCCATGTATAAAGTCAATGCTTCCTTGGAAAATGCTTCTTATGAGCTTGGCAGGGCGCGTGCGTTCACACCGGGATGGCTTGAGAATGAATCGATCTGGCTGCATATGGAGTATAAGTATTTACTGGAGTTATTAAGAAGCGGCATGTACAAGGAGTTTTTTGCTGATTTCCACAAGGCGGCAATTCCGTTCCTTGATCCGGAAGTTTACGGAAGAAGCATTTATGAGAACTCTTCTTTCATTGCAAGCAGCAAAAATCCGAATGAAAAGATTCACGGTAAGGGCTTTGTGGCAAGACTGTCAGGTTCTACGGTTGAATTTATCAGTATATGGAAGCTGTTAATGTTTGGCAGAAATGTATTTACCCTGCAAAATGGCGAACTTACCTTTGCACCGAGACCGGCGATTCCGGAATATCTGATCCCGGAAGAAAAGGCGGTTGAAGCTGTCCTGTTAGGTGAAATAACCGTGGAGTACCGGATGAAAGAAAAGAAGGATCAGATTCCGGGCGAGTATTCTATTGAGAACATGCATTTTGTTTATAAGAATAAGAGCGAAGTGGACGTGAATGCAGAGTTTGTCAGCGGAAAACTGGCGAAAGATGTGCGCGCAAGACGTGTGGAACGAATTGAGATCCTGCTCGGATAAAAGGGCAGCCAAAATATCGACAGAAAAATAAAAAAATGACACCTTAAAAAAAAATAGTGCCTTTCTAAAAAAAACTATAAAGAATAGAATGAAATAGTAATCGGTGTGTAATAAAACACATTGATATTATAAAGAAGGAGGATTTCATTATGAAAATGAAAAAAGTAACAGCGCTTTTATTGGCTGGTCTGATGACGCTTTCCATGACTGCATGTGGAAATAGTGGCGATTCCGGCAATAATGCGCAATCGTCAGATTCTTCAAGCTCTGACGCAGGAACTGAAAGTACAGGTACAGAAGCTGAAGGTACAGACGCTGAAAGTACAGGTACAGAAACAGCGGAGGGAGTTACCAATCTTGTTCTTTGGACATGGAATGACGATGCTCTTACATTTGCTAAGAAGTTTAACGAGACTCATGACAATATTCAGGTTGAAGCTATTAACGTAGCAGCATCTGGTGAATATGAGACTAAGGTACAGACCGCATTACTTGGTGGTGAAACAGAGCCGGATCTTATCGGCGCTGAGCCCGGATGGATAACTATGTTCATGGAGGCAGGATTCTTTGCAAACCTTGATGATTTTGGCGCAAAGGATTACGAAGGAGTTCAGGTTGATTATGTTTGGCAGGAAGGTCAGGATGAGAGTGGCGTTCAGAGAGCGATTTCTTACCAGATCACACCGGCAGGCTTCTACTACAGAAGAGATGTTGCTGAAGCAGTTTTCGGCTATTCTGATCCGGAATCCGTTGCTAAGCTGTTCACAAGCTATGAGACCATCATGGAAGCTGCAAGAGAAGCTAAGGCAAAGGGATACAGACTTTTTGCTTCCGACAGTGAGTTGGCTTACTGCACCTATAACGATCCTTGGGTTGTTGACGGCGCTCTGAATCTGAATGATGAAAGACTTGATAGAATGGAAATGACCAGCGCTTTCTACAATGAGGGTCTTACGGCTTATGCTGCACCGTGGACAACACCTTGGTATCAGTCCATGGCTGGAGAGGTTCCTGTCCTTACTGAGGAAGTACAGTGGGGTACTGATGATCTTAATGTTTGGGCTGGTGACACCGAAGAGGCAGCAGAAGATTTCATGGCGCAGGCTGCAGCTTTAGGATTTAATGAAACAACAGAATGTATGGCATTTGGTTTACCTTCATGGGGCAATCTGATTCTTCAGAACCATGCAGGCGATACATTTGGTAACTGGGGATTCGTTGCAGGCCCGACTGCCGGCTGGGGCGGCGGCTCTTACTTCGGAATTTCCGAGAACTCTGAAAAGAAGGATGCTGCTTGGGAGTTCATTAAATGGATGACTCTTGATGAGGAGACCCTTGAATGGTGGTATCAGGAAGGCGGCGACCAGGGAACAGGCGGAGATGCTGTATCTATAGTAGCCCTGCTTGAGAAACACTCTGGTGATACTAATGAAGCTTATGGCGGACAGACTCTTTACAAAGAGTGGATGGAAGTTGCTAAGGACATTGATTTCAGCGTAGAGACCAAGTATGATAGCGATCTGAATAATAAATGGGGCGAGGCTATTTCCAATTATAAGACAGGACAGATGACTAAAGATGAGGCTGTTAACTATTTCTATGACCAGGTAGAATCTACTTATGCCGGAGAAATTACGGTTTATAGATAATTTAGCCCACTTAAAGTATTTTAAAGTATCGTGTTGTCATGTATGCTAAGTAGATGTGGGGACGTATATTACGTCCTCCATCTTCTTATATTGATGATTCCTGGAGGAGATAGATATATGCAGAAACAACCCAAAAAAAAGAGAAGTAAGTTAAAGGCTTACAATAACTGGGGTTATTTTTTTGTGACTCCATTTGTTATTGCTTTTCTAATTTTCAGCGTTTATCCTGTTTTGAGAACACTGTATCTGAGTTTCACGGATATTAAGATCATGAAGCTTAACGGAGAAGTTAATTTTGTAGGATTCGAAAATTATAAACGTGTGTTTACTGATAAATTTTTTTGGCGCTCGCTCAAGAATACGTTGATTATGTGGGGTGCAAATATTGTTACCCAGTTGGGGCTTGCGTTTATACTTATGATGATATTCAGCGACATAAAGTACAAAATGAGGGGGTTGTCAGTATACAGACTTGTTTATTATCTGCCCAATCTGATTGCTGCAACTTCAATTGCGTTACTTTTTCTCAACTTGCTTGATACACGCTATGGTTCGGTTAATGTGGCGTTGAAACAAATATGTGATACGTTCGGCTGGAAATTTAAATTGATTGACTGGTTGGGTACTAAGTGGCCATCAAGAATGTCTATTTCAGGGATTCAGACATGGATGTGGTTCGGTAACTCATTCCTTATGCTCATGGCGGGTGTTCAAGGTGTGTCGAAAGATTATTTGGAGGCGGCTTCCATAGATGGTGCAGGCCGTTGGACTATTTTCGGTAAGATTACATTGCCTCTTATTAAGCCTATCATGATGTATGTAGCAATTACATCCTTTATCGGTGGTTTGCAGTTGTTTGATATCCCGTATCTTATGGTTGCGGAGACATCTCAATCATATCAGTATACACAGACAACTATGATGTACTTGTATAGATTTGCGTTTAACGCCAGAACGACGCAGACTGCTTATGCTTCGGCAATTGCATACGCATTGTTCATAATCATCTTAATAGTTTCTGTAATACAGTATAGAATGTTTAACAGGAAGGGGGACTAAGAGAATGAAGCATCCGATCGGATATACTATAAAGAAAACGATACTTTATATTTGTCTTACATTACTTGCGATTATTTGTCTTTTGCCTTTCGCAATGATG
>JAAUZT010000027.1 GCA_014804485.1 Lachnospiraceae bacterium
TCCGTGATCTCCACATCCATCCGGATCCCTCTCAGTTCCGGCGTGGCTGCGGGAATAATCTGCTGTGCCAGCACCCGCACCGTTTTGATCTCTTTTCCAAGAAGTACAGACAACAGAAGCCGGTAGAACGGCTCATTGATCTCCTTGTTGGAAGCAATTGCGTTTGACAGGAAATTATCGATCAGATCCAGTTCCTGCAGTGTCTTTTTTGTATATCCCATACATCCTCCTTCCGACAGAGCATGACGGTAACCATCACGGAACGATTCCGGTACACTGCTATCTTCATCTCTGCCTTCCATATTTAGTTTTTCTTCCGTGAATTTCCGGCGAGATGCCGATACAGATTTCCTCCCGTCAGGCAGCCGCCATGGCTGCCTCGGTAAAGAAATAAGAGATTCACTTTGAATTGATAGATTTACTATAACAGAGACCGCAACGATTCGCAAGTTTTTTATTTATAACACCATTGTCCGCCGCTATAAAATCATGCACGATACACAATCCTGCCGCCGCAAATCGTGTAACTTATCACTCCCGGCAGATTCTCTCCGACGAACGGGGAATTTACCGCCTTCGATACAAAGCTTTCCACCGTCCATATCTTATTAGGATCAAACACCACAAGATCCGCAGGACCACCCTCTGCCAGATAACCCGCATCGAGATGATACAGTTTTGCAGGCGCATGACTCATCTTCTCTATCAGCTCCGCCATAGACAGATAGCCCTTATTTACCAACTCCCTCATTCCCAGTGAAAAAGAAGTTTCCAGACCGATCATGCCGCTGGGTGCTTCTGTCAACGGTCTTGCTTTTTCCTCCTCACTATGGGGTGCATGATCCGTAGCGATCATATCGATAGTGCCGTCCCTTAGTCCCTCTATGATCGCCAGCCGGTCAGCCTCCTCCCTAAGCGGCGGATTCACCTTGGCCAGTGAGCCATGCATAATCACGGCATCTTGCGTTAATGTAAAATGGTGCGGCGTCGCTTCCGCATAGATACGACGATTCTTTTTCTTCGCCTGCCGCACCAGTTCAACTGCTTCTTTTGTGCTGATATGTTGAATGGACAGATCGGCTTCCTCTTCTATGGCAATGCGTAAATCCCGTTCCACCATAGAAATCTCCGCTTCCCTGGGAGATCCGCCTATTCCGTAATGAACCGCTGCGCTGCCCGCATTGATACCGTTATTCGTAATAAGCGACGGATTTTCCTCGTGGAGGCTGACCGGCTTACCACATTTTGCCGCCTGTCGCAACGCTGCCCGCAGCAGCCGCTCATCCGTAATCGGTATGCCGTCATCGGTAAAGCCTGCGGCACCCAGATTACTCAGAGTCTCCATATCCGTAAGTTCTTTGCCCTGAAGCCCTTTGGTTACATTGGCACATGTGTAAATATGAATATCCGTTTCCCTGCCTTTATTCAGCACATAGGCAAGTGTCTCCGGATTATCCACTGCCGGGCGCGTATTCGCCATCAGCACCACTGATGTAAATCCACCCCGCGCCGCGGCCCGTGCGCCTGTATGAATATCTTCTTTATGGGTAAACCCGGGATCTCTGAAGTGTACATGAACATCCATAA
This sequence comes from Lachnospiraceae bacterium, assembly GCA_014804485.1. GTDB lineage: Bacteria > Bacillota > Clostridia > Lachnospirales > Lachnospiraceae > UBA3282. The sequence continues at coordinate 1,588 of JAAUZT010000027.1, forward strand.
GTCCCGGCGCAATATACTGGCCAGATAAGTCAATCTCTGTAATACCCTCTGACGCAGTCCCTGTTTCACAATCCCCACCGTCATTAACAAATAATTCTTTCTCTAAAGCGCCCTGCGGCGCTATGCGGGCAATCTTATCCTCTTTTATCAAAATATCCCGATATCCCTCTGTCCCCGATGCAGGGTCAATCATATAACCGTTCTTTAAATAGATCATAATCTCTTCCAATCTAACGCCGTTTCGCGTTACGGCCGCTTCGCAGCCGCTTGTTTTTCTTTTGCGGTCACTTTTCTCTTAAACTCGCAAACCCGCGCTTTCGCGCTCTCTGTCCGATTTCATCGGACGTTTGCTCGTTAATGCCGCAAGAAAAACAAATGTCTGCTTCGCAGCCGCTTGTTTTTCTTTTGCGGCTATTATATCATAGTTTTTCTAATCAAACACTACGGGTTTATCAATAAATTCTATCTTGATCACTATGTAGGGATAACTTTCTACCGGGTTGCCTTTTTCCTCGGGTGCAGGGCCGATTAGGTTCGTGTCCACATAAATCGCATTGGCCGTCTCATACAGATCATTCACCGCAATGCTATAGCCTCCGGTCGTCTGCGTGCCGTACCCTACACAAATATAAAGGAATCCTTTATCTTCAAAAGTAATCTTAAAAGCATTCGACTTTTTCTGCTCGATCATGTTAAACAGTTCTTCGGGCAGATTATCTTCCGGTATCACCGTGCATTCCAGATCTTTGATTTTCTCCATTGTATCCTGCTTCTTTCCGCACGCAAACACTCCCATGCACATAAGGCAGACCAGACAGACACTAAGCAGTCTCTTCTGATATTCATACAGTCTGTTCATACATTCCTACTCCGATAATAAACTCTTATTAACTAATTTATTATAAGAAACGTGTGTGTATTCCTATTGATTAATGGAGAGACTGCCTATATAATAAAAGTAAATCGCTTCGCGAACCCGAAGTATGCTTTAGATTTTTCCTTAAAACAGGATGGTTACAACATTATGATACGTTTAATCTTAATCTTACTTTTTGTCGTTATATTTCTGATTGTCAGTCTGCCGATCCAGCTCGTGGAATTTATCATCGGCAAATATAATCCCGGACTGAAAGACCGCAGTTCTCTGGCAATCGTAAACTGGGCTTTCCGTGTTGTGCTGTGGCTCTCTGGTACTTCCGTAACCGTACTCGGCGAGGAGAATGTTCCAAAGGACGAAGCAGTACTGTACGTTGGCAATCACAGAAGCTATTTTGACATTATCATGACCTATGTCCGCGTGCCCAGACCTACCGGATATATGGCTAAGGTCGAGATGCTGCGCTATCCGTCCCTGAGTACATGGATGCGGTATCTGCACTGTATCTTTCTGGACCGCACCGACATCAAGGCAGGATTGAAGTCTATTCTGGATGCCATTGAAAAAGTCAAATCCGGCATTTCTATCTGTATTTTCCCAGAGGGAACCCGTAACAGAACTGATGAGATGTTCTTGGAATTTCACGACGGCAGCTTTAAAATTGCCGAGAAATCCGGCTGTCCGATCGTACCTATCAGCATCAACAATGCCGGCGCGATCTTCGAGGATCACATCCCCAAGATCAAGAAAGCGCATGTAGTCATCGAGTACGGACAACCGATCTATACAAGAGATTTGAACAAGGAAGATAAACGCCATCTCAGCGCCATGGTGCAGAAAGTGATTAAGGCAAATTACCTGAAGAATGAAGAGCTTGTGTGAGTTACGGCTGGAGATCTTCCTCCGGCCGCAATTCATCCATAATGGAACTCATCATCAAAACCAGTTCTGCGTTTAACTCTACCTGATTCATGATGCCATACTTCTCGTCAAGCTCCTTATAATTGCGGGTGCCCGCACCGTCCAGATAACTGATTGACTGCGGATTACGTCCCAGCATATAGTGCAGATGATTCTGCAACACCGTGGCATACTCATGATTCGTGATGATATGGTCCACCACTACGAGCCGTGTGATATCCTTTAACAACTCCGCACTGCCGCTGGACTTTTCATCCATAATCACCAGGAATTTAGAATTTTTCGCGGCATAGGAAATCTTCTCGCCTTCCAGCATCAATACCTTAATCATATCCTTGCACAGGTTCGTATCCACCCTCTGCTTCGTGGACAGATAAGTTACACACCCCCAGAAAACGAAATCGTTCTTCATATCCTCCACAGGATTCTCCCGCAGATAATTCTTAATTACATTATGATATCCGGAATTGCCCGTGGCACGATAAAGCTCCGTTGCCGCATAGAAATACTCCTCCGGCGACACATCCGCCGGATACTTCCCGGCATAGCGGTAGGCTCTGTCCGCCGCTTTCAGACAGCGGTTGGCAAATTCCCAATCATAATTCTGATACAGATAACTGAATTTCGCCATAGCAGCCGCGAATTGAATCGTTGCGTCCATGGTGATCCCTTCAATATACAGCAGATAGCCCAGCGCCGCATTATCCACATTGCTGACTGCGGAATATACCGCACCGCTCTTGGAATCCTGCATTTTCAGAAGCCAGTCGATCTCATATTTGACCTCATCCAGCACATCCGGTATATCATTACCGCTCTCCGGAATACCCACATCATCACCGAACACTTCCGGATACAGCTCATATGCCAGCAACAGATGATTAACGGTACGACATCCTGTACTCACATCGCGGTTCGCCGCTCCGTCCACATGCCAGCCGCCCGACACATCCAGCTTGATCGAAGCCTCATCCTTCATCTGCGCCTCTCTGGCGTGGCACGCATTGTGCGCCGCATCGCCCGCCATTTCCAGAGACAATGTCAAACCACAGCGATTAAAATAATATTGTTTCAACGCCACATTATATAGCTCCGCATAAGGATTGTCCGCTATTGCAAAGTTGTATGACTGTCCTACGACTGCCGCCTCTATGTAATATGTACCGGCTGTCTGCAGCGACGTAAAATCACCATAACTGACATATATACCTGTCTTCTCGTCATATCCCCGCCGTTCGATCTGCCCAGTGTATACACTCTGTCCGCTGACCGCATCCATAACAGTAAAAGAATCTGGAAGCAATTCTCCCTGAAAAACCGCGATCTTATTGCTATACCGGTCATATCCCACCTGATCCACCAGAATGTTCGGAAGGCTCCTTGGTACTTCATAATTAAATTCCGGCGTAAGCCCCAGCGTCGCAAACTCGCTGTCGCTGTCACTCTTTGACCGCGTATCAAAAGAAAGCTCCGATGCGTTGGCACAGCCTGTCAGCAAAGCTAGCGAGAGCAATATGCAGATTAATATTCTAAAATGTCTGTTCTTCATGAAACGTCAGCTCTTTCGTCATCATATGCGTCCGATACAGCGTCTTCGAATTAATCGGAATCTATATTTAGAAGACGCTATATCATTTTAACACAAAAGTCCGCATTCTTCATCATAATATACAATTTTTCCTTCAATGATCGTACACAGGGTTTTTGTGAACACTTCCATGGGATTGCCGTCATAAATCACCACATCCCCGTCTTTGCCCGGTGTAAGGCTTCCGACCCGGTCGTCCACGCCGCAGATCTTCGCCGCGTTGATGGTGATCGCACGCAGTCCCTCTTCCATCGCCATGCCTTCCTTGACTGCCAGCCCTGCGCAGATCGGTAAAAACTGTATCTTGGACACCGGATGATCCGTGGTGATCGCCGTCAGAATACCGTTCTTGCTGAGTTCCCCTGCTGTCTTAAAAGCCATATTACTTACTTCGATCTTATTGCGGCTTGCCATATCCGGACCGACGATCGCCGGAAATCCCGCTGCGCGAAGCTCCTCTATAATCAGATGCCCTTCGCTGCAGTGATCTAAGGTCATCTTAAGCCCAAACTCCTCGGCAATACGCACCGCCGTCAATATATCGTCCGCTCTGTGCACATGGGCTTTCAGGGGAATCTCGCCGTCCAATACCGGAAGCCAGCATTCATAATGAAAATCCGGTGTTGTATCCGGATTTTCATAAATGTGCCGCTGATATTCCCTCGCTTTCGTCAATTCTTCCCTGAGCATGGAGGCAATCGCCATACGGGTGGCGGGGGAGGTACTCTGTCCCGAATAATTCACTTTCGGATTCTCCCCGAACGCCACTTTCATTGCCGCAGGAGCCTTGACGATCATCTGATCGATGCATCTGCCGTGCGTCTTTAAGAAGGCAAACTGACCGCCTACGACATTCGAGCTTCCCGGTCCGATCATCGCCGATGTAATTCCTGCCTTCAATGCGTCATGAAAAGCATCATCCATCGGATTGATGGCATCGATGGCCCGCAGATAGGGAGTCACGGGGTTTACTGTCTCATTACAGTCATCCCCCTCCATCCCTTTCTTTTCCTCCGTTATCCCCATATGACAGTGTGCCTCGATGATCCCCGGCAGAACCGTATTTCCCTTTGCATCGAGTACCTGCACATGATCGTCAGCCTTAAGCGCATGCACATTACACTCATTCATATCTCCTATGGAGACGATTTTACCATGATCGATCTGCAGATAACCGTCCTCATAATCCTTATCTTCCATCGTTCTGATATTTCCGTGTATGATAACCAGCATCTTCATCCTCATTTCTACGCATTTTTAGCGGTTACATTACTACTGCAGCTTACTCATAGGATTCACCGGTTTTCCGTCCTTTGTCAGCTTAAAATACACATTGGAACCTTCCAGACTGTAATACTTGGTCGGATATGCCACCGTGCCGATTCCGTCACCCACACTGACATAGCTTCCCTCAGATACGGTAATATTCTCCAGCTGACCGTAAGTCAGCTCATAGCCGTTGCCCAAGTCCATCACGATCATATTACCGATTGTCGGATCATAACCCACAGAGGTCACACGTCCGTTAGCCGCGGCCGAGATACTTGTACCCTGAGGTGCCGCAATGACGATTGCCGGATTATACTTATACTGCTGCAGAGTCGGAAAATATATCGTCTTATCCATGCTGTAATTAATCAGCACATCACCCACGATGGGCCATACCAGCCCGTCTTGCTCATTGAAATCGAGCGTCGGCTGCACCGTTGTGGAGATCGCTTCGGCCGTCTCTGTCTCCTCCGGATTCTTAGCAGTATCCACGGACTCATCAAACATGCCCGCCTCTTCCTCTTCATCAGTTTTCTTTTTATTCTTGTCAGAGCTTTCCGCTTGATCGGTCTTCTTCTTATCTGTCGCTTCACTTGCTTCTTCACTCTGTGCTCCGTCCTCTTCGGGTTTGGTATCTTCGGCTGCACTGCCGCTTCTTACGCTTCTATCCGTATCTGCCCCGCCGGTCTTCTTCACTGACGAAAGCTTGTCCTCAGTATTCTCTACTTTCTGAGAATTTGCTTCCTGAAAGCTGGGATCATAATCCAGGTCGTCGGTTCCCACTTCCGCAAACAACGTGTCCAGCTCTTCTCCGGACAACATGCTCTCCGCGTTCGTATCGGCTCCCTTCTCAATCGCCCCGAAATCTACCACATAATTTTCCCTTTCGCTGTTGTTACTCCTTTTCACAAAAACACCCGTTACCGTCAATGCCGTCAGCACAAGCACGGATGACGCCAACATAATGATTCTCTCTTTCCTAACACCATTTCTATTTCTTCTTGTTGCCATGAAATCATGCCTCCTATTTTCACCTTTGCTTGATAAGCAATCATAAAAGTTTACATGGTGTTAGTCTTACCCATTTTTGACAGGTTATTCAATTTTTGCTAATTCTGTTCCGACAAAAAAATCTTTGAGAATCTGATCGTAAGTCTCTCCGTTTATGGCCCTGCAGTTGGCTCCGTATTGACTCATACCGAAACCGTGCCCCACTCCTTCTACCCGGAAAATCATCTGCGTCCCAATATTTTCCGCCTCAAAAGATGCCGACGCAAGCGAAAACAGATAGCGGAAAGTTTCTCCCTCGATCTGCCCTACCTCTTTATCCCCCGCATAAAACGACACATTTGTCACATATCCGGCCCCGTCATAAGTAAGCCTCATGCCCTCCCACAGCTCCTGCGGAGAACACTCTTCTTCCATATGATTCTGTATTTCGTATAAATAATCCGACTGAGAAATCGCCACTTCACTGTAATAATCTTCCGCCGCCTTATCCTGTTCGCATACCACACTCGTCAGATAAGGACACCTCTCCGTATTCCATACCTCACCGGCATCCCGCGTCTGCCCGTTACTGATCTTAAAATAAGAGGCCTGTATCGGTTTCCCGCCATAGCACAGGTACAACCCATCCGTATCCTCCACAGCCTGACGAAATGGCCGCAACGCCTCCAATGTCTGCGCATCCGCTTCATACCATTTCTCCAGACCGTCGCCCGTTACCTGCAGTACCGCAATTCCCTGCTCCTGTATGACCTGGATCACTTCCGTCCGCAGCAGTACCGCCTGCGCTTTTAACGCTTCTGCCTCGTATGTCTCAGGCATGACTGCCGCTAACTGATAGACCAGATATTCCTCCATAGGAATCTCCCAGATTCCCCATGACATGGCCGCCTGTATGATACGGCCGTCGGTACCTTCCCGCGCGTCTACCTGCTCCTTACCTTGGCGCAGCGCTTCTGTTTCCTCGCCCACATGTCCCCACAGGCAGGCACACACATATGGCAATAAAAAAACAAACAAAAGAAAGCATCCTGCATCTCTTTTGTTTGTTCCTTTTAAGACGATTCTGTTATCATTCATGAAACACCCCACATGTACTATTACTATGTGAGTGCTCCATATTTTATGTCGCACGGATTCTTAAAATTCATGCGGAGAATGCCCGTATTTTGGCATTCTCCTGCGTGAGATTTAGAACTTCTTCGCGAAGCAGCCCTTGCTGCGAGTGATTAGAAGTTCTTCTCACGCTATTACCTTACCAGATCCAAATGCTGCACTGTGGACACCGTGCCGTTCTCATACAGGAAGATTCCCGTATTCCTAATCATGGCGTTATGTTGATTATTCTGCTCCGAGTTCAGAGCAAACTGCGTAGATACATTCCCCAATCCGATGGCTCCCACGCCCAGATCGGACAGATGATACAACTTATCGTTACCATCCTCATCCTTCGTCCAGATCAACAGCTTCTCCCAGATATCATCCGCCTCGTCGATCCAGCCGTTGCCGTCCGCATCATACTTTGCAAGATCCGCAAATCCATTGCCGGACTTCGTTCCGAAGAGTTCTCCGCCGTCATTAATCACGCCGTCATCATTTAAATCAAGCGCCAGAAATCCGCTGCCTGATGCAAGCGACGATATCTCTTCTTCCTCACCATCCTGATCCAAATCAAAGAAAAACTTCTGATCCGACACCTGTGCAATGTTCGTGTCCAGATTAATCACAAGCGGATCGCAGTAAGTCACCATTCCGGTGCTGTAAGTCTCCTCATAGTACTCCTCGAACCTGCGGCTCATGGCAACTTCCAGATTAAAAGACAGTTCCCTGCCGTCCGCCGTCTTCACCATGCCTGTCGTGGAAAATGTGGTCTGCTCTTCCTCTCTGTGATAATACTGATTGGTGAGCGTGTTGACCTGATAAACCGGCTGCGCCGTACTAATATTGCTTCCGGAAGCTGCTGAGCTGTCCCATCGGCTTGCATCGTATCTCTCTCCGCGAAACTTGAAAAAAAGCTCCATCAGAAACTGGATGCAACTCTGCCTGATCGTAAGCATCGTATCTTCCGGTGTCTGTCTTTCCTTTACCTTCACGGCACTGGTCAGATTCTTAAAATGTGTTGTGATATCTTCCAGATTTGCGGCACTCTCTTCATTCTTCTCATTGGTCTCTGTCTTCTCGCTCTCCGGTTGTTCTCCGGAATTGACCAAATTGCCGAACAGACTGCCCAGTCCGCTATATGCCTGATACTGGGCTGCACTAAGCCGCATACTGGAACCTCTCACTGATTTGGTTGTCACAGAAGAATATCTTCTGGCAGATTCCATTCCCACTACACTGGAATCAATTCTCACTTTTCCCTCCTTTTGTAAAGACCCGCTCCCTGCCTGTCTGTGCCACCGACTGCACCTTCCCTGATGCATGGCAATAGAAAGGACGGTATCTCTTAGGAAAATCCTTTTCCCTCAAAAATACCGTCCATGGTCTGTACATCATTCAGATTCAAGAAGCAATCGTCTGGCCAAGAGCAACCACCCCTCGTACTTTATATATCGGACACATGCTCTGAATAATTTAGCAGATATATCCATTGATTTTTATTTAATTCCTTATGCCGTCCGTTAAGCATCTACCCTGTTATAATTAATCAGGCAGCCTTTCAGGATAATCTGTCTCTCTTCATCCGTCAGCTCACCAAGCCGCAGCGTAAATTCCGTCAGCGTTCCTTCATCGATAGACACTTTATATGCCTTGATCATATCCACTTTATCTTCCACCGCCTGTCTGATATTCGGGAAGAACAGATAATCCAGATTCTTGAAAGGAAGCTCACCCTCTTCAATCAGGAACGGAAGCATGCCCCAGTTGATCAGGTTAGAGCGATAGCGCTTCGTTGCGTATTCATTAGCGATATTCGCCCAGCCGCCTAACACCTTCTGGCAGCTCGCCGCCTGCTCTCTGGCGGAACCGTCACCCGGCTTCACCGCGAAGATCGTAGAACCGAATCCCGTATTCTCATGGGAAGCGTCCGCATAAGTCTTCTTGATCACATTCATCACAGGTTTCACATCCGGATGTGCCTGACAGGGATGTTCGCCCTCCATTCTTGCTTTCTCCGCGCGCTGGATATCCTTGGCCCGTCCCACGTACTCCGGGTCTTTTCTGGACAAAGCAAACTCCGCCAGCCCAAGCGGATTGGAACGATAGGAAGATGTCTCTCCGGACGGAATCAGCTCGTCCGTGGTCGTTACCGGATCGTGAATTTCAGACACGACGCGCAGTACCAGATTGTCCGGCAGCGCTCCCATAGCCGGCCAGTCCTTAATGTTGGGGCCGAACTGAATCTCCACACTCTCATCTGCCACACCCTTGGAATCAAATACGCGATTCTTGTAAATATTTGCGTCAAAATGATATTTATATTTTCCGATCTCACCGTCGAACTGCGTCGCCGGCGTAAGCATACCCTTATTTGCCGCCGTCGCTGCGATGGAACGCGCATCCATAAGCGCCACGGAAGAAATCTGTCCGTTCTGCAGCTTAGACCCCTCCCTGTTCGGGAAGTTTCTCGTAGAATGACGAATACTGAACGCATTGTTCGCCGGCGTATCTCCCGCACCGAAGCAGGGACCGCAGAATGCCGTCTTAAGCACCGCACCGGTCTCTAAAATCGCCGCGGCACAACCGTTCTTAATTAACTCCATGTACACCGGCATGGAAGCTGGATATACGCTTAACGTAAAGCCGTCCGCACCAATATAGGAACCGCGCAGGATATCCGCCGCCGCACAGATATTCTCGAATCCGCCGCCCGCACAGCCTGCAATAATACCCTGATCCACCATAAATCTGCCGTCTACCACTTTATCCTGCAGAGAATAAGGCACTGCACCGTCCAGACTCACTTTCGCCCGCTCCTCCACATCGTGGAGCACGTCTTTCAGGTTATCATTGACCTCATCAATCGTATAAGTGTTGCTGGGATGGAAGGGCATAGCGATCATCGGTCTGATCTCAGATAAATCCACAGTGATCATACCGTCATAGTATGCCACCTCACCCGGATTCAGCTCCTTATATTCCTCTACTCTGCCATGAATATCATAAAATTCCTTAATCTGATCATCTGTCTGCCAGATGGAGGACAGACATGTCGTCTCCGTGGTCATAACATCGATGCCGATACGGAAATCAGCGCTTAAAGCTGCCACACCGGGACCTACGAATTCCATCACTTTATTCTTCACATAGCCATTGCCGAACACCGCACCGATAATGGCAAGCGCCACATCCTGAGGTCCCACGCCTTTCACGGGAGTACCGGTCAGATAGACACCCACAACGCCCGGCATGTTGATGTCATATGTCTGGGACAATAACTGCTTCACCAATTCCGGACCGCCCTCACCCATGGCCATCGTACCAAGCGCACCATAACGGGTGTGTGAATCGGAACCTAAGATCATCCTGCCGCCGCCTGCTAACATCTCTCTGGCGTACTGATGAATAACTGCCTGATGAGGAGGCACATAGACACCGCCGTATTTCTTCGCACAGGTCAATCCAAACATGTGGTCATCCTCATTGATCGTACCGCCCACCGCGCACAAAGAGTTATGGCAGTTGGTCAGCACATAAGGAATCGGAAATTTCTGAAGTCCCGAAGCCCGCGCCGTCTGGATGATTCCCACGAAAGTGATATCATGAGACGTCAGTTTATCGAATTTAATCTTTAATTTCTCCATATTGCCGGAGGTATTGTGTTCCTGCAGAATACCGTAAGCCATCGTATTCTTCGCAGCTTCTTCCTTAGATACCTCCATGCCTGTCCTGCTCTTAATCTGTGCTGCCGCCTCTGCACCGTCAGGAACGATCTCGGTTCCGTGGAGCAGATACGCGCCCCCTTCTGATAATTTAATCATACTTTGTCCTCCATTCCGAAGCGTTCTGTGAAACGCTGCGCCCGAAACTTATTATATAAGATATAGTTGAGGCGTGCAAGACGATAGGGGATTTTTAATATCTTTTCTCATAAATCAACTTCTTCCAGCAACATTCCCAGCGCCTCCGGCCGATTTGCAAAAGCATCCGACAATTTCAACACACTTTCTTCCGGTGAATCCTTCTCCTCATTATAAAACACAACACATCGGGGCGTTGTCAGTTTAATATATGAACACCCCTGTACTAGTTCCTGCCCTATTATATTAGTATGTAGAAAATCTGACAGAAGCTGTCTCATCTTCCATTATTCTTCCTCCTCTTTTCCCCAGTTCCATGACTGGCAACGATGTATATATATGAATATCATATCTTCCATCTCAGAAGATACTATCTCTTCCCCTGTCATATCGCAAAAATATATGCTATATGTACCCCTGAGATTGATCTCTTCAAGTTTCTCCTGTACCCATTTCGCATATTCCGCGCATTCTTCTTCCGTCATTCCTTTTGCTTCCAAAAAAATCCATACAGAAGGTGACATCTCTTCTATATATTTGTTCACAATCTCCTCAACCGTAATAGTGCTGTCACACTCTTTTCCCATAACAGTTGACATCGCCCCTCCTGTTTTGACTACCTTATCTACCCCTTTCTCCTTTAGGAGTCCTCCGACATACTCCGCATACTCTTCCTCTACAAAATACCGGTAAAAGTTGTCCTCCTCATAGGCATAATCTCCGTCTTTGAAGTACACATGTGTATCGAAGTCCCGCCCTGTGGTTTCTTCTTCTGTATAATACTCGGAATACCCTGCTGCCCCGAACATCCCCGGATCCTTCTTTCCTGAAATATAGAACTGATACCCCGGATACCGTTCCTCAAGGTCTGCATATAGGCGCCGTAGCCATTCTATCTGCCTGATTTCGTCTTTATACAACATTTCTTTAATAAATCGTTTTGGTGCCGGAATCCCATAATAGTAGTTGTACCAATCCAAGAATTCCCTCTCTTTGTCTGTCAGTTTATAATATTTCGGCATTAAATCATATTTAAAGTATGCTATTCTCGCGATTACCAGCGCAAGCAACACATACAATATGACACGAAATACTTTTGTTCTCTTTTTCACTCATTCTCTCCTTCCCGACACGTATCTGCCTCTTACCTGTTCCTTTGTTTTCTCCATGCCTTCCTTCACAGCTGTCATCGTCATATCAGGGGGTATTGTCGCCTACAATTTCTCTTACTGCCAGAACTCCGCCCGCACGATCCTCTTGTATTTGCACCAGAGTCTCCGTCTACTATTCTCCATCTTCCTTACTCCAATTCCACGATTCACTTCTGCTTATGTATGTAAACTCAAAGCCTGTTTCAGCAAATAAGATTTCCTCTTCTTCCATATCACAATAGTATATATCATATGTACCATACAAATTTATATTCTCAAGTTCCATCTGCAGTGACTCGGCATGCATTTTACACTCTTCTTCTGTTACTCCCCTTGCATATATGTATATTTTAAACTGAGATGAAACTCGTATGTCTTCGTTTATGATATCCTCAATAGTCATGCTGCTGTTACATTCTTTTCCCATTGAGTATGGCATTCTGACCTCCACCTTCACAACATCCTCTATCTGTCTTTTCTCTAACTGTTCTTTTAGATATTCCGCATATTCATCCTCAATAAAATACCCGTAAAAGCTATCCTGTTCATGTTCATAATCTCCTTGGTCGTCATAAAAAATATACGTGTAAAATGTTCGCCCTGTAATTTCTTCCTCCGTATAATATTTATAATACCCGTTTGGTCCAAACAGATCATCGTGTGTCTTATAAGATACAGTGAACTGATAGCCTGGATATCTTTCCTCAAGATCGGCATATAACTGTCGCAACCATTCCACCTCTTTCACTTCGAATGAATATAACATACCCTCGTCATATCTCTTAACATCCGCTTCCTGATAGTCGCTTTCTGATCTTAGAAATTCCCGCTCCCGTTCCGTCATCTCGTAATAAACCAACGTTGGTTTTTCTACGAGTAGTCGAACAATATCAATTACTTTAGGACCAATTTTCAACACCAGTAAAAGCGTGCAAACACCACACACAATAAAAACAATTTTTTCTATATATTTCCTCATGATTGCACCACAACTTCCGTTTTCTACGTGTCCTTCTTCATTGCTATCGCCCATTATTCTTCCTCTTCTTTTCCCCAGTTCCATGACTGACAATGGCGCACATACACCCATACCATATCTTCTCTCTCCGAGGATATTATTTCCTCCTGCGTCATGTCGCAACAATATATCCCATATGAACCTGCAAGATTTATTTCCTCCAATACATTTTGTACTTCTCTACTATATTTTTTGCATTCTTCTTCTGACATTCCTTTTGCAATCAAATAAATATGAACCACTGGTGATATTTTTTCCAAATCAATGTTTCCGTTCACTATCTCCTCTACTGTAATGGTGCTGTCACACTCTTTTCCCATAACAGTGCTCATCACTCCTCCTGTTCTGACAATCTTTTCTACCCCTTTCTCTTTCAGAAGCTCCCCTATATACTCCGCATACTCTTCCTCCACGAAATAACCGTAAAAATAATCCTCCTCATAGTCATAGTCTCCCTGATTGTCGTAATACACATAAGCATTAAACTCACGCCCCGTAATCTCCTCCTCCAGATAATACACATAATACCCTAACGGACCGAACAGACCCGTATGCGTCTTCCACGTAATCCGAAACTGATATCCCGGATACCTTTCCTCGAGGTCTGCGTATAACTGCCGTACCCACTTTACCTCTTTTATCTCAGACGAATATAACATTCCCTCATCATATCTTTTAGCATCTTCTTCCTGATAATCACTTTCCTCTTTTAAGAACTCCCGCTCCCGTTCCGTCATCTCATAATAACTCAACGTTGGTTTTTCTACGAGTAATCGAACAAAACCAATTACTTTAGGACCAATTTTCAATACCAGTAAAAGCGTGCAAACACCACACACAATAAAAACAATTTTCTCTATATGTTTACCCATGGCCGTTCCTCAGCTTCTGTTTTCTCCTATCCTCTACACATTGCCATCTTCATACTGCAATACCATACCGTGTTTCAAGATTGTCAGCAAGATACTTTATCCTCCACAACATACCTCTCATAATACCCATAATCCTCCACCCTGCAATTCACCCGCAGCCTCACTCCGTCTTCCAGATACTCCGTCTCATACACTACCGCATGCTCATTGAGATAAGATACCGCCCTTCCGTCCGTGTAAGGAATACACAGCGTGCACTCTCTGTAACCGCCGGACAGCTTCTTCTCGATCAGGCGGATCAATTCTTCCATACCGATCCGGTCCTTCGCAGACAGATAGATGCTACTCTCCGACATAATGGGAAGCTGCGACTTCATCTGCTCCGGCTCGACGCCCGCCAGCCCCGGTATGTCGTCCGGCATAACAAGATCACTCTTATTGTATACATAGAGCATGGGAATGCCGTCCGCACCGAGTTCCTTCAATGTCTGGTTCGTAACCGCGATCTGCTCCCTGTAGTGTGGATCACTGTAATCTACCACCTGCAGAAGAATATCCGCTTCTCTCGCTTCCTCCAGCGTAGAGTGAAAAGCCTCCACCAGATGGTGCGGCAGCTTATGAATAAATCCGACTGTATCTGACAGCAGAAATGCATGATGATTCCCGGGCTCGATCTTGCGCACCGTGGTATCCAGCGTGGCAAAAAGCATATCCTTCTCCATCACCTTCTTCTCTTCTACGTCGATTTCGTCACTTCCGTATAAGTCCAGCATCGCGTTCATCAAGGTGGATTTGCCGGCGTTGGTATATCCCACCAATGCAACTCTGGGCATACCCGATCCCGCACGGCGTTTGCGCTGTGTCATGCGCTCCCCGCTTACGTCCTTCAGCTCTCTGCGCAGCTCCGTCAAACGGTGTTCCAACACACGCCTGTCCAGCTCCAGCTTCTTCTCCCCGGCACCCTTATTGCTCAAGGCTCCGCTGCCGCCACCCTGTCTGCTCAGTGCCGCATGAAGCCCTACCAGCCTGGGCAGCATGTACTGCAGCCTTGCCACCTCTACCTGCAGCTTCGCCTCCCTCGACCTTGCCCGGCTCGCAAAGATGTCAAGGATCAATGTACTTCTGTCCAGAACCGGTTTATCCAGACGTTCCTGTAGATTGCGAAGCTGCATCGGCGAAAGAGAATTGTCGAATATTATGACATCTGCGTCACATTCTAGTGCCAGTTCCTTCACTTCTTCCACTTTACCTGTACCGATATAAAATGCCTTGTGCACTTCCGGAAGCGTCTGCTCTGCCACGCCCACCACTTCCATATCGCAGGCCTGCGCCAGTGCTTCCAGTTCTTCTAAAGAGAGCAGATAATCCTCTCCGTCGTTTAAGTTTACTCCTACTAAAAATGCTTTTTCCATATATTAAAAATTCCTTTCATTTTCCCATTACATGTCATATAATTTTCACACATCTTTCATCAATCAGATTCATATCTGCATAACTGACAAAACAACCTAATGCCTATTCGTATTACCATTTTATCATACCCTCTTTTTCGCAACAACTATCAACGCAATTATGTTTTTATAAATTCACCTATTTTCTATTCTTTCCCATTTTCCGATAACATCGGAACAAGCAGAGCCACTGGATGTAAAGCGTGACCCCGTCTTCATGAGCGTGGGGCAGTCCTGCCTGTTTCAACGCCACCGCCACCTGCTTTTTGGTAAGCGGTCCGCCTTTACCACATATACCGTATTTCATCGACCGTTCAATGAATTTCTGAAATTCATAGTATTCGTCTCTGCCTAGATCCGGCATTGCCTTCCTCGTAAAATGCACAAGAACAGAATCCACTCCCGGCATCGGATGAAAATCTTCTCTGCGAAAATAATACATGATCTTCATATCCCAACCGACCTTAAGTAACAGAGATTTCTTCGTCTCTTTCGGAATCCCCATAAACCGTTTCGCCGCCCCTTTCTCCATCACCAGCCAGATGTCCGTAGGCGGATTTGGCGCCTGCGTCAGTTTCTCGATAATCTGTGTCGTAATGAAATAAGGTATATTGGCGAAAACCTTGTAATCGCTCTTTGACGGCAAATCATATTTCAGAAAATCTCCGTATATCAGTTTTAAGTTAGAATACTGCGCAAGCCGTTTACCCGCGCTCTCATACAGTTTCCGGTCAATCTCCACCGAACAGACCGTACCGGCTTTCCGGCACAGAACCTCCGTCAAATGCCCCTTACCGGTTCCGATCTCAAGAACCGTATCATTTACACAAAAGTCTGCGAGTTTTATGATCCTGTGAATCAGTTTCCCGTTCGTTATAAAATTCTGTGAATCCGATAAATTTTGATGCGAGATATTTGCTACATATAAAGTTTTTTCGGATGTATTTTTGACATTATTATATTTCCGCTGCCTCCTGCCTTGTTGCATAGCGTGCCTCCTTCTTATTGTGTACTCCGCAATCCGGTCTAAACCGAATCTTTACCTCAAAGAAAGGACAATAAAAAAGCAGGCACAATTCCCGAAACAGAATTTTCCTGCTAAAACGATGCAATAAGGCAAACAGCTCAGATCTGACACTTATGTCACATCTGTCGGTTGGCATATGACAATTTTTATTCGCACGCAAAAAAATCCCATTTACATGAGACTATATATCTGCTTTTCTACTGCCCCTGTCTGCGGGTGCGAGCACAACGAATAAAAATTCCCACGCTAAAGCCACCTTTCTGCTTATATTTCTTTATGAATATGCTAACTATAACACGAATGCTGGCGGATTGTCAATTTTGAATTTAAGGGTTCTGCCCGTTTCTGCCCGTTTTACGCTACTTTTCGCGTTAAGTCCACTAGCCAAACAGTTAGTTTTGAGGACTTTTAAAGTTCCAGACTATTCTCTTTCAAGAGGAAATCATAAATGCTCATTGTCGTAATGCCGATTTCATCTCTTGTAACGTTTACGACATCCTTCACAATGATGATTTTCTTAAAGGAATCATTTACACGAATAAGAGAAGCCTTTTCCTGCAGCCGCTTCTCTTCAGTCGGCATACTGAATGCCGACTGAATATAATAGCGCTTACTTCCCAGATTTGCCACAAAATCGATCTCCAGCTGCTTTCTTTCTGCTTTCCCTTCTTCGTTTACACCTCTCTTTTCCACAATGCCTACATCTACAGAGTAGCCTCTGCTTCGCAATTCATTGTATATGATATTCTCCATTATATGTGTTTCTTCAATCTGTCTGAAACCTAATCTTGCGTTTCTGAGCCCTACATCCTCAAAATAATATTTGGCAGGCGTTCCGATATACTTTCTACCCTTGACATCATAGCGATTCGCCTTATTGATCACGAAAGCGTCTTCCAAATACTCTATATACTGCCTGATTGTATTTCCGCTGATATCTGACCTGATCACACTTCTAAATGTCGCTTCGATCTTAGGTACATTTGTAAGAGAACCAATAGCCGAAGCCAGAACATTAACTAAATCCTCCAATTCCTGAGTCTTCTCTATGCGATGTCTCTCGATGATGTCTCTTAAATATGTTTCGTCAAATAGTTTTGTCAAATAAAGTATTTTCTGCTCTTCCGTCTTCATTGATACAGTAAGGGGCAGCCCGCCATAAATAGAATACTCCGCCCACCCATGATACATATCCCCCTCATAGACTTGCATAAACTCTCTAAAAGTCAACGGGTAGATATGGACCTCATCACCCCTGCCTCGAAATTCAGTGATGACATCCTTTGATAAGAATTTAGAATTGCTGCCGGTTACATATATATCCGCATTTCTGATATGAAGCAGGGAATTTAACACTTCTTCGAATTCCCTTAACATCTGTACTTCATCCAACAAAATATAATACTGTTCCCTATCCGTGATACATGATTCAATATAATCCAAAATAATATCCGGGTCCCTATATTTCTTATCTTTTCTTTGATCCAGCTCAATCGCAATGATATGCGATTCCGGAACGCCCTGAGCCAACAGATAATCTTTAAAAATATTAAAGATTAAGTATGATTTCCCACATCTCCTGATACCTGTCACAACTTTGATCATTCCGTTATTCATTCTGTCAATCAGGTCATTTAAATATTTATCTCTCTTAATCTCCACGTCGAAACTCCTTCATTGAATATTTTTGACATATTTGACATTTTTAATCAATTTCATTTTATATTTTTCTATATTATAGAGCAAGACTTTATTTAAATTTTTTTACATTAATGTCAATTTTATTCNATATACATTTTTCTTTCTATAGTAAAACGAGCTTCCCTCCATTGCGAGATTTGCTGTGAATTTTTCCAAAAAAACTGCCGCCCCAAAGGACGGCAGTTCTCATTATACTGTCAACTATTTCTTTATGGATTTCTTATCGGTCACAACCGGCTCTTTCGGAAGCACTACCTTATCCAGCTTCCAGATATCATCCACATACTCCTGAATGGTTCTGTCGGANGTGAACTTNCCGGAGCANGCCACATTTAAGATCGCGCTCTTNGCCCAGCCGCTCTCGTTCNTGTATGCCGCTTCTACCTTCTTCTGTGCCTCGGCATAAGCCTTGAAATCCTTCAGGATAAAGTAGGTATCCGCCTTAGCGGTGCTCTGTGTNTTCANCAGAGAATTGTACAGCGGTCTGAACAGATCCGGATCGTTGGGTGCATAAGTACCGTTGATCAACTGCATCAGGACTTTNCGCACNTCAGGATCATTGTTGAAGATCTCTGTGGGATGATAGCCGCCGTAGTTCTCNTANCGGATAACTTCGTCGGAACTTAAGCCGAAGATAAANGCATTCTCTTCTCCGACTTCCTCCACGATCTCCACNTTNGCACCGTCCATGGTTCCGATGGTCAATGCACCNTTNAACATGAACTTCATGTTNCCTGTACCGGAAGCCTCCTTACTNGCAGTGGAAATCTGCTCGGATACATCAGCCGCCGCGAAGATGATCTCCGCATTGGATACTCTGTAGTTCTCAATAAAGACNACTTTGATCTTGCCGTTAATCGCCGGATCGTTATTTACCACATCGGCTACGGAATTGATCAGCTTGATNGTCAGNTTCGCATTGCGGTANCCTGCTGCCGCTTTNGCTCCGAAGATAAAGGTTCTCGGATAGAATTCCATATCCGGATGCTCTTTCAACTCATTGTACAGATACATCACATGCAGGATATTCAGAAGCTGACGCTTATATTCATGCAGTCTCTTNACCTGTACATCGAAGATGGAGCGAGGGTCAACCTCCACNCCGTTATGTTCGAAAATGTATTCCGCGAGACGAACCTTNTTCTGATGTTTAATATTCATGAACTCCTGCTGTGCCTTCTCATCGTCCGCGTATATCTTNAATCTGCCGATCTGCGGCAGGTCGGTGATCCAGTCATTACCCACATGNGCCGTAACCCAGTCAGCCAGAAGCGGATTCGCNTGTAACAGGAANCGTCTCTGNGTGATACCNTTNGTCTTGTTGTTGAACTTCTCCGGCATCATCTCGTAGAAGTCNTTTAATTCCTGATTCTTTAAGATCTCCGTATGCAGTCTTGCCACACCGTTGACAGAGTAGCCCGCCGCGATAGCAAGNTGTGCCATCTTCACCTGTCCGTCNTAAATAATCGCCATCTTGCGCACTTTATCATGNTTNCCCGGATATTTCTGCTCNATCTGTGCCACAAATCTGCGGTTGATCTCCTCCACGATCTGGTAAACACGGGGCAGCAATCTGGAGAAAAGCTCNATAGGCCATTTCTCAAGCGCCTCGGACATAATCGTATGATTGGTATATGCACAGGTCTTAGTCGTTACTTCCCACGCCTCATCCCATGTCAGATANTGCTCATCCATAAGGATACGCATCAGNTCCGCGATCGCAACCGTAGGATGGGTATCATTCAGCTGGAACGTAACTTTCTCATAGAATTTTCTGATATCTTTATGCTTCCTCATATATTTCGCTACGGCTTCCTGTACGGATGCCGAGATGAAGAAGTACTGCTGTTTTAAGCGCAGCTCTTTNCCGGCATAATGNTTATCGTTAGGATATAACACCTCCACNATATTTCTCGCCAGATTCTCCTGTTCTACNGCTCTCTGGTAATCTCCTTTATCAAAAGAATCAAGCTGGAAGCACTCTACAGGCTCCGCATCCCAGATACGAAGCGTATTAACGATACCGTTNCCGTAGCCTACTACNGGCAGATCATAAGGA
Organism: Lachnospiraceae bacterium; assembly: GCA_014804485.1. Classification (GTDB taxonomy): domain Bacteria; phylum Bacillota; class Clostridia; order Lachnospirales; family Lachnospiraceae; genus UBA3282. Next base: position 21,491 of record JAAUZT010000027.1, read on the forward strand.
ATNGCACGTACTACCTGATANCCTTCCTGTCTGAAATTACTTCTGCCGTTCTCNTCCACATAGACGTTCACATATCCGCCGAATTTNACTTCNTTNGCNTACTCCGGTCTTCTCAGNTCAAAAGGATTACCGTCCTTAAGCCAGTTNTCCGGNNCTTCTANCTGATAACCGTCCCGNATCTCCTGCTTAAACATACCGTAACGNTANCGGATACCGCAGCCGTAAGCCGCATATCCCAAAGTTGCCAGAGAGTCTAAGAAGCAGGCAGCAAGACGTCCTAAACCGCCGTTTCCGAGCGCTGCGTCGGGTTCCTGATCNTCCACCACGTTAATATCGATNCCCANCTCCTCAAGCGCCTCTTCTACAGCCTTATACGCCTGCAGGTTGATAATATTATTGCCGAGGGCACGCCCCATCAGGAACTCCATGGATAAGTAGTATACCATCTTAGGATCCTGCTTGTCGTATTCCTTCTGTGTCGTCAGCCACTGATCCACGACTGCATCCTTAATCGCATAGGATACCGCCTGGAAAATCTGCTGATCTGTTGCTTCCTCAAGTGTCTTTCTGTAAAGCGTCCTGATATTATACAGAACACTCCTCTTAAAAAGCTCTGTATCAAAGGTTGTTGTTACAGCTTTCTTTGCCATTTGTATGCCTCCTCGTTTGCTCTTGGATCTGAAAAACAATGTCTGTCTTAACTCCATTCTATTATTATATCTTGTATTTCTGTTTTTGACTATACGCAATATGCTTAAATTGTCAGAAATATTAATGCAAAATATGCTTCTACACTTTCTCTACACCGATCGTAACCTTCTCCCCATTGACATTCCATTCTTTGGCAACTGCCAATGCTTCCTCGGTCACAATCGCCTCCGCCAGCACTTTACCGGAAATCGCCTCTGCATTCTTCTGCACGAGCCCAGCCACCTTGTCATTGCCGTTGATAGAGACTTTGATGTGATCCATCACCTCAAAACCTGCATCCTTACGCATGGTCTGGATCTTACTGATCACCTCGTAGACAAAGCCTTCCTCGATCAGCTCTTCGGACAGGTTCGTGTCAAGCACAACGGTAACGCTGTTATCAGCCTCGGACACATAGCCGTCCTTCTGNGCTGTCTCGATGAGCAGATCTTCCTCCGCCAGCNCNATCTCCACACCGTCCACATCNAATTTCANTGCGCCCTGCGCCTTAAGCTCATCCATCGCCTTGGTGCCGTCCACNTCGCTCAAATATGCTCTGATGCCGTTAAGCTGTTTGCCGTATTTAGGTCCTACGGTCTTAAGCTGCGGTTTGAAGCTGTAGCTTGTGAAAGCAGACACNTCATCGCTGAACTCAATTTTCTTCACATTCAACTCATCCTTGATGATGTCCTGATAAAATTCACCGAGCGTATGNTCCGCCTTGACAAACATGGTGCCGATGGGCTGACGGTTCTTGATATTTGCCGTATTACGCGCCGCACGTCCCATGACAACAATCTTAAGCACCTCTTCCATGTCATCCTCAAGCTGCTTGTCGATCATCTTNTCATCCGANACAGGGAAGTCGCACAGATGGATACTTTCCGGNGCGCTCTCATCNACGCTCCGCACAAGGTTCAGATAAATCTCCTCTGTCATAAACGGAATCATCGGTGCGGCACATTTGCAGATCGTAACTAACGCCGTATACAATGTCATGTAAGCATTGATCTTATCCTGCTCCATGCCNTTCGCCCAGAAACGTTCACGNCTTCTTCTCACATACCAGTTACTCATCTCGTCNACGAACTCGTCCAAGGCACGNGCCGCCTCCGGAATCCNGTANTTGTCCAGATTGGTGTCCACTTCACNTATGACTGTATTGAGTTTGGATAACAGCCATTTATCCATGACCGGAAGTTTATCATACTCTAAGCTGTACTTGGTCGCATCGAAGTTGTCGATATTCGCATACAGCACGAAAAATGCGTAGGTATTCCACAACGTACCCAGGAACTTACGCTGTCCCTCCTGCACTGCCTTGCCGTGGAAACGGTTCGGAAGCCATGGTGCGGAATTGATATAGAAATACCAGCGGATCGCATCTGCGCCGTAGGTTTCAAGCGCCTCGAAAGGATCTACCGCATTTCCCTTGGATTTACTCATCTTCTGTCCGTTCTCGTCCTGCACATGCCCCATAACGATAACATTTTCAAAAGGCGCACAGTTGAACAGCAGCGTCGATTCCGCCATCAGTGAATAGAACCATCCGCGGGTCTGATCCACAGCCTCAGAGATGAACTGTGCCGGGAACTGTTGTTCAAATAACTCTTTATTCTCGAAAGGATAATGGTGCTGTGCAAAAGGCATGGCACCGGAATCGAACCAGCAGTCAATTACCTCCGGCACACGCTTCATGGTCTTGCCACAGTCCGGGCAGGTAATTGTGATCTCATCAATATACGGTCTGTGGAGTTCTACCGTCTGCGCCGCCGGATTGCCGGACATCTTCTCAAGTTCCTCACGGGAACCAATGGACTCCATGTGGCCGCACTCTTCACATTCCCACACATTTAAGGGCGTACCCCAGTAACGGTTACGGGAAATACCCCAGTCCTGAATATTCTCAAGCCAGTTGCCGAAACGTCCCTCACCGATGGACTTCGGAATCCAATTGACAGTCTTGTTGTTGCGTACCAGATCGTCTCTCACCGCCGTCATCTTGATAAACCACGATTCACGGGCATAATAGATCAGCGGTGTGTCGCATCGCCAGCAGAACGGATAGTCATGCTCGAACTTCGGCGCGTCAAACAGCTTGCCCTCTTTATCTAAATCCTTTAAGATCTCCGGATCGGCTTTCTTTACGAACAATCCTGCGTAGGGCGTCTCCTGTGTCATCTCACCCTTGCCGTCTACGAACTGTACGAAAGGCAGGTCATACTTGCGTCCTACCTGCGCATCGTCCTCACCGAATGCAGGTGCAATATGAACGATACCTGTACCGTCCGTCATCGTAACGTAGTTATCGCATGTCACGAAATGCGCTTTCTTCTTCTGTTTCGCCGCCGACTCGCCTGCGCAGGCAAAAAGAGGCTCGTACTCTTTATACTCCAAATCCGTTCCTACATAAGTCTCCAGAACTTCATAGGCGGGCTTGCCTTCTTCAGCCAATTTTCCTAATACATTATCTAAAAGCGCCTGCGCCATATAGTAAGTGCAGCCGTCCGCCGCTTTAACCTTGACATAAGTCTCATTCGGATTCACACAGAGCGCCACATTGGAAGGAAGTGTCCACGGTGTGGTCGTCCATGCGAGGAAATAAGCGTCCTCTCCTACCACTTTGAAGCGCACCACTGCGGAACGCTCTTTTACTGCTTTATACCCCTGTGCAACCTCGTGGGAAGAGAGCGGGGTGCCGCAGCGCGGGCAGTAGGGTACGATCTTAAAGCCCTTATACAATAAGCCTTTATCCCAGATCTGTTTCAGCGCCCACCATTCGGACTCAATAAAGTCGTCATGATAAGTTACATAGGGATCGTCCATATCCGCCCAGAAACCGACTGTATCAGAGAAATCCTCCCACATGCCCTTATACTTCCAGACAGATTCCTTACATTTGCTGATAAAAGGGTCTAACCCGTACTCTTCGATCTGCTCCTTACCGTCCAGACCCAGAAGTCTCTCCACTTCCAGTTCAACCGGCAGTCCGTGGGTATCCCATCCCGCTTTACGGGGAACCATACATCCCTTCATGGTGCGGTATCTGGGAATCATATCTTTGATAACACGGGTCAGCACGTGCCCGATATGGGGCTTGCCGTTTGCCGTCGGCGGTCCGTCATAGAATGTGTATGTCCCTCCCTCCTTGCGGGAATCCATACTCTTCCGGAAAATATCATTGTCTTTCCAGAACCGGCAGACTTCCTTCTCTCTGTCTACGAAATTTAAACTTGTGTCAACTTTTTGATACATGGTGCGCTCCTTTCTATCTTTCCTGTCCTAAGTGCGAATAAGCAGCTCGAAATGCTCCGCATTCCTCACTCGCGTTGCTCGTCATAAGCCCTCCAGCTCAGTCATTCATGCAAGCATGATACCTAAATCGTATGACTTCTGACTCTGCTTATTCGCGAAAAAAAGACCTCATCCCGTAAAAGGACGAGGTCAATGTGCTCGTAATACCACCTGTTACGACGTACTGCCATCTTAAATAGAATAGCTATACGGTTCCCGATAACGGCGGGAGGCCGTCATTCCCTACTTATTTCCGCTTAAGAAAGGTTCGGTCTGAAACTCGGAAGTGATCTTCCCTGATCCCCTACTCGCACCGGTCTTCCACCATCACCGGCTCGCTGTGCCTTTGAGAAATCAGATACTGTCTTCTTCAACGTCTGTGATTATTTCTTACCTATATTTTATATTACATCTTCCTTCCTGTTGTCAAGATGCTTCCTGCTATTTCATATAAACCTTTTGCCGATGTGTATAATCATTTGTCAAATCAACCTAATCTCACTCCCGCAATGCTGTAAACTGAAGATACTTAGAATCTCTTCCATCTTCCGAAAATTCCTCTAACACAGTAAACCCGTTTTTTTCGAGGACTCGTATTGATGCAAAATTATCCGCGAAGGCAAAGGCGCCAATCGTGTTAAGTTCATATTTATTATGTACTTCTTGCAAAAACAAAGCCACAGCCTCTGTTGCAATTCCTTGTGACCAATATGCCTTTTCAAAAATGCAGAAGCTCAGCATGGCATTTGGCTCTTCATTTACATCAATGCAATAACACCAAATATCGCCAATATAATCACCATCTGCTATAATTATTTTTCCGTAACTTTTTGCATTTGAAAGTAATGTTTTTCTATAATCCTCCAGAGCTTCTTCTACAGTCTGGGCTTTTTGCGGTAATACTGCTTTGATCTCTGGTTGTTTAGCTTTCTCAAAATAGATTCTGACAGTATCAGCAGTCCTGTTCCCTAAGCATATGTTCATCGTATCACCCCTATACACTTATATTTACTATTTTCTCTCTGCAACACAAGGAATTTCATCAACCAGTTTCCTTGCCCGCTTGTTCAATCATTTTTTTCGCCAACACCCGTAAAGCCTTTGCAAAAATCAACTATATTTTACTATTAAAATATTCCTGCGTAACTTGCAATTGTTTCTTCAATATTTCTCGCCACATGTGGCTATGTATTTCACCGGAACCTTTAGAAACTTTTGTCATTCGTATCTTTCCATCATCATCCGTCTTTCGATAAAAATAATGGTCTGTATCTTTGTATAGCTCCCACCCGTCTCTTTCACAAAATCTCTTTAGTTCTTTCCATCTTGGCATTGCAGCATATCTCCTATCTCTTTGGGATCATCTATGATTAATGCCTTAAAAATATAAGGAATATGTTCCCTCCTGTTTGGACTATGGGAATACGTCTCATATTCATTATAATATTCCATAGAATATTCCAATATAGAATTACCAAGTTTCAGACGTGCCTCATTTTCATCATTCCCATTTTCTATAAGGTCAATTTCGTTAAGAGATAAGGTAACTGTCTGGTCATCTTCTACAAACTTTGTTGCCGTAAAATGGTATGCAGACAAAATAACTTCCATAATTTCCAAATTTGAAAACCACATTTTATCTCTTGTCCGTTTTATAAACTTGGGTTTATCATGAATCACACTGTCGCAGACAGCGCTCCACTCTTTTCTTACGGCTGTAGCTTGCTCCATCAACATATCGATCATCTCCTTTGCACCTCCATTATAGCAAAAGCGTACACTTTGTCAACAGTGTACACTTTATTATATACATATATGACAAATACTATGCACGAAGCTTGCTGCTACTATCGCCTTACTTTATGACTCATTTTCCAGAAGCTTTTACTCACTGCAGGCTTTATGCTTTCTACCAATCTGCATAGTCACTCCCCGATAAGACTCAACCATCAGGTGAATTACCACCCCGTACTCACTTCATGCGTTATTGCAAATCTTCTGTCCCTACACTATGCTAAAGATATCACAAGCAGCAATCGTGCAAGCACATCTGCCCTGCTTGCTACCCGCGGGAATAAATCAAGCGTAAATAATTGTATATAGAAAGGACACCGTAAAATGGATGATTTAAAAACCGGAACAGTAATCAGCAAAAGGCGCAAGGAACTGGGGCTCACCCAGAATCAGCTTGCACAAACTCTCAATATATCTTTTCAGGCGGTATCCAAATGGGAAAATGGCACAGCATACCCCGACATCCAGACACTTCCGAAACTGGCTGCCGCACTGAATACAACCGTCGATGCACTGCTCGGCTACAGCAGCGTGGTAACGGATTATGACAGACGATACGATACGGAAGGCTATTATTGGGGACTCATGCCGAACCGTATCTGTTACGATATCATGAAAATTCTCCCGCCCATTAAGCCCTACCGTGTGCTGGATATCGGCTGCGGTGAGGGGAAGGACGCCGTTTTCTTTGCCAAATGCGGCTATGACGTGACTGCGTTTGATATATCCGAACAGGGAATTGAGAAGGCAAAAAAGCTCGCAGAACACAATAAAGTCGATGTGCACTTTTTCAAGGCCGATCTACTTGTTTACCGCCCGGATACCGAGTATGACATCATTTTCAGCAGCGGAGTGTTTCATTTTCTTCCTGAGAACGAACGAAAAGAATTATGTGACAGTTTAAAAGCGCATACCACAGATTCCGGCATAAACGCGCTGAATGTATTTGTCAAAAAACCTTTTATTACGCGTGCCCCTGACAGTACGCGGGATGAGAATCAAAGAAAACCTTGGCATTCGGGGGAATTATTCGAATATTATCACGACTGGATGTTCCATACCTGTAAAGAAGAAATCTTCGATTGCAACAGCGGCGGCATACCACATAAGCACTGTATGGATACGCTGATTGCGCAGAAGATATACCCTGTATAGACTTTCAGTGAAGATATTAACTTAATCCCATAGTGAGGAAAAGTGAGTCAGATAAAACTGTCTCATTTCCTCGCCTTGGTCATTAATGTGTTCCTTAATGTAGTTTGCATGCTGTTGCTGCTCAACAGGGTCAATTTCTAAATATCTGTGAATAACAATGTTGCCGATTTTTTCTTCTTCCAATATCTCAGCATAGATGTCATCCACAATCTCATACTGGTGTACGGATACGTCGGTCTCGCTCTCCCAAGTATGTCCCTTTGTGTTTATCAAGCCATCTGCCGCAACGACAGTGTAAATGTATCCACGTTTACCGCCGTAAAGTATTTTTAGCTGGTCTGGGAATCTCTCGAAATAATGCTGTTTACCGTCCCTGCGCAGCCCCATAGTGACAAAGTTTTCAGCTCTGGTTCGGCAGCAAACCAAAGCGTAACATCTGTCCTCGGTAAAATAAGCAACCGTCTTTTCTGACGTATGAGATTTTGCATTTGCTTTAATGATACTTAATCCACCTATAGATGTTCCGTGATACAGCATACTCTCCTCCACAGCTACCGATTTATACCGTTAACAGAATACCACAATAGCACTCATATTTCTATCAAATTTTCATTAAAATCTCTTATTGACTATCAAATACTGCTACCTTAAAATGAAATAAATTGACACAATATTTAACTTATCACCCCTAAAGTAAAATCCCATTTGGAGTACAGAATATCATGGCATCATGGATGGTTCATCTTAGAGTTGCTTGGCAGCTTTACTGTAAACTGGATATTGAATGTATAAACGAATTTGTTCTGGGAAATATCGCACCCGACAGCGGCGTTCCGGCAGAAGACGGAACCGGCTTCATTCCGGATGCGTCAATTTCTCATTTTCGTTCTATAGATGACAATGGAATCAAGAATATACACGAGAACCTGTTTATTGAAAAATATCTTTCGCCGAAGTGCTGTTCATCATACACAAAGAAAGAATATTTCTTCTTTTTAGGTTATCTGACACACTTGCTCACAGACAAACTCTGGGCAGAAGAAATTGTCTACCCCGCAAAAGAAAAATACAATGCAGTATTTTTCTCTGACCGCGATCTATTCTGGCAGACAATCAAAAAGGACTGGTACGATTTAGATTTTATGTATCTGAAGTCCAATCCATCATTTGAAGCTTTCCGAATTTATCGTGAAAACAAAAATATCAAAAATATATATGTGGATTTCTTTTCAGAAACCGCCTTCGAAGAACGCAGACATTTTATTATAGATTTTTATGCAAAGGGTGTCGCAAATATTGTAGAACATGACACCTATCTATCAAGAGAGGATTTGGATATATTCGTCACCTCCGCAGCCAACAAAATCACTGAGCAGATTTTGACATTAGAACAAAACAATAATGATGAACATTTCCTTTCTTGAAGACATGAAGTTATACTTAGGCGGCGTTCTATGTCGCCTTAGTATAACTTCATGTCTTTTTATACTACGAAACCTTCCGACACCTTCTTGAGTTCCACCGCTGTCTGCGCATTCTGGCGTGTTTCCTGATAAATATCGTTGGTTGCCTCAGAGAGATCCAAGACATTCCCAGCCACACTCTGAATGCCCAAAGCGCTTTCCTCGACAGACGATGAGACCCCGCTGATATTCTGAACAACCGAAGAAATCTGCCTGTTTATGGAATCAACACTGCCTTGTATCCTGCTCATAATACCAGAAACATTATCTGCATCATTTAAGTACTGCTCTGACATCGTCTCAAACTTCTTATAATCTTCCATGATATCCGCATCAACAAAATCCAACATCTTCTTGCTGCACGCGCTCAAAGATTGTACAACAGATATCACCTTGTTGTTTAATTCCTGTATTGCGGCAACATTGGTCTTACTGTTATCTGCCAGATTGCGAATTTCCTCCGCCACGACTGCAAATCCCCTACCGGATTCTCCCGCCCTTGCCGCTTCAATGGCTGCATTTAATGCCAGCAGATTCGTTTGGTCGGCGATGCTCAAGATCGTTGCTGTCAACTCATTTACTTTATCAATGCTTCGGCTTTCTTCTATGTCTCTCGACATTGTGCCTTTGATCGACTCAACCATCTTTTCCGATTTTTGTCTGCTCTGTGTGGTTTGTATACGAATGTATCCGGCTCTCTCCTTTAAATCGGCCGCGAATTCTGTTCCCTCATCCACCTTCACCGTAATATCATCTGTTTCTCCGGAAATCCCCTGCATTTCACCCTTCATCTGATTGACCAGTGACGAAACTTCCTCGCTCCCTGCGGAAAGTTCTTCCATCACTGACGACAAATCAGTGATTTTATCATTGGAGGCTGCGCACTGCACTTCTGTTCTATTGGCTGCTTCTTCCATGTATGTAGTGGTTTTCTGAATTCTCAGCGTAATTTTCCGGAAGGATTCTAACAATTGATTCATACTGTCCATCAACTGACCGATCTCATCTTTGCGCTTCACCTCAAACCTTTCGGTTAAATCACCTCTTCCTTCCGATATCTCCAAAGCAATCTGCTGCATTTTCCGGCTTGTCTGCTTAATAGGCCGAAGCATTTCCCTGTAAATGATGAAAATAGAAATAACAGTGCTTAATATACAGATGATTGATACGGCCCAATTACTCCTGTTCGCTGCCTGAATGCGGTCTTCCAAATCAACTTGCGCCTCTGCAATACACCGGTCAAAGATTTCCTCCAGATCCACGCATACTTGCTCCTGTGAGAGAATCGCAGTCAGGGCATCCGTTCCCATATACATCTTTGCCCCGACAAAATCATTGTCCTTTCTCAGACCGCTGACCGTCTGCATACTATTAAGCATAGCATTGCACCCGATATCGTACTGCTCAAATATTGCTATCAATTCTTCGTTTTCCGTCATCGCGCAATATGTTTTCAATTCCGCAAGCAGTCCCTTTACCGCTTCCACCTCGGCATCCAGATTCCCATAGATATCTCCGGCAATTGCAAGATCCTCATCGGAACTGCCTATCAGAATATTGGCATATTTCTGTGTGGTTTCTACCCTTTTACCGACTTTGCCGTACAGCTCCTGAATCCGGATGTAAACTTCATTCATTTGGGATGCGGATTTTTCGATTTTCTTAAAGTCACTATCTGAAAACAAAGTGTTGATTAATACCGCAGCTAAAATGACTAACAAACTGATTAAAACTTTTAACCGAATTGATACACTCTTTTGCATATTCACCTCATCCTCGCGTTTTCTTCATACTATACATTTCCTGATCGGCCTGTTTCATAAGCTGGCCCAGTTGGAAGTCCTGTGTCATCGAAACCGACTGAAACCCTATACTCACGCTCATCTCATAAGGTTTCTCATTCTGCCGTCTGCACTCTTCAAGCCGCAGATTCAGGTTTTCCGTCAGCCCTGCAAATTCATCGCCCTTCGTATACGGCCCCAAAACTACAAATTCATCGCCGCCGTAACGCATGAGAAGCTGATCCTCATTCCTGAGCTTTTTCATGTAATCTGCTACCGTCTTAATATAGAAATCGCCTTCCTCATGCCCGTACCCGTCATTCACACGCTTCAGCTTATTGATGTCCACAAACAACATACCGATCGGCGTATTATGCTGCTTACACTCTTTTAAAAGCTTATCTGCGAAGTGAAAAAAACCGGCCCTGTTATAGATCTGTGTCAAACTGTCCAGCATCCAGACATCCTTGAGTTTCTTTACCAGCCGTTTCAGTTCTCCCTGTTTACGCATACTTTCCAAAGCATTTGAGATATTCATAAGCCATACTTGAAACTGCGTACTGTTATACGGAAGTTCGCTGCCACACATGACCAGATATCCAAGACAGTTTTTTCTGAAATGTACAGGTGCAACAATACACATGCGGTTAGCGATCTTTTCCATACACTCCTTTGGCAGAAGCTCTTTACACTCAAAATACGGATATTCCGTAAAACTTCCGTTTTCATATGCAACCGGAATATATATTTTCTCGGAATAATCTTCTTTGATCCGATAATCATACTCGATTGTATCTCCCGCCACGCTATCCTCGCAGAGACACAGATACACAAAAGCAAAATCCAATTGTGCAATATATTCCTTTAAACATTTATAAAAATCCTGCATATTATCACAATCATTCAGATCGGATACCATGTTCTTATTAATTTCCGCCATATTGACGACTGCAAGCTTATTGCTCACATTTTTTAACTGTACTTCCGAAAGATTGCGTATTTTGTGCTCCTGACATCCGCAGCTTCCTCTGTAGTGGTATTTCACCTCAAATTTCCGGCTTGCTGTCTGCCTTCCTTCCGCCAGAGCCTTACAGGCTTCATAACCAATCTGGCTCTGAGGTTTCTCTACCGTTGTAATCTTCGGTGTCAGGTTAGAGGCATCCGATGTATGGTCAAAGCCTGTAATTAATATATCTTTGCCCACCTGAACGCCACGACTGCAAAACTCTAAATAAGCGCCCAATGCCATATCATCATTGGCACAGATCAGCGCGTCCGGCAGTTTCTCACCGGATTCCATCAGACGCTCCGCAAGCATTCTGCCGCCGTCTATCCAAAAATCACCATAGTGAATCCTATCTTCTCCAAGCGTTAAACCATGCTCCTTTATGGCATCCATAGCGCCTTCTAATCGTTCAACGCTTTCCAAGTTCTGCTCCGGTCCGGATAAATAGCAGATGTCCTGCACTCCGTGCACTTCTATCAAATGAGATACAATCCCCCGCATAGCTTCCCGATTATCTACATGGAATGTCGGCATTTCCGGAATATGGCTTTCAATACTGATGACAGGCGTGCCGGAATCTATGATCTTCCGTGTGATTTCAGCCGCAAACTGTTCATTCTGTATGGTATCTCTCGCAAAAATAATTCCGTCATATTGCGTAAGATCCGGTAAAAATAAGATCTGAAATTCCCCGATTCCATACTCCGACTGCCTGTACATATCGCCATTGCAGGTGAATACAAAAATGTTGATATTTTCTTCATCTGCATATTTTCTGATTCCTTCCATAAGGCGGCTCTGGGCTTCATATGCAATACCGCCGACAAACACAGCAATTTTCATAGGCTTTCTCCATTATTGTCAAAACAATATGTTCCGCATTCCAGCAGGCAGCTCTTGCCGTTCGGGAATACTATTTTTGCATTTGCATTAAATGGTATTTCTATATCATACTGAAATCCGGTTTCTTCATTGTAGCTCCAATTGCTTATATACGTGCCGAATACGGATTCCCATTTTCCTTTGGCATAAGAAAATCTCTTATCCGGCATAGGCTTGATTATCATTTTAACTTCTTTACCCATATCCGGATGAAATCCGCACATATAACGATACATCCAGTCCGCAATGCTTCCGTATGCATAATGATTTAAGCTGTTCATTCCCGTCCCGCTTATCACACCATTTTCATCTAAGGAATTCCAGCGCTCCCAAACTGTCGTTGCACCAAGATTCACCTCGTGAAGCCATCCAGGATACTCTTCATTTAAAAGTAAATCGTAGGCTAAAGAATTTAATCCATTTTCCGATAATGCAGGACATAAAACAGGAGTCCCCGCAAATCCCGTATTCAGATGTCCGTTATTTTTCTCTATAAGCTGTTTCAAATCTTCCTTGAGATTCTCTTTAGCATTATCCGGATATAGTCCGATCGATAACAGAAATGCACATGCTGTCTGGGTCAGTTCAATATTCAATCTGCCTTCCTCTGTAAAATAAAATTTATTGAATGCTTTCCTGATATGCTCTGCAAGTTCCGAATACTCCCGCTTCTCTTCGAGTCCCAGAACCTCTGCTGCCTTTGCCACCGTCAACGTTGACTGATAATAGCATGCAGATGCCAGTAACTGGGAGTCCGTCTTTCCGATCGGATTATGGATATTCCCGTTATCCAGTGCGAGCCAGTCTCCTAAATGCCGATCGTTCTGCCACAGATAAGGCACTTCATTTTCCTGCGACCGCATACGAATATATTCCACCCATGACCGCATCATAGGATACTGTTCCCTTAACAAAGACACATCTCCGTAATACCCGTATAAAGTCCACGGAAGCATTGTCGCAACATCGCTCCAGATACAGGCTCCTCCATCCAGATAAAAAGGATTTGTATCCTCTCTTACCGGAACCTTCGGTCTTGGTGCGAAGAACGGAACCGCGCCGTTCATCAATTTTTGTTCCAGATACAGGCTCCTTGCATAATGTCTGAAAAATGCGTTACTGTCCATATGAAAACATGCTGTGTTCGCAAAAATATTCGCATCTCCGGTCCACCCCATGCGCTCGTCTCTCTGGGGACAGTCCGTCGGAATATCCAGAAAATTGCATTTCTGGGAACGTATCGTATTCTCAAACAGCTTATTAACTTTAGGATTTGAAGTCTCAATACTTCCGGTTTCCTCAAGATCGGACATAACCCTATATGCATGGAAAGTTAGCTTCTGGTTGTTCTTCAAGCCTTCCACTTTGACATACCGAAAACCATAATATGTAAAATGAGGACGAACAATTTTCTCTTTTCCATCAGAAGTATAAACAAATTCCGCCTTCGCCGTCCTTAAATTTTCCCTGTAAAATTCTTGGTTCTGCAACACTTCACCATACTGAAGCCTGACCTGCTGTCCCTGCTCTAATATGCCGTTAAATTCTACCCAGCCAGTAATGCTCTCGCCAAAATCCAGTAACAAATATCCGTCCGGATGCACTTCTTCCGAAACCGGAATGAATTCTTCCGTCTTCCGGATGGGAGGATTCGTTCTGGCCGTCAACAAGGATTTATCATCCTGTAATACTTCAACGGCAAGCTGCTCTGATCTCAGCGTATCATCCTGCCACTCTCCGTCATAAATCCCGTTTCCCAGAATATTGCTTTCCTGTGCCTTCCAGCTTGCATCCGTAATAATACATGCGGTTTTACCGGACTCATATTCCAGATGTAATTCCGCAATACATTTCTTCCTGTCTCCATAAAGATCCAGATATACATCGTCAAATCCGAACCTGCCTTTATACCAACCCTCTCCCAAAAGAACACTGACCCGGTTATCACCTTTTTCTAACATTTCGGTAACATCAAAGGTCTGATATTCCATTAACAGATCATACGAATGATACCCCGGCAGGAGATATTCATCCCCTGCCTTTGTCCCGTTGATATCCACCTCATAAAGCCCGGCACCAAAAATATATAATCTCGCTTTTTTCAGCTTATCTTCTACCGCAAAATCGCGATACAATACCGGCATCCGTGTTTTATCTTCCGGCACCGAAATCCAGTCAGCCGTCCACTTCTCTTCTAATTTGGAAGTCTCAAACCATGCAGTTTCGCTTTCTGCGATCTCGGCCGGCTGCAGTCCCGCATTATGTACTTCAACAAAAACCTTCCAAAAATAACGCGTACGTGGTTTCAGATTCATCTGCACTTCCAGCCTGCACTGTCTGAAGTCATGCAGAATACCGCTGTCATAAACAGGCTCACTCATATCTTCTGTCTCAGATATGATTAACCGCACCTCATCTGAATACTTTGCAGCAGTCTCTTCTACTTTCCAAGAAAGTGTCAGATATGAGAAATCATACCCTATCGGATTTTCTAAATGATTGACTCTCAGATGTTTTATTCTCATATTCTTATCCTTCCCACACTCGTTTTATAGTTGTCAGGTGCTCCTGTTAATACGAAAGATCTTTTCTTCCGCAGAACGGATCTACAGGGTTCTTCCCTTTGAATTCGCTGTTACCGGTTATCTTCTCTACCACGGCTTCTATCACATACTCGTTGTTGGAATAGCAATTGATATAAGTTTTTATCATCGGTACATCCAGTAAATGATACGGATTGGCTACGCTGATGAATAAAACCGGAATCTCATTTGCAAACCATGGTACATTGTTACCCTGTCCCCAGAATGTGTACCAGTTCAATCGATTGGTAGTCTGGTTACTGGCATTTTCAACGTTACCGATATAGATAACCAAATCATATTTTTCCTTAAAAGTTTTTACGTTATCAACGCCTACTTCGAAATTCTCTTTTTCATAGACAAAGACTTGAAACTTCTTCTTTTCCAGTTCTTCCTTTACCTGCTTTAAAACACGTTCATTGGAAGGAAAATCTCCCATAATTTCAAGCAGAACTTTAGGATACCGCTCTGCACTGACAGGCAATAATTTCTGTGTATCCTTAACAAGTGTAATTGATCTGTCTGCCAGTTCTTTTGCCCACTCTACATGTTGCCTGCTCTTTAACACCTGCAGACTGTCCTCAGGCGGAACCAGCGTTCCCGCTGCTTTCTTCTCATGAAGCTTAAGCGCCGCCTTTAATGCCAGAATCCTTTTGTTAGCTTCCAGCAGACGTTTTTCCGAGAGAACGCCGCTCTTGTATCCATCCATCATAAACTGATAGTCTTCCGCCAGATCTTTATTAAACAGAAACATATCACACCCGCTTTCGATTGCAAGCGGTACGGATTTTTCCCTTGCCATCGCCGACGTGAATCCAACCATCGGCGTTGCATCGGTAATAACCAAACCGTTAAAGCCCAATTTATCCCGCAGCAGGTTATTTAATAATTCTCTGGACAGCGATGCAGGAATCGTACTTCCTGCAGTCTGCGGATTATAATGCTCCTGATACGCCGGCATCGCAATATGCCCTGCCATAACAGTCAGCGCTCCGTCTTCAATCAACCACCGGTATATCTTTCCGTAAGTTTCATCCCATTCCTCCATTGATAAGCTGTTGACGGAAGTAACCAAATGTTGATCCCGTTCATCTACTCCGTCGCCGGGAAAATGCTTTACGGAAACTGCCACATTACATTCTTTTGCGGCACGCATATATTCTTTTGCATATGTATACACAGTATCCGGATCATCACCATAAGTCCTGACATTGGTAATCGGATTATGATAATTCCTGTCAATATCAACCACCGGTGCAAACGCCCAGTTAATCCCAAGCGCTGCCGCCTCCGTACATGCAATTTTACCAAGACGGTAAGCATATTTCTTGTCTCCCGCGGCCGCGCATGCCATCTGCTTACCATAGGGAGTTCCGTTAGTGGCGGCACCGTCTCCGCCCGCTTCGAGATTGGAGGGAATCAACAACGGAATACGGGAATGACTTTGCGCATATTCAAAAGTCTTTCTCATTTCTTCTCCGACACCGTCACGGAAGAACAGTCCGCCTATATGAAATCCTAACATCATATCCAGGTATTCCGGTTCTGTAGAATATCCGATCGGACAGAAGAGTGCCCCGATCTTTTCTTCTAAAGTCATCTGCTCCAATGTTTTTTCTACCCATTCAACCTCTGCATCGTTTAAACAAAAAGGCTTCTTTTTTAAGTCCATAGTCTTCCTCTCATTCTATCACTTCTAACTTCTACAGTGCAATTCCAATCAAGTCACTAAAAGAATTCATTGCATGCGTAACCGCTTCACTCTCTGCCGCTTCTCCCAGCCCTGCGCTGTCAAATCCTCCGGCTTTTGCAGCCTCTACTCCGGCCTTTGCATCTTCTACCACGAGGCAGTCCGCCGGTGCCATATGTAAAAATTCCGCTGCCTTTATAAAGACTTCCGGGTCCGGTTTCGATTTGGAAATATTGGTCCCGTCACTGACAGCATCAAAATAATCTTTTAATCCCAATCGTTCCAGAATAAATTTTGCATTTTTGCTCGATGATCCTATTGCAAGTTTCAGTCCGCTTTTCCGAAGCGAATCTAAAGTCTCTTTGACTTCCGAAGACAAGTCTTTCTCTGTCATTTGTCCCAGCAGTTCCACATACGTTTTGTTTTTCTCTTCCGCCAGTACCTGTTTTTCTTCCTGAGTAAGCTCTTTATCGCACCGCTCCAGAATAATCTCGAGACTTTCCATGCGGCTTACACCCCTCAAGCGGTTGTTGATCGTTTCATCAAAATATATTCCCATGCCATCTGCCATTTTCTTCCATGCCAGATAATGATACTTATCTGTAAAACAAATTACACCATCCAAATCAAAAATCACTGCTTTATACTTCATTGCGCCCTCCAGGGAAACTTACTTCTCTTTTCCCGCTATATATTTTTTGAAAGTGACTAATTCAATCACCTTATTTTCGTTGTTCAAGTAAATCAGGAAGCATACTAATATCAATGCTGTCACAATCTGCTGTATGGAAGCATCCACATTCAGCCTTGCATACATCAGGGAAATAAACGCAGTCGTAACTGCCCCTAACAGATACCCGATTTTTTCATTACAGAATCTTCCGATAAAGCCTCCGATAAACATCGGAAGAAACGCCGTAAACATTACTCCGATCGATCCGAAGTTCAAAGCCATCTGTATGGTTCCTGTATTGGTTGCACTGATAAATCCAACCACGCCCATCAGCGCTCCGGCAATCGTATAGCAGCCAACTGCATTGGGAACCTCTTTGATTCCCGTATTCACCGATACCTTCTGCCCGGAGACAAGAGACTTATATTCATAACCAAACTGCGTATGATCAAAAAGAAAGATAAATATTAACAATCCGAATATAATTACAAGTGCATAATTTAAAACACTTGGGAAACTTGTCAGTTCCGTATTAGCCACAAACGATACGCCATACCCGGATGTAATCGCAAACGCCAGACCTTCGTAAAACAGTGCCACACCGAGAGATACGATGATGGGCGGAAGTTTCACAATAACATAAATCAATCCTGACACCAGCCCAAGTACTGCTCCTGCTATAATAGAAATGATAAGCATCGGTACCGTAGGCAATCCAAGTGATGTGCATATGGATGCGCTGATTACTGACGATAACAATGACACCGAACCAATAGAAAAATCAAATCTGCCGCTGTTGAGATTGAGTGACAGAGCAAACGTTGTGAGCATTACGGATGCTGTTGCCCTGAAAAACAATACCCAATTTCCTTCTGTTTCAAATAATTTCACGCCTTTTGCACTGCACAGTATGAGTACAATCAGAAAGGTCGCTACGGGAATTGCCGCTGTCCCTGCTATTTTTTTATAAATATTCATATTATTCGTTTTCATATCATCAATCCTTATTATTGTTATTATGCTGCAGGGCAGCGGTGGACAAATTGTCCACCCGCCTCCTGCGTAACTTCCTTTGCTTCCAATGGTTACATACCCTGAATCTCTTCAAAACTGTACTTGCTTACAAAGTTCTCGAATGTTGCATAGTCTGCTGTCAGTAAAGTGTCCAGCATATCCTTCGTATAAGCCGGTGCCTCAACGCTGCTGTCTACCGCATAGTATGTGTTAAACTCATCTGCACCCGTTGCTACCCAATAACCCTGACTTAAAGCAAGTGCATTTCCGTCTGTTGTGCGAATCGGTGAGCCTAAAGCTGCTCTGTATGTTGCAATAAAGATCGGTCCAATGCTGGCTGAAAACTTTCCTGCAAGATAATCAAGCATTCCTGCTTCCATCGCTTCGCCATAGCTGCTCGCATAGGCATCCACACTGGCAATCTTAACATCAGTACCTGAAATAGCCGTTCCAAAGAAATCTGAGCCGTTTCCTACTGCAAGAATTACTTCCAAATCTGCTGTCTGCGCCATCTGTGCACATTTTCCGAACCAAGCGTCGTCCATATCATATCCGCCGACATAACCTAAGATATTAACATCTCCGATGGCACCTGTCTTCACTTCACCGTCTGCAAAAATCTGTCCGAGAATAGCTCCCTGATCAGTTGCGCCCTGATAGTTCGCACCGTCACCGCCTGCATCCACCATTGCAGTCAACATACCCGCTGCACGATAAATATGCATTTCGGTATAGTAAGGAATTGCGCCGCCGAAAATAGCAAAGTTCTTCATACCCTGATCCAGATAATGTTTCGCCATGTTATAACCGGTCTCAAACTCTACATCAAGAGAGGGCCCGATTGCGCCTACATAATGCTCATATCCCTTATAGGTTTCATACTCTTCCTCTGTCAGAGTACCTGTTGCAACCGCGTAGTACACACCTGCCTCATCACACTGTTCAAGCTGTGCTGCACGGTCAAAAGATGAAAATGAGATGATGGCTTTACAATTATTTGTAATAAATGTATCGATCGCCGAAGTTTCGCCGGCTGCATCCGTAAGCTCATCAGAATAAATCATCTCAACATTGTACTTTTTCTGAATATACTCTGTGTAATAGTTACGGAATGCAAGCGCTTCCGCCGATGTCGCATCTGACACCAAAATACCCATTTTTACGGTCTTGCTCATATCGAGATCTGCCGCTGCGCTTCCACTTTCATCTGCTGTCGCAGAATCTGCGGATTGATCCTCCTGTGCCTCACTTCCCGTGCTGCTTGTGTTACTTCCTGTGTCTGAATTGTTGCTACCACAGCCTGCTAACATTGATACTGTCATAGCCGCCGTAAGCAATAATGCCCAAAACTTTTTCATAGATATTTCCTCCTTATTTGTCATTTTTATGTATTAAGTGTCCCCACGAAATACCAACCCATTATCTCGGCAGCATATTTCCTCTCTGATCGCTGGTTGCCAAGAATACAACCAGAATGAAGATTGCCGCCTTTACCATTTGTCCGATTCCTGAATTCAGGTTGAACATCACCATAATCTGGCTCAGCAGCGTCATGGAAAAAGCTCCGATTACTGCCGCATAAATCTTACTTCTTGCACCACCGGAAACCGGCATGCCGCCGAACACGATAGCGATAATAACATCCATACCTACACTGGAAGCTGTGTTTCTCGTCAGCGTAGGCGCATATAAAATGGACAGAAATGCTCCGAGTCCTACGCCGATACCTGACATTACAAACGCGATGATCGCCATTTTCTTTTCCGAAATACCGCTCAGCTTTGCACAGACCGGATTACCACCCTGAAACTTCTGCATTCTGCCGATTTTGGTAAAGCTGAAAATAAATATACTGAGAAGAACAAAAACCAGGAGAACAACTATTTTAAACGTCGTATTGTTTAACGGTTTTACCGCCGCGGCCGGCACTGCAATTTCCGAACCTGTTCCGTTTACACTGATTAAAACCAATACCAGCGCATTGAGCACACTCAGCATTGCAATTGTCGTGACAAATACCGGCAGATTAAATACCGAGGCAAGTACCGAATTAAACAATCCTACCAAAACCGCAACCCCGACACAGACAAGCGTCATAAGAAACAAATTCTCGGTTTTGATATATACCATTCCGCCGATCAGTGCGCTTACTGCGGTAGAAGCTCCGAGACTGATATCAAAAGACCCCAGTGTGTATATGAATATGGCACCTGTCGCAACCACTGCCACCACAACGGATTGATTGATAATACTTTTCAGTCCATAGGAAACATTGATATCCCGCATCGTACCAATGATCAGAAAAGCGACAAACAATGCAATTAATCCGAACAGAGGAGTCAAATTCATAATGTATTTTTTTATTTTGTTTTTACTCATTTTGCTTTCCTCCTAAATCATGTATTGAATGATATCCGATTCACTTAGAGTTTCACTTCTTGGAAATTCCTTCTTGATCTCCCCGTCTTTCATGACGATCAAGCGGTCAGCCATTCCTATTAACTCCGTCATTTCCTCGGAAATGATAATGATGGACTTTCCTTCTTTTTTCATTCGATACATCAGTTGGTACATTGCCTGTTTTACACCGATGTCAACGCCTCTGGTCGGACAATCCAGAATCAGTATCTCGCTTCCTCTTCCGATCCATTTACCGAAAACAACCTTCTGTTTATTTCCGCCGGACAATGCAGATACATATTGATTCATTTCTGCACATTTCACGCTCAAATCATTGATTTGCTTTTGTACATATTTCTTTTCTCTTCCGGGCAGAATCAGGAAATTATGTAATGCAAAGCGGTCTAATCCTCCGATTGCAATATTGTCGCGAATACTTGCATTTAAGCACAAAGACTCAACATCTCTGTCTTTTGCGGCATATCCGATCTGCTCTTTCATGGCATCCGCTTCACCTCTCAGCTCCCGGCCTCTTATCAGCACCCTGCCTGTCGCCGGCTTACATGCTCCGAACAAAACCTTGCCAAGTGTATGCATTCCACAGTGAGACAGTCCGCCGATCCCGAGTATTTCACCCTTATGGATCTGTAAATTAAAGTTCTTTAACTGATCTCCCAGATTCGCATCCTTTACTTCTAATACAACTTCATTGCCGTAGCTTCCTTCATAATCGCTACGATAATAATCACCTTGCATTTCCCGTCCTATCATGCTTGTTTTAATCAGTTCCTCATCAAACTCTTCCTTGGCGAAGGTTATGATGATCTTGCCGTCCCTGAGCACCGTGAGCGAATCGCAGACATTCATGATTTCATCCAGATCATGGGAGATAAAGATTACTGCCTTGTTTTCTTCTTTCATCCGGTTCATAATCTTGTAGATGATGTCACGGCCGATCTGTGATAATGCCGTCGTCGTTTCGTCTACCACCAAAACTTCCGGATTCTTGATCATGATCTTTGCAATCTCAACCAATTTTCGATCCTGCATATCCAGACTCGCTGTAATCTGTCCTGCCTTAATGTGGGAGGCTCCGATTGCATCCAGCGCTTTCTGTGCTTCCTTCATCATGTCTTTTCTGTTAACTGTTCCCCATCTCTTCCCTTCACTTCCAAAATTCTTGAATCGATTGGTTTCACCAAGAAAGATGTTCTCTGCAACACTGATTCCCGGAACTGTTCCGTTTTCCTGTACGATCATGCCGATACCCTTTTCCAACGCCCAGAGCATAGAAACCGGTTCCCACTTCTCTCCCTTATAGGCCATTTCTCCGCTATCAGCTTTCTGCATACCGGATATAATGGATGTTACGGTAGATTTCCCCGATCCGTTTTCGCCGATCAGTCCCTGAATCTCTCCGCGCCTTACTTCAATGCTGACATCATTCAGCGCAATTGTGGATCCGAACCGCTTATCCATATGCTTTACTTCAACAATGACTTCTTTTCCCATATGCCCATGTCCTTTCTTCTTTTATCGCTGTCCCATAAAGCCTACGATCTTCATGATATCTTCCTTAACACCGATCAATCGCTTTGAAGAATTCATCAATATTTTTTTCTTCATGTTGGCTCTCCCTTTCTGTTATACTTACATTATAATTTGCTAGATTTCTTTTCCAATGGTTATAAAAAACCAGATTTATTGACTATTTTTGATATCAATGTTATAATCAGCATAATCAACTATCTTTTTTTGACATTTATAAATTCCTGGTGATTTTTATTATCATATCAATTTATAAGAGAGGAATTATTCATGGATTATGAAACACTGAAGAGTGAAATATATAAACTGAATGAAGATGAAGTTTTTTATAGGAAATATTATTATGCCAGACAGCAGGAATATTCTCTTAACAAATTCCTTACAGAGTTGGACATGTCGAAAGTATATGAAAAACATTATTTGATACCGGAAATACCGAACACGATTCCTCCCCGCTTTGAGGATTCATTTTATCTTGATGCGGACAAGCGTGCTTCTCTGATCACCCTGCGTCATAACAGATACAGTCCGGCAATTATACACGATCATACCTTTTTTGAATTGATTTATGTCTATGAGGGAGTATGCGAGCAGGTGATCAGCAACAACAAGAAAAATCTGTCTATGGGTGATGTCTGCATTATTCCGCCTGGAATCAAACATTCTATCGGCGTATTTGACGACAGTATCGTTTTTAACTGTCTTATACGCAAAAGCACCCTGCATAATATCTTTTTTAACTTTTTGAACAATCCAAACATCCTATCCGCTTTCTTCATCAATAATATTTATTCCGAAAACGGAAATGATTATATCATTTTCCATACAGGTAATGATTATGAAATTCATCGCGGAGTAATATATATGTATAAAGAATCTCTGGAGAAAACTCTCTATTGGGATCAGATGATTTCCTATATGCTGATGCTGATATTTGGAACATTGATTCGTAATTACGAAAAAAGCATTGAATTACCTACCTTTATGCAAAAGACAGATGTTCAACGCTTTGCTTTACTGCAATATGTTCAGGATAATTTCTCGACAATAACCCTAAATCAGGTCGCCGAAAAATTTCACTATACCCCAGAGTATACTTCCCGTTTGTTTAAGTCCACCACCGGAAGATCCTTTACGCAGATTCTGCAGCAGGTCCGTTTGGAGAGAGCCCAGGTACTGCTACAGGATACAAATCTTTCTGTTGCAAATATCGCCAATCAGATCGGCTATGAAACAACAGAACATTTTATCCGCATTTTTAAGAAACAAATGCACATGACGCCGACCGAATATCGTAGGAAGGGGATTGTTATTTGATCTTTGGCTGCAGCACAATAGCAGCAGATTAACAAACATTTCTCATGCCTGAATCATCCCGCCATGAAAATAGCACTCATAGATCCGCTCTTCCATATAGAAAATTTCCTCATAACCCTGATACCATGTGAATTCGCCTTCAGTCTTGCAATGATAGCGGTATTCCCCGTTGGTATAAATATCCGGTCCGCGGAAAGGCCGCTCCATCGGGACATGACTCAGCACTTCTTTCAGAAAATCTCCGCTGAAATGTTCCCCGATCACCCTGCCGACATAATTCATACTCCAAACCGGTTCTCCATGATGCCATACCGCTTCCTCTCCCGCAAATTTTTCTCCGCCCAGATAAGTATCGTAATATGAATATTCTTTTTCTTCATAGCAGAAGTCATGGGACTGCGATCTTGATGCCTTGACCTCGTGCGCTTTCCCTGCATAAGTATTTTTCTTTGCGCGGATAAGGAAGGGAATGATCTCAGCATAATCTAACTCCGTCTTCGCACTCAGGGTAATGTTGCACTCATCGTCTTCCTTAACCATACGATCGATCGTTATGCCATACAATTCACTTAACAGAATCAGTCCGCTTACCTCCGGTACCGCCTGACCAGTCTCCCATTTGCTGACGGTCTGCCTTGCAATGCCAAGTTTATCTGCTAGTTCTTCCTGCGAGAGACCGTTTTGTTTTCTCAGTATTTGTAATTTTTCGTGTAATTGCATGTCGGTATTCCTGCTCCTTCCTTTTTTATTGTGATATCCAATAAATATAACATACATGATTATTCAACGGAAAACCACCACTTATGGATGGCAAAAATGTCATATCAAGTTTACACAAAATATAATAATCCTGTTTTTGTGCAAAATATTAATTCTAATAATCTTGAATATGCGTTATAACGCAATCATCAATATTCTTATTTTAGGATAGGAATAAAAGTTTCATTTCCCGACTTACTTTCGCAAAATATATCAAATTGATCACGATACCAAATATCGTTGCACAGGGCGCTGCTAAGCCGATCATGGTAAGACTTGCATCCGGCTGGATACTCATGAAATAGGACATGGGCAGACGCACGATAAAGGTCTGGGCAATGCCCTGCAGCATCACGAATAATGTCTTGGAATGTCCATTGTAGTAACCGATAAAACTGAATAGGATTGCTGTAACTACCGCCTCTGGGGCAAAGCCTTTTAAATACTGTGCCGCACGGGCAATGACCGCCGCATCGCTTGAGAAAACTGCGGCAAGCAGATCTCCTCGGGCAAATGATAAGGCCGCGATAAAAATACCGATGCTGCATCCCACAAGCATGCCTGTGACCATGGCTTTTCTGGCACGTTTCTCCTGCCCCGCACCCACATTCTGGGCGACAAAAGAGGCCATGGACTGCATAAGCGCACCCGGTATCAGCATAATAAAACTCACGATCTTATTCGCCACGCCGTATCCCGAAGAAGCGTCCAGTCCCAGACTATTGATAAAGGCGCATAACGCCAGAAAAGAAAACTGCGTCAAAATTTCTTGAAATGCGATGGGTGTTCCCACCCGTATAAACTTTTTAATTTCAGGATTACAGCGGATATATTCCTTTTTCATACCAAAGGGCGGCTTCCGCTTTTTGATGATCATAATAGATAATATAACGCTGACCGCCTGTGCCATAACGGTCGCAAGGGCAGCACCTGCCACATTCCATTTAAATACCGCAATAAACAGCAGGTCTCCCACAATATTCACGACACACGCGATGCCCACAAAGATCAGGGGCATATTGGAATCACCGATTCCCCTGGAGATACTGCTGATCACGTTATATGCAATGATAAAGAAAATTCCCCCGCCGCAAATGCGGACATACAGCACCGTCAGATCCAACGCTTCCTCCGGCGCCTGCATAAGGAGCGCAAGCGGTCTTGCAAGTACCAGCATGGCCACCGCAATGATACATGCCAATATCAGAAACAGCCAGATCGCACCGCCTACAACCTGTCCCACTTTCTCAGACTTCTTTTCTCCCATATACTGTCCCATGACAACCGTAACTCCCATGGTAAGCCCGGTAATGGTGAAGGTAATCAGGTTCACAATATTGCTTCCGGTAGATACGCCCGAAATTCCGGCAGTTGTTCCAAACCGCCCAACCACAAGGATATCTACCGCCCCATACATTGCCTGCAGGATCAGTGCACCTAAAATCGGAATCATAAAACGTAACAATTTGGAAATTATGCTTCCCTGTGTAAAATCATTCTTGTTTTCTGTCATATTATCACTATTCTCCATTCGGGATACGATTCCAGCGATTGTGGTCTGGGAAATGTTCAAATTATTTCATCTCCGCAAGCTGTAGCCCGCTACATATTCTAGCCTTTGAAGCATCCCATGTCAACAAATTGATGGTTTTGTGTTTCTTCTCCCCTGCTTTGTTGTTTATAGAGATTCAATTATAACAAAATTTCATGACATATGGTTTGGCGTTTTGATACTTATACAGTCCTACAGACCCATTTACTGACTACCACCATAAACAATTATGTAGTGTATCTATTTTGCTTTGCCTGCTCTACTCTTTTCACCCTTTTTGTATGCTTTAGCCAAGTTACATATTTATCAACGGTTGTCTCTTCAATCCGGCTGGCCAAACGAATCGTCAGATTTTCCAGTTCCCGCTCTATATCAACATATACACGCGGTACTTCCGATTCCATATTACATTTAGCAGCGGAACATTCCGCAGAGTCCGTGTATATGACCCTGACTTCTCCTTCATATTTATAGTCCGCATCTTTGAACAGGAAACGTATTTCATTGATTCTGTCCGCTGCAAACGCACGAATAACTGCTATGCTCTCATCAACAACATGTTCCTTCTTCTTCTCTTCCAGATAATCATCCAGCTCTTTCCAACGCCGATTAATTTGCTGCAAAATCCGAAACAAGTCATTATAACAAATTGCCTCTGTTCCACAGCCCTGCGCATGTCCCATAGTGTGAAAAGTCTCAAAATCCTCTTCCTCATATTTGTTATTACATTTGTTATTATATCTCTTATATAATTTTTCAAACTGTGAGCCAATATACTGGACAATATATAAAGGGTAATCCTGATCCGTATATCTGGAAAGCGTATAGTCACGCAACGCTTTGGGCAGATACGGTATCCCATTAATATCAAAAAAGCCTTCTCCGAACTCAATATTGCATCCTGACTCTTTTTCCGAATATCCGTTCCACATAGCAAAGCTGTCTGCTTTTACCGATAGTGAACCGATGTAAACATTACTTCCACTGGGAAGTAAATCCTCTCGTGACCGGCTGATCTCTGGAAAATATTTTTCCACAAACGGAGATTGCATTGGATCTTTCATAGATGCAATATCTTTCGAAATAAGAGCCATACTCTTTAAGAAAATTTTTCCTTCAAAGACATCGTTCATGTATCCGCAATTATTGATCCGAAAGCGAGGTGCTGTATCCGTTTGGGCCTGCCTGCTTCCCTCTGATTTTCTTTGTTCCGAATCTTTTATATCCGGGTATTCCGCCTGCACCACAGAGAAATCCTCTTTTCGAGGTTCTCCAGTCAGCATTTTCTTCAAGGTTTCCATGCTCGTATAATGAACCAAATGCTGGGTACGATTTTTATCTTTTATATTAAAACAGCAATCCTCTTTAAGAGCCTTTATAGGCTTATACATGGCCAGAAGAAGTGCGCATAATTTCCCTCTCTGTACAGCAGTAAAGAACCGGAATTTACCGTTATTCCGCAAAGTATTAAAGACTCCGGCCCCACGTTCTTCATAAATAGTAATATAACCAAATGAACGATATAATTGGTCTTGCAGGCGTTTGGCTTTGGCCCACTCTTCTTTATCCATCCTTGTTTCTTTTATCATTTTGTTATTATTTAGCAGCCATTCAGCCAGTGCAATCGCAGCTTTTAGTGAGATTTTATAATTTGCAGGAAAATGAAGAAGAATCCTCTTCAAGCTTCGGCTGCTCATCGTCAAATATTCTAATTGCTGCCAAGTTATCTCAGAGTCCTGACCCAATACTTCTCTTACATTACCTTGCCGTTCTGATTCTTTCAATTCTTTGTTCTTTTTTTCGATACTCGCTCGATTAGACGTATATAGCTTTTGCAGCTTGGTCAAGCTGATGATATAGACAGATATACGCTCAACTTCGTTTCTATATCTGGCTTTATTTCCCATACCATGCTCATCCATCAGATCATATCGTGAGGAAAAAGCTTCCTCGAACCTACATGCTTTTTTAAAATACGGAAAAGCCTTCAAAAGCGCCTGATTTTGTATATCCAAACCATCTGGTTTAGATATATTCTGGCATATATTAACTTGCTCATCCGTGATCGGTTCCGCTCCAGGTTCTATTCCTATGCAAAGCGTATAATATCCTTTCAAGAGGTTCGTTTCGGGATTCCATTCGTATCGGTCAGCTTCTTTCCCATTGTCCTGACCAGAGAAATGAGTGTCCATATAACAGAAAATTTTCCTTGCTGTTTCAATTTTCTTTTTTATCTCGGACATTTTCCTGTTTTTTTCATCATTGATAGAAAAAATACAACTTGATGCATAATTGTTCAATCCCATAATGCGGCGCTGTCTCTTTACTTGGTGCAAGCCAAAATCCGGTTCCTCGTCAAGTTTTCCTCCATCACCATACAGCCCTTTATAAATTTTAATGGCTTCTATGTAATCGCCCCGTTGCATACAACAATACCCCAAGTCAATTTCAACCCGGGCATCCGTTTCTGCGTCCGAACTCCATTCTACTCCTTGGCTTTTTCTGCTTTTTTTTGCATCCGCCAGTGTAGCATGCAATTCTTTCAGTATTTTCTCTGCTTTGGCAAATTCCGCCTGTGACATATAACAGTTGGCGAGTAAATATCTGGTCTTTAATCCAAGGCTTCCCAAGCGAATGTACTGCATCTCCTTCTGATTTTGTTCCAATAGGTCCGTAAAAATCCCGATTGCTTCCTTATATTTTTCAGAGCGCAAAGCCATAAGCCCTTTCATGAATTGAAGCTGACAGTTTGATTCATCTATCTCAAAGGAAAATTTCTCGCTCCTGACCTTACTCTTAATACTGTCTAACAGTCTAGGTTCCTGTTTATATAAACAGTGCCATTTTATCACTTCCGCCTTAGATTTCAAATGCCCTTTTTCAGCAAATTCGGTCAGTTTATCTATTAAGTCTGAAAGACTGGCAACATCTTCATTTAAATCCCTAAGTTTCAATTGATATTCATTTTCACCTATTTTTATTGTAATCCGTTTCAGGGGCAGTTCTTTACTGCTGGCAACATCTTGAAACTTAATATATTTTCTAAGACTGCTTGAGATTGTAATGATGGCATCAATATTATGCCCCGGTGTATATCCCCCTCGCTTATCCACTTCAAACGACCATTGATCGGCAATGATAGCTATCGCTATTGCGGCTTTATAGTTTTCCACACAATGCCGATCGCGCTGAATTCTGGCAAATTCAAGCAAAACCAGCAGAAAATATCTCCTCCTGTCATATTCATCCAAGGCATCATATTTTTCAAATAATTCCCTCTTTAATCCCGAAAGACTGGCATCGTTTTCCAACATCTGCTCATCTTCTATATTCAGACAATTCTTTCTTTCCGAAATAACTTTGTCTGCCATTTCAAGCCATAACTGTAAGCCTTCTTTTTTATTCAGATCCTTCTGTATCTGAAACTCCGAATCCTTTGCCTGTAATCTGCTTTCCAGACAACTATATAAAAGCAATATCTCCCTTTCGGAAGTATCTATCTGATATTTCCTTCTATGGATTTTTGCAATATTAATGATTGCATCCATCCATATTAGAGCATATTGCCTTTTTTGTTCCAAATTACTAACATGCCCATACTCTTCTTCCGTTCGGCACCTTACCTGCTCAAATTCATCAAGCGCAGCATCAAAATCACTTCTGCGGTTTTTACGTGCATAATCGCGATAATATTTCGCTAGGTTTAGTTTGATCAGTCGAAGATATAAATCAGCTTGTACCTTCTTATCCGATTCAGCGGAATCCCTTAGTGTAGCAACCAAATTCTTCCCATGCCAGAGAATCTCAATTCCTTTGGCCGCCCAGCTATCTGAAGCCTCTAAATCAAAATTCTCATAATAGCACAGCGAAATTCTCAGGCAAAGATTTCCTCTCACCAGATGATACAATACCAACATCATTGATATCTCATATTGCCGCTCTGAATGTTTGTTATCTTTAAATTTATTGTATAACATTTCTTTGTTATCCATAGTAAATAATTTATATTGCCGCTCAATAACATCCCACAATTTCTCCAACCCTTGAAGCCGTAAATGCTCGTCTTTTTTAGAGTCGGACTTCTTCTTACCGGAACCAGGAGCATCCTTTTTTGTTGCTTTCACAAGAACTTCTAACAGTTTATCATTTTGTTCAAACCGTTTGTCAGAAATAATATCCGCTACATCATAATATACTTTTAAAGCCTTATCATCCTTTGGGGCAGACCTCCGATTCACATATTCTTTCAGTGGATCAGCCAGCTCAAAACTTTCATCATAACTGAAGAAAAAATGCTTCATATGAATGTTCACTCCTTTCGTACCTCTGAACCTATTGTATCACATTACAAATGTAGATGCATAAGGAAACAGATTAGAATAAATCAAAAAAAGTATCTAAAAGAGGATGTCGCCTGACACCCTCTTACCTGATAACTTCTATTCACTTTTAAGTGGCGGTTGTTGGTAAAGTTTACGCTCTACCTGTTTACGCTTTTTGCTGATTAATTTTAATGTTTCCGTAGCATTTTCTTTTTCTGCCACTTCTTGCAGATCATCTAAAATAGTTAACTGATCAAATAAATAGCCATTGTATTCCTTTTCATATGCAGGCATACCACTTCACCTCCTCATATAAAAGAAAAATGTTTTGTTGTGCGATTATTATAACATGCTTTTGTTTTTATTTCTATATACATTCATTTTTAGCACATAGACGTTAAAACATACCAGCGTCGGATCACACACTCGCCACTGCTTTTAGCAATTCCAGTCTCCGCCTAAACATTTCATAATACTGCGGCAGATTTACAAACACTTCCTGCTTTACTTCTTTTATCTGGTTCAGACCAATCTCTTTCACCGCCAGAACAGCCGCTTCTCGCTGCGTTACGCCCAAACGGAACACCGTCTGACAATTGGCACCTTCCAAATCATCATAGGCATGAAACGCCTGATTAAAGTCCATCAGCTTGTGTAGGCATTTTGCCTTGTTATTT
The DNA here is from genome assembly GCA_014804485.1 of Lachnospiraceae bacterium. Classification (GTDB taxonomy): domain Bacteria; phylum Bacillota; class Clostridia; order Lachnospirales; family Lachnospiraceae; genus UBA3282. Next base: position 52,090 of record JAAUZT010000027.1, read on the forward strand.
GTATTGTCAACTAGAACGCCCCAATTACCCCAATGCCTGTCCGTATTTCCCACCAGATAATCAATTATGTTCATCATATAGTAATTATGCTTATCGAGCCTTATGATATGCTTTTCAATATCTTTTCCGTGATTCTGCAAAAAAATTTCATAGGCTTCCATGGACTCAATGGAATAATCTTTGGACGTAATATTATCACTTACCGTAACTTTCTCACCGTCAAAATAATCTTCTTCGTACAAAACCTGTGAGACATTAAAGCATCTGCTGATCCGGCTTGCAAGCAGTTCTCTTTCCACAGCATCTTCTTCACCGTCCTTTAACAGCCTGAATCCCCGGTCAGTGCGCTGCCACGCTTTCGGGAAACATCCGTTTGTTGACAAGTCTCTTGCCAGATATTTATTCTCGACGGTATACTGCTTTCCTCGCAATGCAATATCTATAAATATTTTGTCGAGATGATTGTCATATAGGTTGATATCCTCATATTTCGCCCTTTCCCCTTTTTTTCTCACCCAAAAAACATCTGTCAAAGATGCGCAACGATAAGACAAGGCAATTCTCGCTCTGTCCCTGTCAGTTACGGCCTGCGGCATTCCGATACTGTTTAAGATCTCTTTCGCATACTTCCGATCCAGAGTCAACACTCTGGAAGCACACCAATAATGGAAATTGGTTATGTTATTTACCAGAGAATCTATGTCAGCGGTTCTTCTGTTCTTATGCATGATTTCATATATGGTCTTCTGCATCCGGACACCTCCTTGTTGAAACAGATTCTATCATAAAATGAAGAGCATTCTTACCCTACTATAAGTGAATCATCCTTAAGAATACTTTCGTATTTCCGCAACTGTATGTGTAGCACTTCAAGTGCTCTGGAATCTGGCTCACATTCCAGTTGTTCTATAAGCTTTCGGTAATTTAATTTCAATCCGAAATCCAATTCCATAGCCTGCTGCTCAAGGCTTGCACAAAAAGGCTGACCAACCGCCTTTTCAATATTTGTCTCCGGGGAAACATTTTCATCATATCTGCCATTATCACTTAATAAAGAATTTCCATTATCAAATACCGGTGCCGGTCTGTAATGTTCTTCCATACTGTTCGCAACAATTCCTATATTATTAAAGTGTCGATCCACATTAACAATCAACATGTCAAAAGTCAATAATTTTCCAAGATACTCCCTTATATTGATCCCTGTTGTATTTTCTACCAATCCTACAACAAACTCAATTCTCTCTGACACATTATCATATAGTCTGATTCTCTCCGATAACTGACCTCCATGATAGATATCATACAGCCTTTGTAAGCTGATATAAGAATCACCATCTTTTAAGAAATTAGCAGAACGACAACCGTCCATACCGTTAATTTTACAGCACTCATATTCTACATACTCATTAATATTAGAACAAGCGAGTACTTTAGACGCCAGATATTCTGCTCTGCCCTCGTAACCGACTCTGTTTTGCTTATACCAGTAACCTCTGTCATAATACTTTTTTTGTGTACCTATGCTGCTGCCGGACACCATGACCATAGCTTCCGGAGATAAGATATCATTTGTCATTTTCTCCATCTGACATTCTCACATTCAAGTTCTTCGCCGTCAAATTTGATCCATAAATCATCTTCCCATGTAACTCCATGAGTAACTCGATTCCATTCCCATGGATTATTTTCTCTCAATTCTGCCTGATTCAGAATTTCCTGTAGCTCTGCCCTGCCATCTTCATAACACCGACTTTTAAGGAATCGATATACGCGATTTATAGATAAATCATCTCCGCCAAAAGGCTGGATAAGTGAATCGTGAACTATCTTCTCAATTCTGACATTCATGTGATCATCAGAAATCCAGACGTGCGCTACCGGTTCATTTCGATGCATTACCATAAAATTATACATAATTTATCCTTGCTCTGCTGATACTCCTTAACAAGTCCATCATAATGGAAATAAAAATATTTGTAAACTGCCTGTGAGCAAAACCATCAATGTGCCGATTAATTTGGAAATAGCAGTATGCGGCCAAGTCAGGCGACAATCTTCCCATCCTCAATTCTCACAATCCGGTCGGCAAGCTGTGCAATCTCATTATTATGCGTGATCATAACGATAGTCTGATGAAACTCCGTTCCGGTGCTCTTCAAGAGCCCCAGCACATCCGCGCTGGTCTTACTGTCCAGATTGCCGGTGGGTTCGTCCGCCAGAACGATGGCAGGTTTTGTAATAAGTGCACGGGCAATGGCTACGCGTTGCTGCTGCCCTCCGGATAAATTATTCGGCATATTATTCAGCTTATCTTCCAGTGCCAGCATATGCACAATATCATCCAGAAATTTCTCATCCGCCTTATCCCCATCTAATTCCACCGGCAAAACAATATTCTCATATACATTTAAGATCGGAACCAGATTATAATTTTGAAATACAAATCCGATATTGCGCCGTCTGAAAATCGTCAGTTCCTCTTCGCTTTTCTTTGCCAGTTCATCTCCCCGTACGATCACATTTCCCGATGTAGGCGTATCCAGTCCGCCCATCATATGAAGCAGCGTGGACTTACCACTCCCCGAAGTTCCCACTACCGCCACGAATTCCCCCTCATCTACACTGAAGCTCACACCGTCCAGCGCACGTGTAATATTCGGTTCCGCTCCGTAATATTTCTTCAAATCTACTGTCTGCAATATACTCATAATATTTACCATTCCTTTCACAATTTTCATTGGTGTTACTGTGAAACCTATTCACTTAATACACTATAGCTTCTCTCAACCCGGGAAGAATGCCCGCTCCCAGCGGCATTCTTCCGGATATAACATAGTTGCACTAAGGCTGTGTATTATACAGCCTTAGTGTAACTTTATTTCCTTTTATGTTCGCAGTCTCTCCACAATACTCTTCCGGTTCATCTGCCTATAAAACCCAAGCGGAACCAGAACCGCCACTGCCAGCATAAAAGGCAGACTAAGCACTACAGGCAGCATCGTAAAATGATATCTGAACGCCCACATATTTCCCACCATCTCCTCACAGATAAACCAGACGACTCCTGTACCAAGCGTGGAGGTAACAAGAACAGCCAGCCCGATATATGCAATTCCTTCCCACGCAAGCATCTGTTTCATCTGTCTCTGTGCCATGCCCGCCGCGCCCAGCACCGCCATCTCTTTCTGTCTTGCCAGTATGGAAGTGACTGTCACATTGATGAAATTAAGCAATCCTATAAGCGCCAGAATCCCGCCAAGCACACTGCCAATCACGGTATACGCCGCCTTGCTTTCCCGAAATTCTTTCTCGTATGTCCGATAGGAGATATAATCTAAATTTTTCTCCACATTATTGTTGTAATCTTCTATCCAGTTTTCCGCAGCTTCCCGATACTCGTCCGATACATTATAAACAGCAGTCATTGGCTGTGTGTCGCCGTATACTTCCTGATAACTCTTCATGGGGAGTATGACACTAAGTCCTAAATCAAGTGAAAAATGCGCACCTGCATCTCCTTCTATTCTTCCTACCGCCATGACCTGATAAGTATGGCTGTTACCGTGTTCATCCGTGAGATTGATTTCGTCCCCGATCCGATATAACGGCGAATCAATCTCCGCTCCCTCGGCACCGTGATAATAGAAATCATCCACGATCACGCCCTCTCCCGACTCCCACAGCGCTTCATCCAGTTCTCCTTTTGTAATGATTACAAGATCTGAAACATCACCGTCTATGCCGTATACAAGCGCACTTGTCTGACGGTATTGTATTAAAAGGTTCTCTACACCCTCCATTGAAAACAACTTCGCCGTCTGGGAATTTCTTTCCCGTAAAACTCTCTCTATAACTTCATCGGGAACTTGCTGATCAATCGTCTTCGCATACACATAAGCGCAATCTTCCAGCCCCGATATGCTCCTTATCTCCTGTATTAACTCATCGCTGATTCCGTTCAGATTCTTCTCTCCTCCTGTCCAATTTAAAACCGAGTAATCTGACACACAGAAATCCGCCACTGCATACTCCTCGATATACTTCTCCAGATCAAACCCCGTCACTGCCGTATAAGCAGTATTTAACAAAATCATGCTGAGCGACAGCGATACGATCACCAGCACCGCTTTTCCTCTGCTTCGTCTCAAGTTACTCATTCCCATGGTAAGCGGTGTTGTCCTGCGGCTCTTTCTCTTCTTTTTTCTGACACCAATGTCATCTCCGACATATCTGACCGCCTCGATTGCCGATATCTTTGCCGCATATCTACAAGGCTTCAAACTGCTGATATACACCGTCAATAATGAAAAAAGAACGGCTCCGACCAATACAAACGGGCTGCTTCTATACACTCCTGTAACATCAATATTAATATACGTCAACGCATGGGGCAGGAGCAACAGTCCCACCAGATACCCTGCCGCCAGACCAAACGGCAGTCCCATAAAAGCAAGCCGGAAAGCCTGTTTCCTGACAATACCCTTAATCTGCCTGCCGCTCGCTCCGATGGTACGCAACAGCCCGAAGAACTGTACATCCTGTGCCACGGAGATGGCAAACATATTGTAGATAATAAGGTATCCCACCCACACAATGATTCCCAATAAAGCTGCCGCCGCCAAGATAAAAGTAATGTCGATCTCGCCCTCGGATATCCCTAATCCGCAGGACGGATTGGCGCTGATCGGAAGCTCCCAAATACCGGACTCCCTGCCTAACTCGTCAAGCATTTCATTCATCTGTCTCTCAACATTCCATTCGCTTGGAAAATAAATATCCGCGCAGAAAATCCCTCCATACTTCCCACTGTCATGGACGCTTACATGCGCCGCCGGTGCAAGCCTGTCCGCCAAAGACTCGCTAACCCATACCATCTGGGCGCCCGCCCGTTCATATCCTTCCCAGAAACCGCACAGCCGCAGATCTTGTTCATATATGACATCATCGACAGAGATGGTCAGATGAATATTCTCCCCTAAATCACACGGAATCCCCATCGCCTCCAGCACCAGTGTGCTCGTCGCGATCTCGTCTTCCTCCTGCGGCATAGTGCCCACAGACGGATAACACTGAAAACTTCTGGCTGAACCGTCCTGCGCGTACCGCACTTCCGTGCTCAGTTTCTGCAGTTCTTCATTCGCCGCCATTCCCACAACATATGTGAAGTACACTTCCTCCGGTATGTCACAGGTCTTCAATATATCACATTGTTCCTGTGTCAGGAATTTAATTGAGACATGCGCAGTTCCGTGGTACCTCTGCTGTACCTGCTTATTCTGGTCGAGGAATCCTCCTGCCATGGCGAATAATGCCGCAAATAGTACTGTGGTCAATATGATTGCCAGAATAATAAAAACATTCTTTCCTTTATTCGCGCGGATGCGCTGCGCCGCCAGTTTCTTGACGGCGCTGTTTGTATCATTTTCAAATGGAAATGTCATAGACGTGTCCTCCGTCACATAGTATTTGCTACAACTACTCGTTTCACAAATGTGGGATTTCTTATATCATAAACCATCATAAACCAGAAAGGTTACAGAAATGTCCGAAGTACAGCAGAATTTGTTCGGCAAAACGGCAAGCATTTCTCCATCTCTGACCACTCTCATGCACCCGTCTGAATCCATTCAGGAATCAGCTCATAGTCCCCCTGACGAAATACAAACTGCACATTCACAGCACGCATACACATATAAAAATACTTGCAAAATAAACATAGTAATAGTAATATAATGACAAACAAGTTGAAGAAGCGAGTAGATTATGACGGGTGTTACAGAGAATCGGGACAGGTGAGAGCCGATGCAGACAGTCATATTTGAAAATCCCTTCTGATTGGCAGTCCGAAAGCTTAGACAAGTAGAGGCTGACGTTTTTCCTACGTTACAGGGAACGCATATGATGGTATGCCGTAAATAGCTCTGGATAAACAGACTCTCATTCTATTTACGGATGAGAGTTTTTTATTTACTGATGTAAGCAATCCATCAATTCAGGAATGTAGCCGCTAAAATGGCAGAAAGAGAGAAAATATGAAAAGAATCAAAAACGCATCATCGGTAATGGATGAAATAATGTCTGAAAATGATAAGATACTTTTTAACTTGTTTTATTTAATAGCGGAGAAGGATTCATTTTGGGTAACCGATGGGAAATCTTATTTAATCGGTCAAACGAATGAGAATCTGCCAATGTGGATCTGGATTCATGATGCTGCCACAGCGGATACCTATGTAGAAATCGAAGATATCATCACAGCGCGGTTAGAATTGAACCCAAAATTAAAGATTACTGCCGATGCAGAAAAAATTCAGAAAATACTACCAAAAATCTCTGAAAAGAAAAAGGCTAAATATAAAAGTCAGGTGCCCATGATTATTTATCGCTGTGATAAAGTTATAAATCCTAAGCACGCAAACGGTCATACGATATTTTCAAATGAAAATCATAAAAAAGTTTTGGAAAAATTCATTACCGGTATGGTTTGGGATTTGGAAAAACGCCCTATGATGGAAGGAGAAGCCGAGAACTTTGCAAGGGATGTTGTCGGTTCAGACAATCTTTATCTTTGGGAGGCCAATGAAACTGTGGTCTCCATGGCGATGATTGCACATCGAACTGAAAAATTCGTAAGAATCAATACAGTGTATACAGATTCATCCCAGAGAGGAAAAGGATATGCCGGAATGTTGGTAGGTGAAGTAACTAAAAAGATTCTGGATGAAAATCGGATTCCGATGCTTTACACAGAGCAAGATAATATATGCTCTAACGCAACTTATCGAAGGATTGGTTATTATGCATGTGGAGAATTAACGCAGTTTTGTTTTGACCTATAAAGAAGCATTAGGTTCACCTTTCGCCTAATAATTACATTTGAGAACATCAGAAAAGCAACCGCACCCGCCAAAAGTGATTGGTTGCTTTTCTAATCAAGTAACTATCAACTAAGGTGAACCGTTTGCTCTATGGGTAGCACCTTCTATCATTATTATAACAATCTTATCCATAATATCAATACAACCTTATTCAAAAATTTGTTGTTCCGCTTTTAATTTCTTTCTTTTACGAACAAGACGTATCACACCGATCGTACAGAAAACGGCAATTAACAGGTTGACTATGCCGATGATATTTGCATAACTATGCCAGTAAAAAAACAAAAACAAGTTATAACAGCCAATATATAAAGTCAGCCCGTCAAGCATGGCGATAAAACGAATGATCCGCGTTAAGTATTGGATTCGTGAACTATAATCTGAGAATAACTGAAAACTTTCTTCCGATGTCTTTTTGCGGAAATAAACCCAGCGGGAAAATGTTCCGACATGCTCCGCACCTGTTTCTTCAAGAAATTCAATGTACTTTTCATTTTCCGCTCCGCTTAACCCGTTTCCTAAAAACTCAAGACAAATCTTATATTCACCCGGAACGCAGTCCTCAAATTCATATCTGCAATATCCCACAGAGGTCAGAACAAGCCCCTTCGCCGCCATCTCATTTAACCACTTTTCTTCTTTATCAAAATCCCACATCCAAAACCATTTATGAACAACTTTTCTCATACTTCTCCCTCCAAAATATGATTTCCGTTTTCAATCAATTCCTTAAGCCGGACAATTTCGCAACGCAGCATTTGTTTGCCCAGATCTGTTATCAGATATTCCTTTTTTCTGCTCTCTTTTTCCTCAGCAAGTGCAACGATCCATCCTTTTTCCAAAAGTGTATTGATTGCACCATAGAGCGTCCCTGCCGCTAATTTAACTCTGCCATTTGAAAGCTGTTCTACATTCTGCATGATCCCGTATCCGTGCAGCGGGTTAACGAGTGACAGTAAAATATAATAAACAGCCTCCGTCAGCGCTTGATTCGACAATTCATCCACCTCCGCTTGTATCGTTATTTGTTATATCGTCTTCCGATATAGTTATTATAACGGCTGCCGATATAGTTGTCAATGCTTTATCTTCCATTCCAATCATTGTTGCGGAAAAATAAAGGTGCATCATTTTGAAGCTTTCACTTCATCATGATACACCTTTATTGATAGGAAACTTACATAGAAGTTGATTACATAAGCTTACGGAACAATTCCTTTAAGTCCTCCACACTTGTATCCTTCGGATTTCCGGGTCTGCAGGCATCTGCATAAGCTGATTCGGCTAAGAAATCCAGATCCTCTTCCTTCAATGCTTCCAGTTTTGCAGGAATCCCGACATCTGCGGATAATTTCTTTACTGCTTCAATCGCAGCAGTGCGGTACTCTTCCTGACTCATTTTATCTACATCAGCTACATTCATGGCGCGTGCAATTTCACGATATTTTTCACCGCTGCACTCGGCATTATACTCCATTACAATCGGAAGCATCATTGCACAGGCAACTCCATGAGGCGTATCATAAACCGCACCCAAAGTATGTGCCATAGAATGTGCGATTCCCAAGCCTACATTAGAAAATGCCATACCTGTTACAAACTGGCCAAGTGCCATGCCTTCCCGGCCTTCCGGTTTATTTTCCACTGCATCCCGCAGGCTTTTTGCAATCAGACGGATTGCTTCTAAGTTCAGGCAGTCGGCCAGTGCCCAGGCTGCCTTTGTGGTATAACCCTCAATTGCATGTGTCAGGGCATCCATTCCTGTTGACGCAGTCAGTCCTTTCGGCATGGTGGACATCATATCCGGATCTACAATCGCAATGTTCGGAATATCATTCGTATCTACGCAGACAAATTTACGCTTCTTCTCCACGTCCGTAATCACGTAGTTGATAGTAGCCTCCGCAGCCGTCCCGGCAGTTGTCGGAACAGCGATTGTAAATACTGTGGGATTCTTTGTCGGCGCTACACCCTCCAGAGAACGAACATCCTCAAACTCCGGATTATTGATGATAATGCCAATCGCTTTTCCGGTGTCCATGGAAGATCCGCCTCCGACTGTAATCATATAATCGGCTCCGGATGCCTTATATGCAGCAACACCCGCTTGTACATTTTCAATTGTCGGATTAGGCTTGATATCAGAATATACCTCATAAGCCATTCCCTCAGCATCCAGTAAGTCTGTGATCTTCTTCGTAACATTGAATTTCACCAGATCCGGATCGGATGCGATAAATGCCTTCTGAAAACCCTTACTCTTAATAATTCCCGGGAGCTCCTGAATCGCTCCTTTTCCATGATAAGAGATTCCATTCAGTACAAAACGATTTACCATTTTCTTGTTCCTCCTTAATCTTATAAAAGTTTTTATAGTTACTATTTTTCGTACAGGAATTTTTCGGGCAATGTAACTTTAAAATCTACTGCCAGATCCCGGAAGTTCTGCGGCGTAATGGTCTGCAGCTTATCCGGACGCATAGACAGCATCTTTACCAGTATCTCCGCTGATTTCTCCACCGTATGCATCAGGCCGAACGTCAGGTCAAAATCCTCCCCGGAGCAGAACATTCCATGATGTGCCCAGATTGCAACATCATACTGCTTCATCAATTCGCTGGTTGCCACTGCGATATCCCGACCTCCCGGGACCATCCAGCCTACAACACCGATGCCTGACGGAAATACAACCGGACACTCCGTAGCCATCTCCCACAACTCTCTTGTAAATACCTCATCTTTCAAAGGCAATACAAAAGTAAGTGCAATCACATTCGTTGTATGAGCGTGATAGATAACTCTGTGCGCTCCATTCGATGCCGCCTTTTTCACCTCATGGTTCATCAAATGGCTTGGAAGCTCGCTCGTCGGTCTGCCTCCATTTACAAGTCCCCAACAGATACGATAATTTTCCCCTTTGTCATCCAGTTCAATAATACATATGCTGTCTTCCGGGGCAAGAATGACATTGCGGAAATATTTCCCGCTTCCCGTCACCATAAAGTATTCGCCTGCAAGCCCCGGTACATTCGTACCAATTGGTTTCCATTCGCCATCTGTGCTTAAATATTCCTTTACCTCTTCTACTTCTTCCGCCTTCATACGGTAGGACAGGTTGCCGCCGTTTCTCTCATGCCATCCCTGCTCCCATCCATCATTACACATACGGATAAATCCCTGTACAAACTTTACATCTGTAATAGCCATTATTCTTTCCTCCATTCCATAATCTCATGGTCTCGCCGTACGGAGAATGCCGTATTTCAGGCATTCTCCCGCGTGAGATTTAGTACTTCTTGGCGTCCCGTCCAATGGCGGGACGTCTTTAGAAGTACTTCTCACGCTTTTACCTTGTAACAATATCTACCGGTACATCAAAAATCTTCGCGACCTTTAAAATCGTGTCAATGTGTCTGCCGGCCGCTGCTGCCATATGGTGGGTCGGACCTGCTTCACTCCATCTGTTGCAGAACTCTCTTGCTCCACAGCTGAAACGTGTCCGCATATTCGTATCACCGAATGTGAAAATCGGACCCTCCTCATTCACGCCTTCTGCTACCACGAACTTGAAATGTCCGTCCTTATCCTGCGTGATTCCTAAGTACGTAACAGGCCCCAGATGCGGATAGAACTGGGTCAGATAACCGCCGCCTGTCTTACCGTGAAATACAGGTACGATTTTCATGGTAGGTTTCTTAGACGAAATATCAGCATCACCGGAACCACTGTGACCGATAATACAAATATCTTCCTCAAAATCAATGGAATACATCTCAGACAATTGTCCCATACCGGAAATCGTCTTAAGAATACTCATTGCCATAGCAACCTTAATATCACCTTCCACAGCACAGGCAACTCCCTGCTTGATCAGCATGGAGAAGGCAGGAATCAGCATACTGTCCAGAACACCAGCCTTGCCCTGCGCAAAGCCGTCATAATGGGAGGCAACGAAAGCAATCTGCTCTTCTTTCACCCACTGTTCAAAAGCGACAACATATTTTGCCATCTCCCAGACCTTTTCGATCGTACCGCCATCCTCTATGTCAAAGGTGTCAAGGATGTCCTGCGCCTTCGCCCGGATAACGTCCTCATCTGTAATATCATCGGCAATCGCCCACATCTTCTCCCAGTCAAACTGCTTGGTGTAAAGGAACATTCTGTGGTAGAGATTCGTTTCATCGATATACAGATCCATCATACCGGGATATGGACGGCCTATCTGAGCCAGATTGGTATCACGGAAACGGCGGCGCACCTGAGCGGCACGGCACCAGTCCTCAATTTCCGCCTGCACCTGCGGGTCTCCACCCTCGACGACCCCTGTTATAACAGCGTGGCGCTTGCCGGCACGCTCAAGATCAGCTACCATCTCGCCGACAGCTCCGCAGGCATACAGCTCGCCAAGCCATGTTGCCGTATCGGTATTCTCATAATCAGGCGCTTTCTTCTTCTGAACATTCACCAGTACGACCGGCACATCCAGATCCCGGACTGCGGGAAGCATATTATAAGATGTTGCGTAAGTCAGAAGCTGCAAGATCACAAGATCAACATCCGCTGCGCGGAACTTGTCACCGGCCGCCTGAGCCAGTTCCTTCGTGGTAACAATTCCTCCGTCCACGATTTCTACCGTATCCGGAAGCGTTTTTTTGAACGCGTCATACTGCGACTCAAATTCCGGCACTAATGACGGGAACTGTGGCAGATATGCTCCCAAAGCAATTGAGAAAACTCCGATTCTTGCTTTTGTATCTACTAACATTATGAAAAACCTCCTTTTTCTGAAATTTTATTTATATTTTTTGATTTCAAAAGACTTCTTTACACACTCTCTTGCCTCTTTTAAATCCCTGAATTTCTGATTATAGAGCATTTGTACCAACAGATTACCGATGGCCGTAGCCTCTCCGGGTCCTGCATATACTGTGCGGCCGGTATATTTTGCTGTGACCTGGTTCAGATACTCTGCATTGGAACCACCGCCCACTACATAAATACAGTCGTATTTTTTACCGGTCATCTGCTCAATCTGCCCGATTGTCTCTCCATAACACTTTCCCAGACTATTGTAGATTACCGCCGCAATCTCCCATTCATTCTGCGGTACCTGCTGCCCGCTCTTTTCACAGAAGGTCTTCACCGCCCGGGTCATACTGGATGGTGATAAGAACATATCATCATTGCAGTCTACAATGGAAGGAATGGTCTGCTCCCTCGCCTGTTCACAGATGTATCCATAGGAATACTCTTCTGCAAATTCTTTCCGAATAGACTGGATCATCCAAAGCCCCATGATATTTTTCAGATACCGGAAACGGTATTCATAACCGCCTTCATTCGTGAGATTGTGCATCCTGCTCTCGGTCGAACAGTCAGCCTCCATAAGCTCCGTTCCCATAAGCGACCATGTACCGGAACTGATATACAATGCATCATCTTCCGTGGTCGGTATGGCAACTACGGCAGAACCTGTGTCATGCGTGGCAGGCAGGATCACCTGACAGTCAAAACCTACTTCTTCCTGAATCTCTTTGCTGAAATTTCCTACTAAAATCCCCGGCTGGCTGATCTCTCCAAATATCTTCCTTGGATAACCCAGCATATCAATCAACTCATAATCCCAATCCTTTGACACCGGGCTTACTAACTGTGTGGTGGTCGCATTGGTGTACTCTGTCCGCTTCACTCCGGTCAAAAGAAAATGGAAATAATCAGGAATCATCAGCATACTCTCTGCTTTCGCAAGCAGCTCCGGCTCCTTCTGTTTTAGCGCCATCAACTGATAGATCGTGTTAAAAATCTGCTTCTGGATTCCGGTACGTGCATAGAGATCCTTTAGTGAAATCTCCTCATACACTTTTGCATCCATCCCGTTTGTCCTGTCATCACGATATCCGTAAGTTTTTCCGAGTATCCGGTCATTTTCGTTAAGCAGCACGTAATCCACAGCCCAAGTGTCAATTCCCATAAAGGACGGTATCTTTCCAATTTCTTTACACCGCTTCAGACCCTCTTTAATCTCATAAAACAGTGCTTCCACATCCCAGCACAGGCTTCCGTCCACACGCTTCATACCGTTTGGAAACCGGTAAACCTCTTCGAGATGCATTTTCCCATTCTCCAGGCTTCCAATCATATGCCGGCCGCTGGATGCACCGATATCTACAGCCAGATAATATGTACTCATATTTTCCCTCCTAAGCCAAACCTACTCCAAATGAAATACCGGACTTAAGTCCACGCTGACAGGACTGCTATCCGGTTTTGTATTCATAAAGTGATTTTATTATAAAGTTTCCGGCACAATTTTATAATGTCCCCATTTAACAAAAATACTGTCTTATATTTCAATTCGTAACTGTGAAGGACATGGGCCCGAACAGTTACTATCTATATTTCTATCTGATCATCATTCTTATGAATGATCCGGTACTGATTCGGCGTCATCTCATATCGTGCCTTAAACTGACGATAAAAATAACTTTGATTTTCATACCCTACATTTATTGCAATCTCTTCCACCGGAAGCTCCGTCTCCATCAGAAACATTACCGCCTTTTGAAATCTCTTACGCATTAGAAGTTCCTGAAAGGTGTGGCCCGTACATTTTTTAATCATTCTGCTCAGTGCCGGAAGTGACAGATTAAAATCACCTGCAATGTGACTTAAGGATGCCGTTCTGTAATGGGAATCAATATATTTTGTAGTTGCCTGGATAACAATATCCTCATAGCTTTGGGATGAGTCTCCCGACAGCCTGTCTATATGATTGATTAAATACAGAAAAACCAATCCCATAGAATACTGATTGATGACATCTTCATTACTATTTCCGTCCATAATAGAAATAATCATGTTTTCCATCAGATTCGAAATAGCATTCTTGCCCTGTAACCTAAAATTCAGATACTGCGGAACCGCATTATTCTGTTTAAGCGTCCCAACAAGAAAGTTCGCAATAATGTTCTCCTTATTCATCATTTGAAGAGGTATGTCAAAAAATTCCGGTAGGACAATGAAGTTAATTCCTATATCGCCGGCCCCGGCGCATTTTACACCATGCTCCACATGCTGATTCAATAAGAGCATATCACCTTGCTGCATTCTTATTTCTTTACCGTCAATATAGTGTGTGAGCTCGCCGGCAAACACATATACGATCTCAATATAGTTGTGCTTATGGAGCGGGAATTCCACAAAGCGGCTGTGACGCCTCACTGTAATCAGTTTTCCTTCCCGCAAGAACAACTGACTGTCAACTTCAAATTCATTCTTTTTTGTATAGATTTCTTTTTTTACATGCGGTTCCTCGTCCAAATATGCCTGTTCTTCTGACGTTATCATCTGCATCTTTTTCATCAGCTGTTCATCCATAGACATTTCCCTCTCCTAAATAAATGCAATGTAATCTGCTCAATTAAAAAGTAGTTCACACTTCAAATATTATATATTCCCTCTGGATGTCAATAAAACATAATTATATGACCGATATTTATCCAAACATTTTATAAAAACATAATATCATAAGCTTTGTAATAAGCAAAGGCGCTCATTGGTATCTCCCATGAACGCCTTTCTTTCCTAAAAGTTATTGTTACTGTACGGACCAACTGTGAAACAGCCCATATCAATCGTGTCCTTTCATTTTCCGCTGTAAAGTCACACTCCGGTAAGCCTCAATACCATATCTACCACATGCTCGGCACAATAAACAAGTTCCGTGCGGGTAAGTGAAAATTCTTTATCTTTTCCCTGCAGCGCATTCATCGCTGTCTTAAAATCGGCAGGACTGCCCGGCATAAACACATCATTTCCCGCTTTGATTGTAGGCGCGGACTTTGCCCCACGGTATTTTCCTTTACCTGCCACAGCAGAAATCACCCAGTCTGTCATAATCAGACCGTCATAACCCCATTCGCCGCGGACTACGGTCTTAAGCAAATCGCTGCGTTCGGAGGTGTGGGTACCGTTCAACAAATTATAAGAGGTCATAATCGCACAGGGCGAAGACTCTTCCACGCAGATTTGGAATCCACGCAGATAGATTTCACGCAACGCCCGTTCACTGACCGCACTGTTGGAAACCAGACGGTTTGTCTCCTGATTATTGCAGCAAAAATGCTTGATAGTGGTTCCCCGCCCTGCATGCTGCTGTACTCCTTTGGTAATGGCAGCTCCTACTCTGCCACTGATTAACGGATCTTCAGAATAGTATTCAAAATTCCTGCCGCACAATGGACTGCGGTGGATATTGAACGCCGGGGCCAGCCACAGATGAATGCCGAAATATTCCATCTCTTCACCCACTACAGCGCCGCATCCTTCACACAGCTCCATATTCCAGCTCTGGGCAAGTGCAGTTCCGATAGGAATCGCCGTACAGTATTGGGTAAGAATCTCTCCCTTGTTCTTCTTCTGCAGCAGCCCCATCAGGGACTTCTGCACCGGTCCAAAGAAATCCTCCATTCCGGCAGGCAGCGTGCTTCCAACGGAGTGTGCCCCCTTCTCATCTTTCGTGTATTGCTTCGAAAGTCGCAGTCCTGCAGGACCGTCAGCCATTACTAACGGCGGTATACCCGGTACGCGGGTGCTGGTCTCTCCTGCTGCTCCGGCTACGCTCTGCGACGCATTGCCGATGATGCTGGCAATCCCCGCTCCGTCTTTGAAGTTACCAATGCACAGATAAACCAACTGGTCATCCCTTAATCCTGCCACGATCTGTTTCGCCTTGTCAGAAGGCTGTTTCCGCTCCGGCCAGGACAGCGTTTTCAATGCGCGGGTATCCGCTTCCAATATCGGCAGACCGGCGGGCAGTTCCTCGGTCTTTAATGTTTCCGGCTTCCAGTCGGTAAAACCGGGATTTCCTCCCACGTTCGTTACCTGACGTACACTCACTGTTTCTTTCAGTTCAACGACTGCGGCGGGAACAGTGTCCCGGCTGCTGTTGCCCACACGTACAATATACTTCCCTGCCTCCAGAACATAAGCCGCCGCTTCGGTATCATAAGCAGCAAGGCTTTCCAGACGGAAGGAAACCGTCACCGTCTGCATCTCGCCGGGTGCCAGTTCTTTGGTTTTCGCAAAGCCTGCCAGCGTCTGATAAGGCTGATCCAATTTACCCCAAGGAACGGACACATAGACTTGTACGACCTCTTTACTGGGCAATGAGCCTGTATTTGTCACCGGAACGGTAACTGTCAGGGAAGTTCCCGCCAGTGCGGTTTCTGCTTTGCCAAATGCAAAGTCCGTATAAGTCAGACCAAACCCAAACGGATACAATACCTGAATACCCGCACTGTCAAAATAGCGGTAACCGACATAGACACCTTCCCGATAACAGGTATCATCCATCTCGCCAAAATCACCGACGGACGCATAGCTTTCCCATGTGCTCCACGTTGTGGTCAGTTTGCCGGAAGGTGTGCTTTTTCCTAACAGCACATCAGCCAGCGCCCGTCCGGTCACTGCTCCCAACTGCGAAAGAACCAGAATATTATCCACTTCCGCCACGGGGCTTAAATCAACCATGCCGCCTACATTCAGCACGAGCATAAAGTGCTTGTATTTCTTGTTTGCTGCCAGAATATCCCGTATTTCCGTTTTGCTCAGTTTGATGTCACCGGCTTCCGGTTTACGGTCATTGCCCTCTCCGGAAACACGTGCCAGAACGTACAGCGCGGTGTCGCCTGAACCATCTAACGGCAGCGTATAGTCCGGCTCCGGCATCACAGCGCCCATACCCATCATGAGAGCCATTTTGTGCCGCTCTCTTGCCTGCCGTTTAATATCTTCCACGAACTGTTCATGTGCTTTCTTCCGGATAGCGTCATATCCGTCCAGCCACGCCTTGGAAGTAATTGTAAATCCCGCTTTCTCCAGTCCCCGCTCCACGGTAATGTAAAATCGGGAATTTACATCGCCGGAACCGGTTCCGCCTTTGATGGTATTCCTTGCACCGCTGCCGTAAATGGCAATACTGCCCGGCTCCCGCAGTGGAAAATCTCCGTTTTTCTTAAGCAGTACCATACATTCCGGCGCATAGGCGCACATTTTTAAAAGATGCCGCTTCTCATAGTCGTACAATTTGTTACCCATAATGCTCCTCCTTCTACTGAATATTCTTTAAAATTAAAAGTGCCGCTTCCCTCCGTTTCTAAACCCGCTGATGTCAATAATACTCTCATAACTTCTCCTATTCCGGTCAATTCATCTATTCGTTCACAGTACCTGTTTTTTTGATAGTATCATACAAAATCCGAATGAACAATGTTTTTTAGCCGTTGGAATAACGTTTGCCCCAACACTGAAACACTATAAAAAGAAATATATACACTGCAAAGTAGATTTACAGCAATGGATATGCTAAGATAATGATGTTGAACAAACTAGCATACGGAGGGACGAGTTTATGTTTTGGGATAAAGTATCCGGTGTTTATGATCTGTTTGAAACAGTATATAATGGTAAAGTATATCAAGGTCTTGGCAAAAAAGTTGCTGAGATAATCGGGCAAAATGATATTGTGTTAGAGTGTGCCTGCGGCACGGGCGCAATCAGCAAGTATATTGCTCCCAGGTGCAGACAGTTAATCGCAACAGATTTTTCCAAAGGAATGCTGAAGCAGACTGCAAAAAAATGTCGGAAATACAGCAACATAAAATTAAGACGTGCAGATATGACTCATTTAAAATGTCGCGATAACAGATTCGATAAAGTGGTCGCAGGAAATGTAATTCATTTATTAGAAGAACCATATGCCGCGATAAAAGAATTGGAACGGGTATGCAAAGCGGGCGGTAAGATTATTATTCCGACATATATTAATGCGTCCACCGGAGTGAATAAAAAGGCCGTTCGTCTGCTCGAACTTGCCGGAGCAAATTTTAAACGGCAGTTTGATATGAATTCATATAAGATGTTTTTTGAAAATGCGGGCTACACGAATGTTGACTATTTCATCGTTGACGGAAGAATGCCCTGCGCGGTAGCAGTCATTACAAAACTATAGGCACCATCACTACACATACTACAGGAGGGAAACACAATGAACTTTTTAGAAGAACGGATTCAAAAAGACGGTATCGTCAAAGAAGGAAATGTCCTGAAAGTTGATACTTTCCTGAACCACCAAATGGATATCAAGCTGTTTCGACAGATGGGCGAGGAATGGAAGCGGCGTTTTGAAGGTACATATATCAATAAAATACTGACCATAGAAGCCTCCGGAATCGGCATCGCATGTATCGCATCCGAGTACTTCGATGTGCCGGTTGTTTTTGCCAAGAAATCAAAGAGCATCAATATCGACGGAAGCATGTATACGGCGGAAGTGGAATCCTTTACCCACAAATGTAAAAATCAGGTGATCGTCTCCAAAAAATTCTTAGGTCCCGACGATCACGTTCTGATCATAGACGACTTTCTGGCAAACGGCTGCGCTTTGCAGGGAATGATTTCTATCGTGTCACAGGCCGGGGCAACTCTCGCCGGAATCGGCATTGCTATCGAGAAAGGATTTCAGTCGGGCGGCCGTACGATCAGAAATCTTGGCTACCATCTGGAGTCTCTTGCCATCGTGGAGAGCATGGATGCCACTACAGGCAAAATTAATTTCAGAGAGCAGGGTAGGAACGCTTGACAGGCGGCTCCAAAGCTTGAAATAAGAATGCATAACAATTGATTGCAAAATACATAAGAGAGGCAGAATATACAAATGAATAAAGAAGCGAATGTTGATAATATTTACCGGCTGGACGGAAAAGTTCCTTTGGGCAAAGCGGTTCCGTTCGGACTGCAGCACATACTGGCTATGTTCGTGGCAAATATTGCACCCATTATTATTGTGGCGGGAGCCAGCGGACTGGACACTTCCCAAAGCGCCATGCTGATACAGAGCGCTATGGTCATCGCGGGAATCGGAACCCTCATACAACTGTTTCCCTTGTGGAAAATCGGTTCGGGACTGCCCATTGTTATGGGAATCAGCTTTACCTTTGTTTCGGTCTTCTGTTATATCGGACCGACCTACGGGTACAATGCCATCGTGGGCGCCATTTTAGTCGGCGGTATCATTGAAGGTATCCTCGGATTATTTGCTAAGTACTGGACTAAACTGATTACGCCTATTGTGGCGGCAAGCGTCGTCACAGCCATCGGATTTTCCCTGTTGTCGGTAGGCGCTTCTTCCTTCGGCGGGGGAAGCGGAAGCGAAGCCTTTGGTTCGGCATCTAACTGGATTCTCGGAACAATAACCCTCTTGTGCTGTCTTCTCTTTAATATTTTTGCAAAATCTTACTGGAAGCAGCTTTCCGTTCTCTTCGGACTTGCGGTCGGATACATTGTGGCGCTCTGTATGGGTATGGTAGATTTCTCTGCACTGCAATCGACTTCCGTTGTAGCGCTGCCATCCGTTCTTCCATTTAAACCGGAATTTAATATGAATGCCATTGTCTCTGTCGTCCTGATTTTCCTTGTGTCTGCTACGGAAACGATAGGCGATACTTCAGCGCTTGCCACTTCCGGTCTTGACAGAGAGGCTTCCCCAAAAGAGATTTCCGGCTCATTGACGTGTGACGGTTTTATAAGCGCCCTATCCTCCCTGTTCGGCTGTCTGCCGATTACATCTTTCAGCCAGAATGTAGGACTGGTCGCCATGACAAAAGTCGTAAACCGCTTCACAATCGCCACAGGCGCCGTGATTATGATCACTGCGGGTATTTTCCCTGCATTCGGCGCATTGTTAGCTACCCTGCCCGATGCGGTACTGGGCGGCTGTACCATTATGATGTTCGGAAGTATCGTCGTAAGCGGACTGCGTATGATCGGAAACTGCGGCTATTCCCAGCGGAATATAACCATAGTCGCACTGTCTTTGAGTACCGGAATCGGCTTTACACAGGTACCCGAAATATTTGCAATTTTCCCTCAGGTTGTTCAGAATGTTTTCGCACAGAACTGTGTCGCCGTAGTATTCCTGGTGGCAATTATTTTGAATCTGGTGCTTCCTCAGAATATGGAGACCGCATGACGATGTATTTTCGATAACTATTAAGGAGTATCTGACATGAACCGACTTCTAATCGTCGATGGACACAATCTGCTGTTTCAAATGTTTTATGGTATGCCGGCGCGAATTGTAAACGATCAGGGTAAAGCAATTCAAGGCACCCTCGGTTTCGTGGGTGCCTTGTTAAAGATCATCCGAAAAGTTGAACCAACTCACATAACAGTATTATTTGACGGAGAGCATAAAAATGACCGTTCTTCTCTCAACCCCGATTACAAGGGAAATCGAATTGACTACAGCGAAATATCCGAAGAAGATAATCCTTTTTCACAACTTAATGATGTATATGCCGCTCTTGATTTTCTCGGCATAAAACATGCGGAAACTACTTCCTGCGAAGCCGATGACCTCATTGCCGGCTATGCCCTGACTTATGGGAAGGAATCAGAAATCATCATCTCTTCATTTGACAGCGACTTCTTCCAGCTTATAACCGATCAGGTATCCGTGCTCCGTTACCGCGGAAAGGATACGGTAATCTGCACACCTGAATACATAAATGAGAAATTCGGCATTACACCTATGCAGTATTCAGATTTTAAATCGCTTACCGGTGACACCGCAGATAACATTAAAGGCGCTGATAAAGTCGGTTTAAAAACAGCGGCTTCTCTGCTCCATGAATTCGGTTCTCTCGAAAATATCCTCGTCAATGCAGAGAATATCAAGAAGCCGTCTGTAAAAGAATCTATTATCAAAAATACTGAACGGTTAAAAACGAACTATAAGATTATAAAACTCGGAAACACAGCCTCCTTGCCTTTCTCCTTGGATGAACTTGTATATACCTATAGCGGCATTACCACAATTGACGTCTTGAGGGGGATCGGGTTAAAGTGACGCTGAGAACTTTTGCATTCCACAACAGTCTGCCCTTCCGCCTCACCGACACGGCAAAAACACCGAAAACGTGGATCCCTTCCCAACTTCTGACACGAGCTTGATATACCCGCCCTGCCTCGTAATGATCTCGCGTGCCAGATACAGTCCGATACCCACGCCCGGCTCGTCATGCACCTCTTCTTCTCTGTAAAAACGCCTGAAAACAGTTGCCTGACGGCTCTCGGCTATCCCTTTTCCGGTATCGGACACGTCAATCTTGACATATATCTCCCACTGTTCCACCGACACGGTAATCCTGCCGCCCTCAGGCGTATATTTCACGGCATTATCCAGGAGATTGAAAAGCGCCTCCGCCGTCCATTTCCTGTCATGGTACAGGCGCAGCTGTTCCGGGCAATGTACCGCCACATCAATCTTCTTTTTCTCTGCGCCGTAAACAATACCGCTCATTGCCTGTGCCAGTGTATCATAGATCAACCCCTCGGTCTTTTCCAGACAGATTGCCCCGCTCTCCAGTCTGGAAGTCTTAATCAGTGCCTGAAAAAGAAAATCTAACTTGTCCGTCTCTGTACTGATTCCTTGTATAAACTCTTCCCGCTCCTGCTCCGTAACCGGCTGCGTCAACAGCGTATCCGTCACCATCCGCAAATTGCTGACCGGTGTTTTGATCTGATGGGATATGTCCGATACAAGCGTCTGTATCTTCTGTCGCTCATCGGCTGCCTGCTGCCTGTTCTTATGCAGGATTTCATAAAGCCGCATGAGCCGGTGATTGATCCGTGCAAAAAGTGTCTCACTGTCGTCTCCCCACTTCAACTTCTCATCTCCGTTTATCATGCGATCCAGTAACCGGCAAAGATCTAACGTAAACAGTGACAGCCTCTTACTCATAAGCGCCATCAATATCCCGCTCCATACAAGAGCACAGACTGCAAACAAAATACCGGATATCGGAATCAGCACATCTCCGGTCATCCGATATAAGCAGAGACAGACCGCTGCCATCGTAACGACCATGCCCGCTATTGTTAAGGCATAAATTTTCCTGACCGATATCGGTTTTCTCTCCGGCTCCGTATACCTTACGCTATTTTCTTTTAACGTCTCCTCTTTATACACATCCGCTCCCATACCCTACTCCATCCCGGCTTATACACTACATCTCCCGCTTCTCTGTACTACTATGATTTTATCCCCTTATATCTACGCACTTTTATCTCTGCTCTTCTCCCGTCCACTGATACCCCATGCCGTACACCGTCTTAATATAACGGTCTCCCTCCGCTTCAATCTTACTCCGTATGCGGCTGATCGTAGTCGTCAGCGTATGCTCGTCCACATAATTCTCCTCCACATCCCACAACTTTTCCAAAAGCTGCCCGCGGGTAAGCACGATCCCCGCATTCCGGCAAAACAGAGAAAGGGTTCGATATTCCATGGCAGATAACGCAAGCGCTTTTCCTCCGAGCGTCCCTGTCTGGCGGGCAAAATCGAGACACAGCCTGCCGTCATCGTAGATATCCCCAG
This sequence comes from Lachnospiraceae bacterium, assembly GCA_014804485.1. GTDB lineage: Bacteria > Bacillota > Clostridia > Lachnospirales > Lachnospiraceae > UBA3282. Next base: position 74,410 of record JAAUZT010000027.1, read on the forward strand.
AAGGATTGTGCCGTTCCACCATCGCAAACATGGCACTTATCTTATGCTGCAGAGCCACAATGGAAAAAGGCTTCGTGATATAATCCACTGCACCGGCTTGATATCCCCGCACCTGATCCCGTTCCTGGTCGTTAGCCGTCAGAAAAATCACCAGCGTATCCGGATGTTCCGGTTTAATAAGTCCGCACAGATCATAGCCGTTCCCGTCGGGCAGATTGACATCCAACAGAACCAAATCAAACTGCCGTGTCCTGATTGCTTCTGCGGCAGTACGGGCATTCCACGCAGAAGTAATATCATAACCCTCCGAAGACAGGTTATAGGTAAGTGTTTTATTCAAAAGACGGTCGTCCTCCACAATCAGAATCTGTCTCATAATTGCTCCGTTTCTTTTCATAATTTTATTCACTATTCGGAAAAGTGTTCCAATGTATGGGCGGGATATGCTTTTGTCCAGTGGTATGGCTGTAACTCGCCTAATGTGATAAATTGCAGAGAACCATCATCTGTAGTAACTGCTACCTGCACATCCTCGCCCCAAAACCGTAAGCGTTCTTGGCATATTCCGCAGGGAGATAAAACTTTATAAGGAGCATTTTCATCATCTCTAACCAAACACATACAATGTGTAACCTTTTCGTTATATTTATGCGCCTCTAAAATTGCACCTGTTTCAATACATAAAATAGCCGAGGCGTTAGCTGTATCAATGCTGACACTTGTAAAATAATGTCCATTCGCTGTATGTACTATTCCTGCTCCACCCCATCCGGTAGGATAGCGCTTTTCTATCAACGCTACTGCTTGGTGATACATCTCTTTCTCAATGTCAAGGTTTCTCATAGCCGGTCTCCTCAAAAAATTTATTTTTCAATATGATTATAATTTACTTTCTGCGGGTACACAATTCTGAAAAGGGAATAATTTTATAACTTAGAAATACTGCTCTTCACTCTTAATCCCTAGCTCAGCAATACCGTTCCTTACTCTTAATCCCCACCGCAAAGATATTGAAAACATTTCTAAATTATAGTATATCAGAAAATCCTCCGTGAAATGTTACAACTTACTGCCGCAGTTGCATCATCCTCTCCGATTCTGTATAATGGCATTGATACACTGACGCAAAATAATACAATAATTTATGAAAGGCAGTACCCATGCACCGAAGCACTTTTATTGCACTTTTGATTCCGTTGCTCATGCTGACTGCCGCTATGGCATATCGCTATTACAGCAATGACATCATAGGTCAGACACAGCAGGCAGACTCATTCCATTCATCGAGGGTAGAGATTATGATTCATGAAAATATTACAAAACTGAAAGAACTCGGAATTGATGCCACTTCCGTAGAAGAAAAGATTACCGAAAGCCTTACTTCTTTTCCCTCGGAAATATTAGAGTCCATGGAACCGGAACAGGTCAATGGAATGATTCTGACATACATTTCAGCACTGCTCTATGATGATGACGCGGCTGTGCAGCCTTCCGAACCGAGACAGTTCTTTTCTTTTGATGTGGAATGTATGGTTCTTGAGCATATGTACACTAATTTCTTAAACAGCGTCTCCGAAATTGCCGGGGATGATCTTACGATAACAGATATTGAAGAGGATACCGGCAAAGTAGACTATGAATCCGGCACCGGCGTACAGACAGTCACTTTCAACTGCAACGGCAACTCCTATCAATACGATGCCGTCGTTTACAATGACTGGTTTGATGTGAAAATGCTGACTTTCATGAACAAAGTCATATCTGAGCAAAATACCGGTAAGAACCTGTATGTAACAAGCGACGGCTATCAGGAGTGTATCGTGTTCTATCAGACAAAGGATTGGGTGAAACGTTTTAACAAGTCCTTAGGATTGCATTTAGAACAGCCTTAACGGTTTTGCATTTCAAAAGAAAATCCCCTCCTGCCATCTTATCATGACAGAAGGGGATTCATTTTATTCTGCCCTATCCATTGCAATCTTGAAATCTTTCTGGTCTGTAAAGATCTCATTCGTATAAGGGTTCTTCTTCTGTGCCTTCGCACGTTTTAAGATCACCGCAAACACTACAATATTCACCACAATGGAGATAACTGAGATAATTCCCTGCGCCGTGGGATTCGCCGTAGTCGGCATCACATCCCCCATAGCCACGGCAGCTCCGCCCGCTCCGTATACGGATGATACCGTAGTGAAACGGCTGGCATCCTGAAATAACGGAAATACCTGTGCAAACATACACCACAACGTCAATGTATGGGCGCGATTCTGAATCCAGCCTCCTTTATTCCAGAGTGCGTTAGCAACCGTAGGTGCCAGCAGCAATGCGAATCCGCAGTACCATGCATGAGTCGGCAAATTCAGATAAGTATACTGGAAATTCCAGATATCATAGGCAATAATAAACTGCCATGTCATATCCGGCCAAAGCATATCTTTTTTATCCTTGGAAGAGTAGATACTCCACCAGCCTGTCATACAGAAAATGTTGATAAGTCCCGCAAGACCGTTTAGGATATTCCACCAACCGCCGTAAAGCCATACGCCCTCGGATGATTTCCACCAGCCGCCCATGATATCGCCGCCTCTGATTACGGACTCAAAATCGGATACAACGGCAATCAGGATATTGATTGCAACGATCACAAAGGGGAACACCTTAAATGCATGGGATTTCCCTAACTTGCCCCAATGATACTTAATAATCATGAAGCCGATACATCCTGCCAGTGCAGCATACAGTTTCGCATAGTGGAACCAGCTGTTCATATGCACGTAGGTCTGATTCGTCAACGCCCACTCTGCACCTCTTGCCGCACCCACATAAATAGAAATAAAATACACCGTAAGTACCGCCGGAATCGCAAAGAAGCAGATTCCTCCGCCAATCTTCGTGCGGCGCGCGATCTCATTCATAATGATCAGTCCTGAGAAAACAAGCACCCATCCTAATAACTGCCAGCCAATCATACCGCCACTTAAATTAAACATTTAAATCCCTCTCTTTCTTCTCTTGTTAATACACTTCTATCTCTTTAATATTAAACTCATTCCCCTGCATAAGCCATGTATCCGGGCTATGGCAATAGGGACATATCTTCCCGTGCTCCACGGTAGGATAAGTCTTTTCACAGGCTTCGCAGTAAGTAACGGCAGGAAGCATCTCCACAACAAGCTCCGCCTCCGAGAAAAGTTCCCTCTTCTTCGCCGCCCATTTCCAACAGCTCTGCAGATAGGATTCAATCACCGTAGATACCTCGCCCAGTTCCAAGGTCACTTTGGAAATGCCTTCCACCTCATTTTCCGCCGCAACCTTTTCCAGACTGTCCATAATATGAAATACGACTCCTAACTCGTGCATCTATCTCCCTCACTCCACGGAGAATGCACGCTTTTTGCATTCTCCCAGACATGACTTTTTCATCACTTTTTTGGTGCAAATTTCACCTTGATCGACTGTTTCACCATATTCGGAAGAATATACTTCAACTTATCCTCCGATGCTACCATCGTAGAACAGCCCGGATTCTCACGGTGCAGTGAGATCGCATCAAATACACATTTGGTTGTGCACACACCGCAGCCGATACATTTATTCGGGTCTACCACTGACGCGCCACAGCCTAAGCAGCGGGAAGTCTCCGCCTTAACCTGCTCTTCCGTCAGCGTATGTGACAGGTCTCGGAAGGAACGTGCCTGAGCTTCCTCGGCTTTCTCCGGTCTCTGTCTGTCGGTGTTGTCATAGCTTGCAATATAAATATCATCCTTATCAAGTTCTATGAAGTCTCTTCTGTTTCTTCCGATCGTCAGCGTACAATGCTCATGTACAAAGCGGTGCAGCGAGATCGCTCCTTCACGTCCTGCCGCAATGGCATCTATTGCAAACTTCGGTCCCGTATAGACATCACCGCCCACGAAAATATCCGGCTCCGCTGTCTGGTAAGTCAGTTTGTCAGCTATCGCTCCGCCGTTCGGCCGCAATTCAACCTTGGTGCCTTTCAGAAGATCGCCCCACTCGATTCCCTGTCCTACGCTGAAGATCACATTCGCACAGGAAACCGTCATGGTATCATTCTCGTCATACACAGGTGCAAACCGGTGATTCTCGTCATATACACGGGTACATCTCTTAAATACCACTCCAACAGCCTTACCGTCTTCCGTCAGGATCTCTTTCGGTCCCCAGCCGTTATTGATGGTGATATTTTCCTCGGTGGCCTCCAGAATCTCCTCACGGCTGGCCGGCATCTCGTCACGGCTCTCCAGACAGAACATGGATACTTTACCCTGTCCGCAGCGGGAACTTACCCTCGCCGCGTCGATAGCAACATTTCCGCCGCCCACAACGATCACATCGCCGCCTAAGTCAAACTTTTCTTTCTGCCCGGCTTCTCTTAAGAATTCCACTGCCGTATAAACGCCTTCTGCATTCTCTCCGGGAACATTCGGTTTTCTGCCGCCCTGACAGCCGATGGCTACATAGAAGCCTTTATAGCCCTGTTCTCTGAGCTGTGCAATGGTAACGTCCTTTCCGACCTCAACACCGCACTTGATTTCAACGCCCATAGCTTTGATCACGTCGATCTCCGCCTCGATCAGGTCTTTCTCTAATTTGTATGACGGAATACCATAAGTCAGCATACCGCCGGGTCTGTCACTCTTCTCAAATATCGTAGGTTTATAACCTTTATCTGCTAAGAAATATGCGCAGGATAATCCTGCAGGACCCGCACCGATAATTGCGATCTTTTCATCAAAGCTGCCCTTTAATGACGGTACTGTCGGTTTTGGAATGTACCGTGTCTCGGCATTTAAATCTCTCTCCGCCACAAAACGTTTTACCGCGTCAATAGCAACCGCCTCGTCCAATGTTGCACGTGTGCAGGCATCCTCACAGCGCCTGTTACAGATACGTCCGCAGATTGCCGGCAGCGGATTGTCTTTCTTAATCAGCGCCAAGGCTTCTTCATATTTTCCTTCCTTCGCAAGTTTCAAATAACCTTGTACAGCGATATGTGCGGGGCAAGCCGTCTTACAGGGTGCCGTTCCGGTGTCGTAACAATTGATCCTGTTCACATCCCTGTAATTGTGTGTCCACATATGTTCGCCCCACTTCTGCTCCTGCGGAAGCGGCATTTTCGGATATGTAACTTCGCTGCCGTCCTTCTTGCACAGCTTCTGTCCAAGCCTCACGGCACCTGCCGGACATGCTTCCACACATTTACCGCAGGCAACGCATTTATCCTTATCCACCCGCGCCACATATGCGGAACGGGACATATTAGGTGTGTTAAAAAGCTGCGACGTACGAAGCGCATAGCACACGTTGACATTACAGTTACAGATGGCAAATATCTTGTTGGCTCCATCGATATTGGTAATCTGATGAACGAATCCGTTATCTTCCGCCTGTTTAAAAATGGCGAGGGCTTCTTCCTTCGTGATATAACGTCCGTCTTTCTGTGTCTCCACAACGTAATCCGCCATATCGCCCACTGCTACGCACCAGCCTTCAGGATCGTCTGCACAACCTTCGTCATGTTTCAGACGCGAACGACGACAGGAACAAGGACTCGCGGCATACTTGCCCTCATACTTCGATAACCAGTAGGAAATATGCTCCAGATCGATCGACTCGCTTTCCATCTCGATCGCCTTTTCCACCGGAATGACATGCATACCGATGCCGTTTCCACCCTCGCCCACAAAAGGTGTAACCTTTTCAAGAGGCAGTCTCGTCATGTGCTCGAAGAACAACGTGACCTCCGGATGCTCCTCGATCACCTTACTGTTCATATTGAAAAACTCTGCCGAGCCGGGAACAAACATCGGGAGAATATACTGTTTCTCATGCTTCGGATTCTCCCAGTTGTACTCTAAAATTCCTTTCACGGACATCTGCTGAAGCTTAGGTTCCAGTTCTTTCTCCGGAATGCCCGTAATCTTTGCAATCTCAGGCAGTGTCTTGGGTTTTCTGACGCCGAGCTTTAACGCAATTTCTGCCTCTTCATCAGTCAATAAACCTGCCAATCCCCAATACTCCGGATCGTCCTGAGTAATCTTCTTGATTCCCAGTTTCTGCGGTATCCTGTCCGTTATCATCTTCCCCAGCTTGACGATACTTTCACGGGTAGGTTCGCTGTGATCCGCTTTATGCTCCGGATAAACATAGTCCGGATACAGTTCTTTGTCCAGTTTTCTCTCCATACCTTCCTCCCTTGTATATTATATTTCGAATTGCCGGCCACGGTGCCTTAACAAATCTCTTCATTCTAATCTATTGCAATAACAGATATGTCATTCCATCAGATTAGCGTAACATTTCTTCTGTATTTGCTGTCTTCGCTTCATTGTCCTTCTTTTATTGCTTTGCGTTTTTTATATTCGTTTATTCGCTTTATTCTTCACGCCACTTCCCGACTTCTTCCGCTAACCACTTGGCCCACTCCTCTATGCCTTCCCCCGTCTTGGCACAGATCGGAATGATCTTCGCCTGCGGATTCCGCATATGTATGTATTCCTTACACTTTTCCATATCAAAATCGAAGTAAGGTAAGACATCGATCTTATTGATCAGCACCACATCGCAGATTGAAAACATCAGCGGATATTTCAGCGGCTTATCCTCACCCTCCGGCACAGACAAAATCATGGCATTCTTCGACGCGCCTGTGTCAAATTCTGCAGGGCACACCAGATTTCCCACATTCTCAAGAATAGCCAGCTCGATACCTTCCGTTTCAAGCCCATCCAGTCCCTGCCTAGTCATCTCCGCATCCAGATGGCACATACCGCCCGTGTGAAGCTGTATAACCTTCGCGCCGGATTCCGATATCGTCCTTGCATCCACATCAGAATCGATGTCCGCTTCCATAACACCGATCTTCAACTTATCCTTCAACGTCTCGATGGTCCGCATCAGAGTCGTGGTCTTGCCTGATCCCGGTGACGACATCAGATTTAACAGAAACACCCCTTTTTCTTTCAATTCCTGTCGAAGCTGCTCCGCCTGCTTGTCGTTATCGGCAAAAACGCTCTGTTTAATTTCCAGAATTCGCACTTCTTTCATGTAATACTCCATTCTTCTGCTTTTTGCATTCTCCCGGACATGACTTAGTGATTATACGGAGAATGCACGCTTTTTGCATTCTCCCAGACATGACTTAGTTATACTTAGGCGGCGTTCTATGACGCCTTAGTATAACTTCATGTCTTATTATACTATAGAACATGCCGGCGGTTCAATCAGTTTCTCACAGCTTTGATATATACAAAATGTGGTAAATGTAGTAACACCATTCATCTTTGCAGTCGCCGTGCATCAGGTGTGTGGAATGTTTTGAACTGTCTTGTCACCTGTCTTGTCTTTCTTTCATAAATATCTTTTCTAATGCGGCGGTTTGGTGTAGAATGTTTGTAATTAATAACCACACCTTCATGAAATCGGGATGAAGAATGAAAACCAACGGAGGAAACACAATGGACAGACAAAACCTGACCTTGCTCACCGATCTGTACGAATTGACAATGATGCAGGGATATTTCAGAAACAAAGATCAGAATGAAACCGTTATATTCGATGCTTTCTACAGAAGCAATCCCTGTGACGGCGGATTCGCCATAGCGGCGGGATTAGAGCAGGTGATCCAATATATCAAAGAACTGCATTTTGAACCGGAAGATATCGAATATCTGGCAAGCCTCGGCATTTTCGGCAAGGATTTCCTCGACTATCTGAAAGATTTCAAGTTTACCGGAGATATCTACGCCATTCCGGAAGGAACCGTAGTCTTTCCGCGGGAACCGCTTGTGAAGGTCATCGCACCGATCATGCAGGCACAGCTTGTGGAAACCGCTATTTTGAATATTATCAACCACCAGAGTCTGATTGCAACGAAAGCTGCCAGAGTCTGCTATGCCGCCCACGGCGACGGCATCATGGAGTTCGGTCTTCGCCGCGCCCAGGGACCGGATGCCGGCATTTACGGCGCGAGAGCTGCCATGATCGGCGGCTGTATCGGCACCTCCAATGTTCTGTGCGGGCAGCTTTTCGATGTACCCGTAAAGGGCACTCACGCCCACAGCTGGATCATGAGCTTCCCCGATGAATATACGGCATTTAAAACCTACGCGGATATGTATCCTTCCGCATGTATCCTGTTGGTAGACACTTATGACACATTAAAATCCGGTGTGCCCAACGCGATCCGTGTCTTTACCGAAATGCGGCAGGCAGGCATTCCGCTCACATTCTACGGCATCCGCTTAGACAGCGGTGATCTGGCCTATCTGTCTAAGAAAGCCCGTAAAATGTTAGACGAGGCAGGCTTCCCCGATGCGGTCATCTCTGCCTCCAATGATCTGGATGAATTCCTGATCCAGAGTTTAAAAGATCAGGGTGCGGCTATCACCTCATGGGGTGTGGGCACACACATGATCACTTCCAAGAACTGTCCTTCCTTCGGCGGCGTATATAAATTAGCTGCGGTGATGGGCAAAGACGGGAAATTTATTCCCAAGATCAAGCTCTCTGAAAATTCGGAGAAAGTCACGAATCCGGGGAACAAAACAATCTACCGTATCTATGAGAAAGAAACCGGCAAGATCAAGGCCGACCTGATCTGTCTGGTAGATGAGAAATTTGATGAGAATGCGCCGCTGCTTCTGTTTGACCCGAATGAACCGTGGAAGAAAACGAAGCTGTCCGGCGGAAGCTATACCTTAAGGGAACTCATGGTTCCCATCTTCCAAAATGGGGAATGCTGCTACACTTCGCCCAAAGTTATGGACATCCGTGCTTATTGTCAGGAAGAACAGAACACGCTCTGGGAGGAGACCAGACGTCTCGTGAATCCGCATAAGGTATATGTGGACCTGTCAAGTAAGCTGTATGATATTAAGATTTCTCTGTTGGATCAGATGAATCAGTAAAGAACTCCTTAAATGCGTTTTAAATGCGTTTTTCACTCAAAAAAACGCATTTAGACGCATTTAAAACGCATTTAGACGCATTTAAAACGCATTTAGAAACTTATTTATTACTATAATATTTCGCCGCACGGCCTTTTCCTTCCAATCGGAGTATTCCCTCAGACCGCATTTTATCCAAGGTCGTTCTTGCCTGTTGCCTTGTAAAACCGCATAACTCCCGAACTTTTTCATTTGTAATAAATTCAACGGATTGTAAATATTCTTCTATCAGATTTTTTGCCTTTACATAGCGAATTACCGTATCTTGTGTATACTCTATATCCGATTTGATTGCGTCATAAACCTTAGCCGTCAGCATATACTCCTTTCCTGCTAACCCAATCAAGCCATCCCTTACAAGATTATTGCATCTTTTCCGTGCCTCTGTTACCGGAAGTTGTGTTAATTCCTGTGCTTCAGACAACATAATCCTCTTATTATCCGTCAAATACCGCAGTATCATTAATTCCGGCAACGGAAATGTTCTTTGCAGCTTGTTCTGTTCACTGGCAATGAATTTAACAAAATTCACATCGTCAATTGCACTGAAAATTGTCAGCGTTACGGCTTCATTATATGCATGATATTGCGGATACGGTTTTCCTGAAGAAATCATCTCTCTAAAAATAATGTCAACCCCTTGCCCTGTTCTTTGCACATATTTCAGTCGTTGTAATGTTTCGGCTATCAACTTATTCCTTGGCGTAGACGGGTGCGTAATTATGTTTTTTTCAGTCACTCCCTCCGGAAATGAGCCTGGATTTTCAATTACAATTCTATCAGGATAATGTTTCACATACACTGCTCCTATATTCAGATAGTCCCTATGTGACAACGCATTTAGGAGTGCCTCCTGAAATACTTTCTCCGAAAAATCCTCAACCTCCAACCGAAAAAGTCCCACCTGAACATTTACGATTTTATTGCTATTCTGTATCTTTTCAGTTAAACGGTCAATCACAGATATAATTGGCTGTTTTAAATCCAACCGTGAATCATATTCTTCCAAATTATTTATCGAATAGTGAAGATATATGACTTCTGCCTGAGGCAACAGGCGATTTATCGCCGCCTCTTTTCCTACGAAAAGCAATCCTGCAATAGTCAGTCTGTCAACATTTTCATCTTCTTTTATTAATCCTAAATCCCGCAAAAAGGACATATCCTCCAATTCAGGTAACGAAGAACTCGGATCGCGCATTTTCAGTTTTTCCTTCAAATTATATATCTCTAATACATTTACATCTTCAATAGTGCTATCCGCTAAAATCTGCCCTGAAAAATCAGGAGACTGAATAGAGGTGTACTTATTGCTCATCTCATCCGGATAATACGGCTTGGAATTCCTGCCTAATCGCTTTAGGCATCTTCCATCAGAAGTGGCATATGTAGTTCCATCCCTTTCAACTTTAATCGCAAGAACGTCTTTTCCCCTATATTTAATAACTTCTATTTCTGTAAACAATGCGGGACGTGTTCTATCGTAGATGGATTCCATAATTTTCTGCGTATCATACCCTTCTGTACATCCTGTTACAGTCCCGTCATCCTCGACTCCCATATAAACAGTCCCGCCCTTTGCATTGGCAAATGCAATCAATTCATCCACTGCCAGAGAAATGCGTTCACGCATATCCTTTGCATATATCCATGTTTTAAATTCAACAGTTAAGTTCTCTCCTTCCGAAAGAACTTTTTCAAACTCGGCTATCGTCAATGTGTTGCCTCCCATTATTTATTCTTTCACATACTCCATAATGTCCCCATAATCTACGTCAAGTGTCTTACAAATTTTACCCAATACTCCTAATGTTACTTCCTCATCCCTGCGAAGTTTTGTCATAGTATTTGGTGCTATCTCCGCCTGCTTCCGCAAATCTGCTTTACTCATCTTCCTATCTACTAACAATTTCCACAATCGGTTGTATGATACAGCCATTTTCAAACCTCCATCAGCAAGCACATCACATAAAATGATGTCTATTATTATATCTCATGCCATCCCTATTTTCAAGAAATCCTCGCACCACCTTGCGAATTTCCCCGCAAATTAGTAAAAATTCCCTTGCATCTATCCTCGTTTGTAAATCAATCTTTGTCATAAATCACATATTATTAGTAATAAAATTTAAACCCCTTTTCTATTTAATCTATTTGGTGTAAACTATCTATTATATGCAGTATTAATTTCCATGTGGTTAACGGTTCTGCCGGTATACAATATGGTACTACTGTGAAAATTATCATAAAAAGGGGAGTGTTCTATGCTTCGTATCATTACAGACTCGGCAAGCGACTTGCCCAGAGATTATATAGAGCAGCATAATCTGCATGTGATTCCGACGCCGGTCGTGATCGACGATGTCGATTATTTTGACGGCAAAACCATTTATACGGAAGAATTCTATCATATTCTGGACGACATCAAACGGGATGTTAAAACCTATCATATCAATCCCGCCATGTTCACGGATGCCTTTACACCCTATGCCGAGGCAAAGGACACCATCATCTATCTGTGTTTCTCCACAGGGATCGCGGGAACTTTTAATGCCGCCAACATTGCTAAGAATAGCGTCCTGGAAGACTATCCGGATTTCGACCTGACGATCATAGACTCGAAATGTGCTTCCGCGGGATTCGGTCTGGTAGTCAGCAAACTGGTCACCATGCTGGAAAAAGGAGCCTCCAAGGAAGAGATCATAGAAGCTGCGGATTATTTTATCTCGCATGTCCGGCACGTATTTACGGTGCAGACGCTTGCCTATCTGATCAAAGGCGGCAGACTCACCAAATTCAAAGGCACGCTGGCGGAAACGCTGGATATGAAGCCTGTCCTGATCGTAAACGAGGAAGGCGCTCTTGCAGTCATTAAAACTGTCCGCGGCCGCAAGAAATCGTTGCGCTATCTCATCGACTACGCCAAGGAACACATTTATCAGCCCGAAAATCAGACAATCGCACTCTGCCACGGAGAAGACATGGAATCTCTTAATTTTGTAAATTCCATGGTTCAGGAGACATTTCATCCTAAGGATACCGTCATCTCGGTCGTAGGCTGTGCCATCGGCGCACACACCGGGCGCGGAATTGTCGGCTTCTGTTTCTTCGACGCGGATGACGGTAAATTTACAAAATATTTTCAAGACTGAATATGTCTTCCGGTTGCGGAAGTATTGCAGCCTTGCATATACACCGCTTTAACACACAAAATGGGGATTTCACATGGACGAGCATCACACTTACACTTACTTAGAGACTAACGGGGAATTCAGGATGCGTGAACTTGACCGGGGCGATCTGGAACAGTTTAACGCCTTGTTGCAATATGCTTTTCAGGTTACCTCCTACGATCTGTTTCAAACCGGCTGGGAGCAGGATGAAATTAAATATGCCAAGCGNCCCATTCTGGAAGAAGCNTACGTCATCGGCTGGTTTTATCACGACAAACTTGCCTCTATGATCGTAGTCTACTCCATGCAGGTAAANGTTCANGACACGATCATGGATATGGGAGGCATAACCGGCGTCGCCACCTATCCCGAGTATACGGGACGCGGTCTGATTCACTCTCTGATGCAGCATGCTTTAGATTACATACACGATCAGGAGATGCTGATNTCTTTCCTCTATCCTTACTCGATTCCCTTNTANCGCAAGATGGGCTGGGAAATCGTATCCGATAAACTTTCNTTTACCGTCAAAGATACNCAGCTNCCGAAAGCCATCCCCGTAGACGGCATGGTNGANCGNGTCAGTCTGGATTCAGAAGATTATCACAATGTACATTCCTATTTCGCCTTGCAAAGACACGGCGCACTGATTCGNGACGCACTGGCATGGGAAGAATACTGGCGCTGGGATAATGANGATATTATNGCCGCNGTNTACTACAGCAAGGANCATAAACCGTTAGGATATGTGGTCTACTANATCGCAAATGAGATTTTNCACATTAAAGAAATGGTCTACTTAAACATCGAAGCCAANCATGGTCTCTGGAACTATATCAGCGCACATTTTTCCATGATCACACAAGTTCAGGGAGACAACTATTCCGGTGAAACGATGGCCTATCTGTTCGAGGACAGCGAGATTACCGAGACGATTTCTCCGTATATCATGGCACGCATCATAGATGTCAAGGAATTTCTTACGGAATATCCTTTTCAGATACAGCCNGAAGANTTCAAGCTGCATTTCCGGGTNCANGATGAGATGGCCCCTTGGAACGATGGAGATTACATGGTCTCCTGGCACGACGGCAAAACCATCTGTGAACAGGTGGAAGATAACCAGTCAATCAACGTGGTGGAACTGTCGGTCAACACGCTGACCACTATGCTGATGGGATANAAGAGACCGTCTTATCTCTATGAACACGAAAAGATCCAGACCGAATACTATATGCTCACATGGCTGGAGCGTATTATACCTGTAGAGAAGGCATACTTTTCGGATTATTTCTAAAAAAACTTACTGCTTCCGGATTGTTTCACCCTCTCCGGTTTTCGCTTCGAGGCAGCCCGTATTCAGGATATCCCTCCCTTTACGAATAGCTGCCCCTACGTATTTCTGTATTTTACAGGTTCTCATGCAAAAACTTATCAAGCGCTGCAGATGCGGCTTCTTCGTCATCGCCCTCCGTCTGTACGGTAATCTCCATACCCTGTTTCACTCCGAGTCCCATCAAACCGAAAAGCTTTTTCGCATCTACTTTTTTTCCGTCTTTGATCACAGACACTGCACAATTGTACTCTTTCGCCAATTTTACCAGCTCTCCTGCCGGACGTGCATGTATACCTTCTGCATCTGTGATAACGTATGTAAATTCTTTCATCTTACAACTCTCTCCTTTTCTTGTTTTATTCATATTATCGTCTTATATTTTCTATGCATTGCTCTTCTTCTGCTTTTGCTCTCTTATACTGCTTTTCCTGTTCCTGTCCATTTACTCGCCCAGACTCGCAANAACCTGTTCCACCTCATGTCTCGTAGCCAGAAATTCCGAAAAAGCACTGGCGCTCCAGAATATCACTGTATAAATAATCTTTACCTCCAATCCAAGACGAATCTTATGCTACTCCGAAATGTTTAAACAGCATATCTTCCGCTTCTTTTGACCAAAGTCCTTTATGCCTCTTACAGCACTCATCCAGTTCCTTATANAACGGATCGCTCTCACCTAATTTCCCAAAATCCTCAATTGCTGTCATAGGCATGTCGAACTGAATATAGGCTAACTTCTTACCGCCCGGAATGTCCGGCAGATTATTGGTCGTATCAACGATGGAATCAATGCCGCCGACATGAGTTACCATGACTGCCGAGTTGATAAGTCCTGCTGCCGATTTCGCAATTGCCTCTTTCATATCGTCCGTATTGCCACCGGTAGAACCCATGATCTTCGTTCTTGCATAATGGCAGTCGTAGAGATTCATATTTGCGGAAAATTGTGTGTCGGTCGGTCCCGCAAAGAAATTCAGGCACCCATCCACCGCCAGAAGCCGGTTACCCATCTCTGCAATACTCTTTACCGGCGCATATACAAACACATCGCTGTAACCTACGCCCTCCGTAATCGCCCTAAGCTCCGCTACCGGATCTTCCATATTGGCCGTGTTGATATAATGCAGTTCGACCCCTTTCTCCCTCGCTTCTTCTTCCGGAATCACTTCTCTGGCTCTGGCAATCTTAGCGTCATTAATATCGGTGACAACAATACGTTTCGGTTTATTTTCAAAAGTAAGTCCATAACTTACCGCGCCAAGTCCCATGGGACCACAGCCGCCGAGGATCAGAATGTTTCCGCCCGCTAAAGTTCCCATTTTGTGCTCATAAGAAAGGTGCTCCGTATGATAGTTGCTGTGATATCCGCCGATACAGCAGCTCATCGGCTCCCCGAGAGATGCCTCAAAATAGCTGTCCCCGTCATATTCCCAGATACATCCTTTCTCGATAACATCATTGGGGAAAATACAATAAGTGGAGGCTCCGCCGAAAAATTCATAGGAATATCCCGGTGATTCCATTTGACCCGGAATCGCAGGCTGCTGCGCAAACTTTTTACCTTCATGGAACTGTTCTTTCCACTTGGCTCCGACTTTCACAATATCTCCGGTAAATTCATGCCCGATAATGACCGGATGCTCCGCCACGTTTTCCGGTACACGCTTGTGATCTTTACCCGCCTGCACCATTTTCCACGTAGACATACAAATACTGTCACTGACAACTTTTACTAAGATTTCGTCATCCTTAATCTCCGGAAGCTCAAACTCTTCCAGTCTGATATCATGTGCTCCATGTAGTCTGACTCCTTTTACTTTCATCCTTGTTTCCTCCGATCTTTTATAATATCTTCTCTATTACCTCTTCTCAGGCATAGAGTTCTTTAATTTAACTGTTCCATTACCCACTCTATATCCGCCGTGGTCTTTAAGGTTTCCAGCACATCTTCATCTTCCAGCATGCCGCAGATCTTGCTGAGCAGATCCAGATGTTCATCGCCGATCCCTGCAATACCGAATACAAGCTGCGCTTTCTCGTCCCCAAAATCAACACCCTCCGGATACTGCAGTAAAACAATACCTGTCTTCTTAACCGTTCCTTTCGCCTGCGAGGTTCCGTGGGGAATCGCCACACCCATACCCATATAGGTAGTTGTAAGTTTTTCACGCTCCTGCATTGCGGCAATATAGGTGGCATCCACATATCCCAATTTTGTCAGAAGTTCACCGGCCGCCTGAATTGCCTCTTCCTTGGAAACGGGAGGCAAGTTCAATTTGATGCCGTCTTTTACCAAAATATTTTTCTTGTCAGTCTCAACCGAAGCTTCTTCTGCCACTTCTGACATCGCTTTCTCTGTATTCTTGCCCGAATCCTGCGGTGCTTCTTCTGTCTTTGTCGGATTACTCTCCGCTGTCAACTGTTCAAACAGTGCGTCTAATGCCGGATCTGCCAGGAAATTATTGATCGTCACCATCTGCGCATCGGGCACGGATTTCTTCGCACGCTCCACCAGCGTAATCTGTACCACCGCCACATCACAGTCCGCCGGAATATTGTCTACGGAAGTATTGATAACAGTCAGATCAGGTCTCAAACCCTTGATCCTGTTCCTAAACTTCGTTGCTCCCATAGCCGACGATCCCATGCCTGCGTCACATGCAAATACAACCTTTTTTACGCCTTCCGCATTTTTCATCTTTGCCGGGGCGGCGCTTAATCCCTTAGCCTCGGCTTTGCGATTTGCAACCTCTTCCTGCGCTTCCTCAAGGCTCTTGCCTTTAGCCATACGGATGACCGCAGAAGAAATCACGAAGGAAACTGCTGCCGCAATCAGTACTCCCACAATCACTGCGAATATTTTATTTCTGGGCGCCATCATCAGATAGGCAATGATAGAACCGGGCGAAGCAGGGCCTACCAGACCACAGTCCGTTAAGTTATACCAGAAGATCGCAGCTATATTGCCGATGATCGGACCGATAATCACAAGAGGATTCATAAGTATGTACGGAAAATAGATTTCGTGAATACCGCCCAGCAGATGGATAATTACTGCACCCGGTGCGGACTGCTTCGTCTTCTGATCTTCGCAGAAAAACATATATGCCAGCAGCACGCCGAGCCCCGGACCGGGATTGGATTCCAACATATACATGATGGACTTGCCCGCATCTGCTGCCTGTGCCGTGGCAATCGGCGTGAAAATGCCATGATTAATCGCATTATTCAGGAAAAGAACCTTCGCCGGTTCAATAAAGACCGCGATCAGCGGTAACAGGCTGTGCGCTACCAATACGTTGACTCCCGCTGTCAGAATGGCAAGAATCAGATTCATAAAAGGCCCGATCACAACATAGCTCAACATCGCCAAAAGCATACCGAGAATGCCGGCCGAGAAATTATTGATGAGCATCTCAAAACCCGCAGGCATATGTCCGTCCATCGCCTGATCAAATTTCTTGATGCAGAATCCGCCAAGCGGTCCGATAATCATAGCCGCCATCAGCATGGTCGTATCGGGATCGCTCATGATCGCACCCACAACCGCGATTGCACCTACGATGCTTCCACGCTCCCCGCCGATCAGTTTTCCGCCTGTCGCCGCGATCAGTATAGGAATTAAATAAACCAGAATTGCTGAAAAGATTGTGGCAAACCCCTCATGCGGAATCCATCCGCTGCCGTTAAAAAATGCAGCAAGGAAACCAAATGCAATCAATGCGCCGATATTCGGCATGATCATTGCTGAGAGAAATTTACCAAAACGCTGTACCCCATTTTTCATAAATGTTCTCCTTTACATTACATTGGTCTGCCCTTGACTAAAACAAAACTTATATGATCTGGACGTTATACTTTCTGCATTCCTCCAGAAAGTCCTCCGGAAGATTACCATCCGAAATAATAACATCCACATCCGCCAGACTACAGATCGCATAAGTATTCTTCACACCCACTTTAGAAGAATCCATCAGAACAATCTTCTGCTCGGCCTGATTCATGACGGTTCTTTTCAAGACCGCCTCCTCATCAACACCGCAGTTAAATCCCGTCTGCTCACAATAACTGGTAACACCCATGAATACTTGGTTGAAATTGATCCTCAATACATCCTGAATCGCATGAATCCCACATATACTCATGCTGTATCGGTTCATTGTTCCCCCTAAAATATGTATCGCGGGTTTCTCCAGCTTACAGAGTTCAACCGCACAAGTCAGCGAATTCGTATAGATCAGATTCGACTGATCCGGCATCATCGATGCAAGCATAGTCGTTGTACTTCCGGAATCGAGAAAAATCGTCGTATCCTTCCGTACGAGCTGTAACGCTTTCTGCGTGATCAGCTGCTTCGCCTCAATATTCCGCACCGACCTTCGGCTTAGCATATCATCGGTTCCGATCACAACATCTACCGACTTTGCACCGCCGTGCACCCTGACAATTCGTTTTGCTTCATCAAGAGCTTTTAAATCTGTGCGCAGTGTCATCTCCGATATTTTGGGAATCTTACTTTTCAACTGTACAAAGCTAATACTTCCGCTCTGATTCACCAAATCAACAATCAAATTTCTGCGCTGCTCCATCGAGTCCATATCAAACACCTTCTAAGAAAACACGGTTACCTCTCACCGTATTTTCCTGCCCTTTCATCTCATAGTAACCGACTCCTTTCATTTTACCATATTTTTTTATCTTTACAACTTTTCTTTTGTTTCGAAAGCATTTTCGCTTTCTTATTGTTGATTCAAAAGTTTATATTATCATATTAACAGTATATATGCGATGTGTCAACTTTTATTTCAACAATTTTATATATTTTCTATTTTCAAACCAAAAGTTCAAGATTCTATACAACTCCTCTTTCCCGCAAACTTGCCTCACAGCGCGTTATACCGTATACTGAAATAGGAAAACGACCTTCCAAAGATACCTTACCGGATTCCATGCATAGGTCGAGACAACGTGAGAGGAGCTTATTATGTACGAATGCCCAAACTGCGGAAGCAATCTGAAATTTGATATTGCCTCCCAGCAAATGTTATGCAGTTATTGCAGCACGACCGTAGACCCATACAGTATTCAGAGCGGTCATGATGCCGAGGAGAGCCGGGAGTATGATGTGACTATCTTTACCTGTTCACAGTGCGGCGCCGAGCTTCTGAGTGAGGATACCACAGCCGCCACTTTCTGCAGCTTCTGCGGCTCTACGGCTATCCTGGACAGCAGGATCGGCAAAGGACACCGCCCTGTCCATATCATTCCTTTTTCCAAGACAAAAGAAGACTGTAAGGCTTCCTACGTCAAGATGATGCGGCGTGCCATCTTTGCACCGAAAGAGTTAAAAGATGAAGAAAATATCGAGAAATTCCGCGGCATCTATATGCCCTACTGGGTCTATTCTTTTGAGAAAAAGGGACAAATCACTTTTCGCGGCAGCAAAAGCCATCAGAAAGGTGATTATCTGATTACTAAGCACTATGATATTGTCAGTGATGTGGATGCAGCCTATGAAGGGATTTCTTATGATGCGGCCGCTTCTTTTTCCGATGATCTGAGCGGAGCCATCTCACCATATGACACGAAGTCAGGCAAGCCCTTTACACCGTCGTATTTAAGCGGGTTCTATGCAGATGTCAGTGATGTGGACAGCAGCGTATATGAACAGGAGGCCGAAGAACTGGCGGTCGAGGACTGCTTTAGCAAACTGGCGAATGACAGCGTCTGTTCCCGATACCATGTGAAGGAGCAGAAAAATGCATATTCCCTGAAAAACGCACTGCGCCCGAAATGTACAACCGCAGAGTCGGCTATGTTTCCGGTGTGGTTCCTCTCTTACAGAAAAGGCGACCGGGTAGCCTACGCCGTGGTCAACGGGCAAACCGGAAAGGCAGCAGCAGACCTGCCGGTAGATCGGAGAAAATATGTGATCGGTTCCCTGCTTCTGGCAATTCCGCTATTTATAATACTGAATCTCCGTTTTACCATCAGGCCTAACGTCGCACTGATCCTTTCAGCGCTTCTCGCGTTTGTGTGTGCTTTGATTTCTTTTTCGCAGATGTCGCGGATCAGGGAAAAGGAAACGAGAGAAAACGATAGGGGATATGTCTATTCCAAGCAGGAAAACAGCCGCCATGCAAACAAAAACGGTGTAGATGACAGTTGGGTGAACTATGCCGAAATCGGACAGCGGAAACCACCCAAGAAATCCGGCAGTTCAATAAAAATATTACAGATTATGATCGGCGCAATGATATTTACATTTGTCATGCCGCTTGTTATGGTATTTGTGGCTTTTAGAGGCGGTAATGCAGTTGCTTTGACTGCGGTTTTCATAATCTTTTTTGTCCTTGCGTACATAATCTCCACGGACAGATTACAACAATCTATACAGAAAGGTTCGTTTAAGGAATCGCTTCCGGTGCTGGTGAAGCCCGGCGTCGCGATCCTGCTGTCCATTGTGATCATTATATGGAACCCCGTTTCAGATCTGTATTATTACGGCGGTGCGGTCATCTCTATGGGCGCGGTCATCTGGACACTGATGGACATCATCGGAAGATATAATATGCTGACCACACGTAGGTTACCGCAGTTCAACAGACGGGGAGGTGATGAGAATGCGTGAGAATAGTGTTGCAAAACTCTGCATACTGATCGGAATCATCACAGTAATTGCAGTGGCAGTCTTGTATCCATGGAGTACAGTCAGAGGTAAACAGGATAATTATACGGACAATGTGCCGGAATATAACACAGAGGCAGAAAAAACGACTGGGGAGTCTTTCGCTGCGGCCGAAACGTATATCGGTGATGAATCGCAGGCAGACCCCGGCGACAGTGCGGTTTACGTCAATGCGGAGACATCTTACCGTGCAATAATCGAGGATGATGCACAACTTCTTAATGATGAGGAAGAACAGGAACTTGCCACATTAATGCAGGAGATCACATCCTACGGAAACGTAGCATTTAAGACAATAGACTACAATGACCGCGGCACGGAATCCTATGCCCGGAAGTATTACAGAGAGCGGTTCGGCACGGCCAGCGGAACTCTTTTTCTCATCGACATGGACAACCGTAATATATGGATTCACAGTGATGGGGCTGTCTATAAGGTAATCACCGAATCCTATGCAGACACGATCACGGACAATGTTTACCGCTATGCATCCGACGGAGATTATTACGATTGTGCGGCGCACACATACGATCAAATTCTGACACTTCTTAAAGGTCAGAAGATCGCTCAGCCTATGAAGTATATCAGCAACGGTTTGCTTGCCGTCATCCTTGCACTGCTGTTGAATTATGGGCTGGTAAGTTTCTTTGCAAGAATTAAAAAACCGGGGCGAAGAGAAATTCTGCGCAGCGGAAGAAATCACTTTAACTATACACAGCCAAAGGCTTTCTTTGTTCGTGAAAGCCGCACCTATAATCCTGTAAGCAGCGACAGTAGTGGGAGCAGCGGCAGCAGTAGCGGCGGTGGAGGAAGCAGTAGTGGAAGCAGCGGCGGCGGTGGCGGGCATAGCTTTTAATGCTGTGCCCTGAAATAAAAACCGGCAATTATAGCTCAATATTCTTTCCGTTCAAAAATACCGACAGTCACCGGATAAGAGATGGCAAAAGAAAACAGGGAACACACAATCAAAATAACTGCTCCCAATACGATGGCAGTAGTCCCCGGCTCCAGCAGATCATTGACGATACTGACAAGCATATAAACAATACCTAACGCACAGAGTAGGGAAATGAGCAAATATGACGTACTCATTTCCACATTACCCATATAGAACATCGGAAAGAATATGGCTCCCATGAAAAGTCCTAAACTGGTATATGCTGCAAACATGGAAAGAATATCAAGAGGCAGGTCAAATAGATATCCATGAAAAAACCACGATAAACTCAATTCCATTCCGGCAAAAAGTGTTCCTACAAGAAGCCAGATCAGGTGGTTCAAAAACTGGCTTTTTACAATATCTGCCCGCTTTACCGGCAAGGTTAGTTTATATTTTCCCCATTTTGTGGTAAATTCATTTCTTACAACAATCATCGAAATTCCGGAAAATCCGAGGATACCTATCAATACATAATAGATTTGCATTTCCTGACTGACCACTGCAACGGCGAAAATTCCAAACAAAACCATAAAATAGGAAAAGGCTTTGGCATTTGCGTAAGTCCCATATAAATTGTTTTTCAAAAGTCCTTTCACGCCCGTTCCCCCTTTACTAAAAGCAGCATAATCTCATCGAGCGAAACATGGTCTACGACAACATCCTTGTATTTGCGCTGCGCTTCCTTGCCGTCGGGAACTAACACATCGATCTGAAAATCCCTCTTTCGATATGCAATCATTTCACTGCGGTCTAATGCAAGAAACTGGCTTTCCTTACAGCGCATAACAGCATAGTTATATATCAGATCATTTTTTGATACGGTCATGATGAGTCTTCCATTATGAATAATAGTGATATAATCCGCGACTTTTTCCAAATCGCTCGTAATATGGGAAGACAACAAAATAGAGTGGTCTTCCTCCTGCACAAAATCAAGAAAGACATCCAGCATTTCATCACGCATAATGGGATCTAAACCACTGGTAGCTTCATCTAAGATCAATAATTGCGGATGATGGGAAAGCGCCGCGGCTATCGCCAATTTCATCGTCATACCACGGGAATAGTGTTTGATTCTCTGCTTCGGCGGCAATTGAAATTCCTCTAAATATTTGCTAAACAGCTCATCGTCCCAGTTCGTATAAAATCCCTTCATGACCTTCGACAACTGCTCCGCACTCCAATGCCCCGGAAAGTTATCCCCATCATAGACTACACCTATTTTCTCCCTTATATCTGTATCAGCGTCCTGCATTTCCTTACCAAACAGTTTTACCGTTCCGCCATCTTTTGTGATCGTATTTAAAATACAGCCGATCGTCGTAGTCTTGCCCGCGCCGTTTTCCCCGACGAATCCTAAGATTGCTCCGTATGGCAATGAAAACGACACGTTATCTAATGTAAAATTTGACTTCGAAAAGGTCTTGGAAACTTGCTGTAACTCTAAAATATTCTCCACGCTAATCATCCTCCAGATAAAATAGTGCCAACAACTCCGTCAGTTTTTCAAGGGAAATATTACTTACCCGCCCGATTTCCGCCGCCGCCTGCAAGTGCTCTTCCGCAATGCGTTGCTGCTCTTCCTGATAAAATTCTTTGTTACGTGCCGACACAAAACTTCCCCTGCCGACAGTTGTTTCGATAAAACCGTCCCGTTGCAGATCCTCATAGGCTTTCTGGACGGTAATAACGCTCACATGAATCGATTTCGCCAATGCACGCATGGATGGAATCGAGTCGCCGGCTTGTAACTCTCCGCTCATGATCATTGCCTTGATCTGTGATGTGATCTGTTCATAGATTGGCTTATTTGCGTTATTGCTGATGATAATTTCCATGGTTTGTTACCTATATTTTCAAGTGTACTTATTGTACAAGTACATTATAACAATTATCTTTGTATTGTCAATCCTTAAAATAAATTTACCTTCGATACCCTACCTGCCGCTCATTGATCTCCCTGATGATTTCAGGTTCTATTTTAAAATTGCGGTCAATATCCATCAAACCATTGATTTCCTGCTGTACATCCGTGACTTGGGTATAGCAGTAACCACATACATAGGGTAGCTCTTTTACTGCTGTCGTAATATCGTCAAAGCGCTTGATGAAATCTTCGTTCGAATTTACTTTATTGCCATACCCCCATCCGTCCTCCTGATTAAAAGCAATGCCCCCGAATTCACTGATAATGACCGGCTGACCGGCATATTGATATCCGTTCGCCATGGCGGATTTGAACAGACAATGATATACTTCCGTCGTAAAAATTTCTTTCTCACAGTCAACATAGCGCTTTTTGAATATATTTCCCACTTCCTCGTAATCGTGTAATGTAATGATATCAGAGATTGTATGCTCCCACCCATCATTCACGATAACCGGACGATAGGGATCGATGCTTTTTGTCAGATAGTAGATTGCCTCCGTAAAGTGCTGCTGCGTCTGCTTTGTCTCTACCTGGTTAATGCCCCAGGATTCATTAAACGGTGTCCATGTAATAATACAGGGATGATTATAGTTCTGTTTCAAAATTTCCATCCATTCCCTTGTAAATTCCTCTACCGCATAATCGGAAAAATCATAGGCAGACGCCATCTCACTCCAGACCAGCATGCCCTTGACATCACACCAGTATAAAAATCGCTCATCTTCGGTTTTCTGGTGCTTCCTGAGTCCGTTATATCCCATGTCATGAATCTTATCGATATCTTCAATCAAAGCCTCCTCACTCGGCGGCGTCAAATGGGAATCTCGCCAATATCCCTGATCTAAAATTAACCTCTGGTAAAGGGGTCTGCCGTTTAACAGGATATTTTTCTGTTCAATACGTATTTCACGCATAGCAAAATACGAACCCACAGTGTCCATAACCGCCCCATTCTGAATCACTCGAAAGGTGATATCATAGAGATTGGGTTCTTCGGGGCTCCAGGTTTTTACAGTCCAGGCAAAACCACTGTTCTTTTTCGCAATATCAATCTTTGTGTTGACATGCTCCGATATAACCGCTGTGCTGACCTGATTAATGAATTTCCCGTCAAAAGAAACTGTCGCTTCCACCTGAAGGCTGCCATCCCACATACTTTCTGGGGCATCAATCCGGTACTCTACATCCAGCGTGTAATCCTCCAAAACCGGAGTCAACTTAACGTTTTTCAAGCTGATCTTTGGAACGTATTCGGTCCACACGGTTTTCCAGATTCCTGTTGTCTGTACATACCAGCATTCGTAATTTTCATCACGCCAACGCTGTTTCCCTCTGGGCTGCTGCATATCAAAGGAATCGTCTACCTTAACGACAAGCTGGTTTTCTCCATCCTTCACAAGTTCGGTAATATCAAACGAAAATCTTGCATAACCACCCCTGTGGCTACCGGCCATCTGACCATTGACCCAGAGCGTTGTGACAAAATCGCTTCCTTCAAAATGAATGATGTAATTTTCCTTTTCAAGCCGACTGCCGTCAACCTGTATCTTCCTTGCGTACCAGACATGATCATGGCGTCTTTCATCCTGGATACCGCTCAATTTTGTTTCATAACTAAACGGAACCTGTATTTCGTACTCGGGCTCAAAGCCTTCGTACCATCTCCTGCGTTCGCCCGCATTTTCATCATCAAATAAAAAATCCCATGCACCGTTCAAGTTTTCCCAATTATCCCTCACAAACTGCGGTCTGGGATAATCTTTGATATAATACTTCATAAATGTAAATTCTCCTCTCTATAGCTAAACTTTTTTTACTGTGCTTGCTTATCATTAATCAAATCATATAGGCAGGATTGAAACTTGGGAGTCCACCATTACTTCCTGCTTTAATGCAGAATCAACACGAACATTAATATTTGTAGTGGCTATGTTTGAGCAGCATTAGACGCAAGTAATTCAGCCATCAATTTTATTATACGTTCTGTACAGTCGGCCTCGCGGGTTTCTTTTTTTCTCCAATCATCTGAAAGTGGGAAATACACTTTATCATTGGCCGTTTTACCCATATCCCATCTTCCGTTTTCATTTCTATTGTCGTTTAGCCAGTCTATAACAAAATTAAGTTTATGCCTTGCATGTACATATTTAGAAAGCAATTCAACGGCTGCCAGATAATAACTGGCATTTTTACTCTGAAAAACCTCCGGCAAAACAGCAATTTTGCCATTATATATGTAATATATCCCGCTATCTCTATTTATGATGTAATCTACAAGCGCCTGTTCTGTCTTTTCGTCCAAACAATCCTGTACAAGTGAAACAGGATAAAAATTCACAAAGTCAATAAGCCTGCCTCCGCTGGGTTTTAAGCCCAGAATATCAGTATAAGCTGATACATACTCTTCATGATTAAATGTTCCGCCTATAAATGCACCGGAAATAACATCTGCCCACTGTTTTGCAATTTCATTCGCAACCGGATTGTCTGTTGTAAACCTTCTGATCCAAGTCGAAAGCATCAAAGAAGTAAAAATATCCCAATCATGAACTTTTTCCCTATAATCAGGAATACTTTTTTCCCCGATCAAACAATCATTCATATATGAAACTGCTTTCTGAATACATTCATCCTCAATTGTGTATCCTAAGCGTTCAAGGCGTCTAAGCGCTTGTTCCGTTGTAATATTTTTAGTAGTAGGTTGAGCTAAAGAATGAAAAATCCCCCACTTCCCCTCACTGTCTTGCAGCGAAATAATATGTTTTGCCCATTTTGCATCTTTATGCATGACAAGCCTCCCAATTTTGGTATTCTATTATCAGAATCAATTCTTATTTTGAAAACACCGGATCATACGACCCGGCATTCTTCCACACTCTCCTTAATTGCACTACATGTCCTGTCAATCAGTTCATCTGAATGGGCATCTGATACAAACATAGCTTCAAACTGTGACGGCGCTACATAGATCCCCCGCTCCAGCATCCTGTTGAAGTAATCTGCAAAAGCCTCTCTATCGCATTGACACGCATCTTCGTAATTCTCAACTTTCCTTTCCCCTATTTCCTTTCCTTCTTTTCCATCCCATCCGGGGAGAAAAAATGCAGAAAGCAAAGAACCCACACGATTTACGCATAAACCAGTTTGCCGGAAAGCCGCTTCCAGTTTCGCTGCCCGCCGGTCGATCCGTTCATAGATTCCCGTATCTTCCATCAGAATCTTCAACGTTGTAATCCCCGCCATCACCGCCACAGGATTACCCGACAATGTCCCTGCCTGATAGACCGCACCTAACGGCGCAACGCAGGACATGATATCCTGCCTGCCGCCATAAGCTGCTAAGGGCATACCGCCGCCCACGATCTTGCCAAATGTATATAAATCCGCATGAACTCCCGTGTACTCTGACGCACTGCCCAGTGACAGCCGAAAGCCTGTGATCACCTCGTCAAAAATCAAAAGCGATCCCTGCTCTTTCGTAATACGGCGCAGGAATTCGAGAAAGCCTTCTTTCGGGGGCACCACGCCCATATTGGCTGCCACCGGCTCCACCACGATTGCCGCCACCTGACCGCTGTTTTCTTCCATCAGACTTCTCACGGATTCCTCATCGTTATAGACTGCCGTCAGGGTACTCGCCGCATAACCCGCAGGTACTCCAGCGCTGTCCGGCACCGACTGCGTCATAAGACCCGAACCCGCCTTTACCAACAGTCCGTCGGAATGTCCGTGATAATTCCCGGCGAATTTGATGATCTTATCCCTGCCCGTAAAACCTCTTGCCACGCGCACCGCGCTCATTACTGCCTCGGTTCCGGAACTAACCAACCGCACCATCTCTACATCCGGCACACAGGCGCCGATCAGTTCCGCCAGTTCCACTTCGCCGGCTGTGGGCGCTCCGAAGGTCAAGCCCTTAGCACAGACCTGCTGTACCGCCTCGATCACTTTAGGATGGGCATGTCCCAGAATCCCCGGCCCCCAGGAGCAGACATAGTCCACATACCTGTTTCCGTCTTCATCTATAATCCACGGTCCCTGCGCCCTGTCTACAAAAAAAGGATGCCGCCCTACAGCTTTGAATGCACGAACCGGGGAATTCACCCCGCCGGGAATTAATTTTTGTGCTTTTGTAAAAAGTTGTTCTGAATTCGTTGTGTCCATGTTCTATATCCACCTCACCGCATCCAAAGCATGATATGTAATGATAATCTTTGCTCCTGCCCGCTTCATGGCAGTCAGATTTTCCATTACGATACGCTTCTCATCGATCCATCCGTTTGCGGCTGCCGCTTTTACCATGGCGTACTCGCCGCTTACATTATATACCGCCAACGGCACGTCAAAAGTAAGCGCCGCTTCTTTCAACACGTCCAGATATGCAAGCGCCGGTTTCACCATCACAATATCTGTGCCCTCTTCTATATCCGCCGCTATCTCCCTAAGTGCCTCCTGTCCGTTGGCAAAGTCCATCTGATAACTCTTGCGGTCACCAAATCCCGGCGCAGAATGAGCCGCATCCCGAAAAGGCCCGTAATAGGCCGAAGCAAATTTGGCACTGTATGCCATGATCGGCATCTGCGTAAATCCAGCCTGATCCAGTCCTTCCCGTATCGCCGCCACACGACCGTCCATCATATCAGAAGGCGCCGCCATATCCGCTCCGGTTTCGGCAAGACTCACTGCCATTTTCACCAGATAAGGCAATGTCTCATCATTTAGAATTTCTTCTCCCTGCACCATGCCGCAATGCCCATGAGAAGTGTATTCACACAGGCAGATATCCACAACAATATATATCTCCGGATATTTTTCCTTAATAAAACGGACTGCCCTCTGGGTAATTCCGTCCGCCGCATAAGCCTGACTGCCTTGCGGATCTTTGTGAAGCGGAATCCCAAAAAGCATAATACCGCCGATTCCCGCCTCTTTTACCTGCTCAAGAATCTCTTCCAGCCGGTCGATGGAATACTGAAAAATACCCGGCATGGACTCTACTGGATTCTTGATATTTTCGCCTTCTATCACAAATATGGGATAAATGAAATCTTTCGGATGCAGTCTTGTCTCCTGCATTATGGAGCGGATGCGCTCATCCCGCCGTAATCTTCTGAATCGATACATAGTCTTCTCCTTTTATCGCTTATTCATATTCCTCATAGGTAAGTTTCCCGCCACTGAATAACTCTGAAATATCTTTTATAGCTGCATCTTCATCTTTAACATGAAATCTTGTTTTTCTACTGAAGCAACCAGTCAATCAAATATAATGATTTGATTCCTTCATAAGATTTTATATAATTCCTATCCATTGATAAAACTATTTTTTCATAATTATCAGGTATCATTCTAAGAGGGCGAAGTTCTCTCTCCCTCGTTTCTTCGGACTGCATACTTTCTGTTACCTGAATATACATTTTATCATCCGGTTTCTCAGCCACAAAGTCGATTTCCGCCTCTCCTACTTTGCCGATATACACACGATAATCCCGTCTAAGCAGTTCCAAAAATACAATATTTTCCAAGATATGTCCTCTGTCACCATCACGATATCCAAGAAGCATATTACGAAAACCCATATCTATGATGTAATTTTTCCCGAGGGTTTTTAACAATTTTTTTCCTTTTACATCATACCTGCCTACCGAATAAAATACAAAAGCACTGCGTAACATAGATATATATTTGTCTACGGTTTTTCCGGCTACGCTTTTACCTTTCGTCTTTTGAATATCTCCTTCACCAGCTAATACATTTCCTATACTATTGGGAGATGTAATACTGCCGATATTGGAACATAAAAACATTACTATCTTTTGCAGCATATTCTGGTCTGCCGAATCATTACGCTGTAAAATATCACGCAATACAACCGTAGAGTATATACCTTCTAATGCCTGATTACTCCGTGCCTCATTAAACTGATATTCTCTCAGTATTGGCATTCCGCCAAACTGCAGATACTTTTGAAATCTCTCCTCCGGCGTTGCAGCAGCATCAAACTCATAAAAATCCAAAAACTCCTTAAATGAAAGCGGTAATATCTTTACTTCAATATATCTTCCTGATAAAATCGTCGAAAACTCTGTCGAAAGAAGATAAGCATTTGAACCTGTTATATAGATATCCACATCGAAATCCAAACGAAAAGATTCTATCGCTTTTTCCCAGTGCTCCACCATTTGCAGTTCATCAAATATCAGGTAGGTTCTTTCATCCTTTACGATACGTTCACTGACATAATCATAAAAGGACAGGTAATCTACCAGATTTCTATATTTCAAGGATTCCAGATTCATATGGATAATATTATCCTCGGATACACCGTCATCAACCAAATACTGGTGAAACAAATCAAGAATGGATGACTTTCCACATCTTCGGATACCTGTTACTATCTTAACCAAATCTACATCTCTATTTTGAATCAGTTGTTCCAGATATAACTGTCGATTTATAAGGTTATTCATGCAGCACCTCCTTGCCGGCTCTCTTGCTTCCATTATAACTGTAAGTCCATAATTGTCAATAGTTTCCGACTTGTAAGGCGGAAACTATTGACAATTTTATATTTTTCGACTTACAGTTCTTAAAATCGAATTTTCTTGCCAAAAACCGTCAAGGTCAACACAGCCTCTAACCAATTAAATGCTTTCGTTACTACCTGAAGCATGTTTTATGTTTTCACAAACTTTATATCAAGTTTCTGCCGTGGCACTATATTCACATAGACATTCCACGATCGACTCCACGCTGGATTCCCGTGCCATCAGGAAATGGCTCTCCGTGTGCTTTTTTAATTCCTTTCCGCACAACTCCCCAATGCAGACATATCTGCTTTTCGTATTCACAAGTCCTGCCTGCTCCATTCCTTCAAAATACGCCCGCACACCCATAGCCGATCCGAAAACAATATAGTCCGGTTGTTTCGTGATTAATGAAATGCGTTTTTCCTTCTGGATTTCTAATTCATAGATCGGATAATCTACAAAGGAAATTCCTTTTTCCTTAAAGATAAGCGGTAATGAAGCGCTCCCTTGTGCGGCTCTCAGAAAAACAGCCGGGGTTTTATCTTTATGACCATCCCTCTGTTCAGCCAAAATCTTTTCCGTCAATCCTTCTGCCAAATGTGCGCCGTCGTAAATTTTCGGCATATAGTCTGCATATATCCCAATCTCCTCAAGAACTGCCGCCGTTCCCGGACCGATCACTGCAATCCGTTTCCCGTAAAGAATGCGCAAGTCCTTTCGTTCCTGTTTCATTTTATCTACAAACACCCTGACACCGTTGGGACTGGTAAAAACAAGCCAGCCGCAGGCTTCCAGATCCGGCAGCGGACTTTCGCTTGGACGAATCTCCATAAAGCCCATATCCCATACATCGGCGCCTTTCTCTGTAAGCGCTGTCGATAACTTTTGTACAAAATGCGGTGTCCCGGTAGCCCCTACAGTAATTCCATCCAGTGGTTTTTTAAGTTTGTCCGCCTGCTCATATTTTCTCTTTAATATCTGCTGCCACTCCGATTCACCATCTTTTTGTGATATCAATTCCAATTCCGCCACCGCTCCGATCACAATGACCGCTGGGGAGGTAAAGCCCTGCCCGACCGCTTCTGCATAAAGTTGTGACAGCACGGTCCTCATACATCTCTGCCGCCCGGTAGTCCCTTCCATAATGACTGCACAGGGCGTATCCGGGTCTTTGCCGGCTGTCATCAAACCGTCCGCGATCTCTTGCAGATGGTGCATCCCCATCAGGATCACCAGCGTGCCATCCAAGCGTGCCAGCGTTTCAAAATCCATATGCAGCCGATCCTGTCCGTCCTTCTCCGCCGCCGTACCCGTCACCACCGTAACGCTTGCCGAAAAGCCTCTATGCGTCACCGGAATGCCCGCCGCCGCGGGAACTGCAATCGCAGAGGATATCCCCGGTATCTCCTCGCAGCAGACTCCTGCTTCCCGCAACGCCAGAAATTCTTCGCCGCCTCTGCCGAACAAGTAAGGATCGCCGCCTTTTAAGCGCACCACAGTCTTCTCCTCCCCAGCCTTCTCCACCAGCAGGGCATTGATCTCAGACTGCTTCATGGCATGACTGCCGTACCGCTTGCCCACATATATTTTTTCACAATCCGGTCTCGTCAGCTCCAGCAGTTCTTCCGACACCAGACTGTCATAGATTACCACATCGCAGCCGTGCAGAACTTCCAGCGCTTTCAGAGTCAAAAACCCCGGATCTCCGCAACCGCCGCCAGTCAGATATACTTTTCCCGTCTTCAACTCTCGCTCTTCTCCTTTACTCAAAGATACTGCCCTGCCTGCACTCCGAAAAATACCGAGAATACTCATCCAAATATCATAGCTTCGCACCTGTTTATTTATAGACCATATTCCCGATACAACTGCTCCCGATATGCCGGATCGGACAGGGCTCGCGTCATTTCCTCTGTTTTACCGGACTCCGTAAGCTTCTGCATCAACTGCAGGGCTCTGCTCTCGCCTTCTTTGTGGCCTTCAGCAAGGCCTTCTCTACGGCCCTTGGCAAGACCTTCCTCAAGGCCCTCGGCATGGCCGATCTCACGCCATTCCTTCCGCTCACTTCGTATATGCTTCTCTTCATCGTACTCAAAGATACTCACTGCTATCGCCTCCGCCCGATTCTCAGATAAAAAATCCGAAAGTATTCCGTTCCTGATACAATGATCCACTGCCTGCTCCACCGCTTCTGGGAAAGATATCGCTTTCGCGAAGGTTCTGACCTGCTCCACATACTGGGCATATTCTTTTAACAGGCTGCAAGTTTCCAACAGCTCCTGATTATGTCCCAAGTTGATGTTATAAACAATGACAGTTAGTTCCAATGCCGGCAGCTCCTGTTTCTTCTCGAATGCATCTGACAGCCGGAGTACCTGCTGTTCAGGCTGGAAATCTGTTCCGTTATAAAACACCACAAACTTGGGTGTCGGAATCCTGACAAGCTTCCTACTGTACAAGTTTTCATCTTTGATTCTTCTCTGCAGTACCCGGCTCACATAGAGCAGATCCCGTAATGGCATGTTGGGATTGTATGTGGACTGGTGCTCATAGAGCAGCAGTTCAAAATCAAACACAAAGGAAATATCATTCTTATAATTCATGTAGACTGCATTTTCCAATGTGGTGATCTCCAGATTGCTCACGTCCGTATAGGATGTCCGGTTCAGCGCGTTATACAGGCCGAGCAGATTTTCTTTTTCCCTAAAAAGTAAACGGAATACTGTGTCCTTAAAGTTACATTGTACATTTGTTTGGTTCATTCTGTGTCCTCCTTGGTCATAGACAGACCATTTTCAAACAGAAAAAGTCTGTCCGTCACAGGAGAACCGTTTCAGATCCTCCTGCCTTAGTAAAAGTTAATTGGGAACAAAGCATGGATTTTCTGAAACTTAGAATATAAATAGAAATTACTGATCTGGTTTTGTAGAAAATATGCTTTTTATTACTATAGCATATGTTTAACGGAATTGTAAATATGTTTTACCAAAATTATGAATCACAATCTTGTTCTTTCTCCTTTACCGGAATCCAAACCTCCGCATAATATTCCAGGTCACTCGTACCCTCTTTATAATCAGCCGCATTGCTGTAATACTCAATATTATAGCCTTCACTGAGCTCATATCGGCTTGCCGGAAGCCACTCGGAAAAGATTCTCCGATTGACCTCCTGCAGTGCAAGCGGCATCGCTCCCCTGCACGGAAAAACTGCCCACGTATGAGCCGGAATCTCATATTCTTCCAGATTGCGCTCTGCGGCTGCTTCTTCCTGCAAGTCATCTGCAATCATATATCGGAACTGATTACCGCTCATTTCAGCATCAAAGCAGATTCCATACATTCCCATCACAAGCTTCCTGGCAGCACCAACATAAACCTCATCCCAATATTTAGGGATGTCCGCATTTGCTGATTCATAAGAAAATACCCTCGAAATGCCCATTACCTTAAATGCTGCTTTTTCTTCTATCCGATACTCCATTACGCTGCCGCCTTCCAATGATAACTTTATGTGTAATCGGGCAAAGGACTTAAGGGATGCCCTGTTTTTGCGTACATCTGTCGGCGTGCTTCCATGAAAACGCGTGAATGCTTTGGTAAAACTGTCCGACGAATCATAACCATATTTTACCGCCAGATCTATTACCTTAACGTCTGTTGACAGCAATTCGCTTCCTGCCAGAGATAACCGTCTCATTCGAATATACTCGCCTACGGTATACCCACACAACATAGCAAAACCTTTTTGAAAATAAAAAGCGGATAAATTCACTCGAGAAGCTATTCCGGCGATCGTCAAGTCCTCCGTGATGTTTTCCTCGATATATTCGATTGCATCTTCTACGGCTTTGATCCAATCCATACGGCAGTCCTCCAACTCCGCTTTCAGCCACTACTCTTTGGCACGGTCAGCGCAGTAAATGCGCAGATCGGACCGAACTGTTACGCGCCATGATCATATGCCCCCACAAGCGGACTGTTTAGAATTCTGAACTTTCTTTCCTGTTCCCAAAGCGTACAAAGTTTATCAAAATATCTATCCGGTTCCAGCATCCATTCCGCCAGTCGATCTAACTCTTGCAACTCCTCCTCAGTCAGCCTGTCAAGTCTACCGTCCAGATAAGCGGGTATAAAACTGTATGTCAACTCATGATTCATAAGCGCATGAAAATCATAGATCAGGTAGCGAACCAACGCAGGAAGAGAACAGGTCCCCAATCCGTCCGCATACAGATACTGCCTGCCGTCCGTCTCTCCTCTCCTCACGGCAAGATAGGCGTCCGCCGCCCAATCAAAGCTGTCCGCAGGCATATCATATTGGGAAAGAGGCATACCTCCCTCCTCATAAAAACCATCCGCATCGAAAGTGACCCAGCGTCTTTCTTTTTCATTATAATATTGATTGATCCAATGATCCATGCTGACGCCTTCTTTAAAATAGGGTGCAAATCCCGCACGGCTTCTCGCCGGAATCCCTTTGGCTTTTAAAATAGCACTCATCAGCACGGACACATAGCGGCATGTTACCACGATCTTGTTTTCTACCTTCCTATCCTTCACAAAACCTCGTTCATCCATACGAAACAGCTCTGCTGTAAGAGCCGGAGCCGTCAAAAGGACATCATCCTCGCACCTCATCCGATGCCAGGGATACCGGTTCATATCCCCATACAAAAGAGTAGCGTTGGCATTGGTGTTTCCTTCTTTCAAGGTTACCCTGTGTATTACCTGACTGCATATCAATCTTCCCAGCACGGCAATATCGTTGGGCAGGGAGCGAAAGTAATCTTTATAGCCTCCTTCATAAGTAAAAGTTCCCGTCTTTCTGTAATGTTCTAAAATATACGCTTCCATATGTGCACCCTCCTGATTATTTAATAACACCAATTCCAGTATATGATTTTCAGGTGCACTTTTCCCGACAATAAATGCTGTATTTTGTCCGTTTTGTAACAGTTCAGCCTTTGGCTTCACTGTTACGGAATCTGCCCATTCCAAGCCGCCTGCGGCGAGGGGCAGATTCTCTCGGCCAAATTTTACATGTTCTCACGGACCTTGCAGCGAGCGCAAAGTCCTGGGCTGAACTGTTACTCCATTTTCAAGCCTCTTCTTTTCATGAAGATTCAATGCCTGCTACAATTTTCGCCGCTTCCCGCGCCATAGCCAATCCTTCCCGAACTTCCGCAGCAGAAACAAGCTGTTGTCTGTTCCTCGCATACATCACATCCAGTATCAGGCTATCCTCTTCCTGTCTGCACCATGCAGCAACACTCTCACTACAGTCCGCAGCAAGCCGTACCAGAACTTCCCTCTCCACCCGAAAACAGAGTTCCGTCTCTGCATCCGTAATTTCTCTGCATAACATAGCCACATCGGAATCCTGCAAAGCCTCCACCGCAATAATTCCCTGACACGCCGCAGGCAGAAACTGTTCAGGCGGAAGGGGGTAAAACTTCAATCCTTCTTCCCGTTCCGAGCCAATCCCTAATCGATCCAATCCTGCTTTTGCCAATATGATTCCGTCATAAACGGTTCCGTCGCTACTGCCATCCTTCAGCTTTCGCAGACGGGTATCCACATTACCGCGAATATTTTCACACACCACATTCTTCCATATCTGACCTGCCTGCTGCTGCCTACGCCTGCTGCCGCTTCCGATCACAAATCTCCTGTCAGACACATTTGCAGCTTCCGCCGTTTCAATACCCTTATCAGGCGATTTTGCAGCCGTCAGCATTTCACTATCCTTTTCAAGCGATTTTTCAGTCTCCTGCTCTCTCCCTACTGGAAGAGGTATTCTCCCACCTTCAGGAATCACAAGCACATCCCTGACATCGCCTCTCGGAAGTACAGCCGCAATGCTCAATCCCTCTGCCAGTGCCATGGGCAAGTCTTTCGCGGAATGTACTGCTATGTCAATCTGTCCGTTCAACAAAGCCTGTTCTAATTCTGAGGCAAACACTCCCTTGTCCCCGATTTCGGCCAAAGGTCTATCCTGAACTTTATCACCTATCGTATGTACAACTACAATTTCTGTGTCTATCGCACCGTCTGTCTGCCGCAATGCCTCCTGCACCAGAAATGCCTGCTTTAGTGCCAGTTTACTGCCTCTTGTACCAATCCGGATTTTGTTCATAGATTTTCTCCCTGTTTGCCAATTCCTCCAAAGTTACGTCCCCATCTTTTTCCATACAATACAGAAACATCCGTTCCAAAATATCTTTTCTCATTGATTCCGGCACATCCAGTTTCATCACCCGCGGACGGATTTGACCAATTAAGTCAATTACATCTCCTATCCTTGACGGCAGTGTATGAGAAATTTCTTTCCTTACCCAAGATGCCGCCACCGGACACTTGCCATCTGTTGAAATCCCGATGGTTAGAGCTCCTTCCTTCACCAATGCCGGAAAAAAGAAAGAACATTTCTCTCTGTCATCCACCACATTTACCGGAATCTGTTTCGCCTTACAATAGTCTGATATACGACTGTTCAACATTTCATCATCTGTCGCCGCGATCACGAAATCTGCTCCTGATAAATCTTCCATCCTAAATTCTCGCTCTATAAAACACAAAGCAGCCGCCGTATCCTTTCGCAGCAATTTCTCCTGTGTCCGTATACATTCTTCAATCTGAGGCGCGATCACAGTCAGTTTCGGTTCAAACAAAAGCAGCTTCTCAACCTTCCTCGCCGCAACCTTTCCTCCTCCTACGATCACGCCATTTTTCCCGGTTATATCCATAAAAAAAGGAAAAAATCCCATCTGATCACCTTTTATTCATCTTCTTTTCGCTTCAAACCAATTATTATCGTAAACTGAATTTTATTTTCTAAAAAGCGGCAGCTTCAATTCAAAATCTTTTCCAAAAACTTCCAGCATCCTGCTTGCATTGAAAATGTGATTTCTAATATCTTCTGAAGTACCATTATGATACGTCAAATGTTCAAAAGCATATAAAGCAACATAAAACTTAAAAATTTTCCAGAACCCGTCCGGCGGCGTGTCAAAATACCCGTCAATCTGTCCATTTACAAAGCTTTCACTATATTCCAATGCCCACAATAATCCTCCAAACTCATACCACGGATCGCCTGTATTGTTCCCTGAAAAGTCTATTATGCCAACATTACCCGCCTCATCCACGACACAATTATTCCAGTGAAAATCTCCATGCAAAATAACTTGTGGTCTGTCCGCCATTAATGCGATGTTGTTCAAAATATACTGTTCCGCGTATTGGCTGCAAGAAAATTCGATACTCATTTGATGGTAATTCTCTAAAAACAAGCCCGCCTTTTTTCTAATAATATCTTGCCAATCTATTTTTGAATCACTTTGGGAAGATAAATGCAGTTTTTGAAGTTCCACACCAACCTTTCTACCAAGCTGATAATAACTTTTCGTAGTATCTTTCTTAATAATGTCCATTACCGACGTTCCGTTAACCCACGATACAATGGAATAGAATTTATCGATTGTCGTATCAAACGCGATAGGTTTATGAGTATTTATCCCCTTCTTGGCATAACCTATAAGCCGATTATACTCATTTCTCTTTTCAGGTGCCTTCGTCTTATCTCCCACTCGCAGCAGAAAGTATTTTCCATCTTTTTCAAGTTTGTATTTCTCATCTCCGGAACGCCCCTCTGCTATTTTTTCAATCACAGTATATGAATTGATATCTTTAACAAATTCTAAGTTCTCCATTTTCACCTTTCTTTTTTAATGTACAATTCCTAAAAAATCTGTATTGCTCATGAGATGCTGCGCATCTCCGCAGCCTTGTGCATGAACGAACAATTTCCTATAGAATAAAGAAAATGCGAAAAAACCATCACATAAAATATTATATCATAAAACATGCGGGATATGGTGAATCGGTCAGAGTTCTTTCTATACTTTATATTCCACCGTAACAGTATACTTTAAAAAATAATGTAATTGCAAATGCGCTTGTGGTAGAATAAAATCATTGAGCAATTCAACAAAGCAGAATTAGAGAGGAAAAGTTAAAATGATAACATCAAATATAAAAGCAATTATTCAAAGTGATATTCATAAAGTATGGGAAATCGTTTTAGAGGTTGATAATTACAGTGCATGGCGGAGTGATTTGAGCAAAACAGAAACTGTAAATGAAAAGCAGTTTATTGAATATACCAAAGAGGGTTATCCAACCACGTTTACCATTACTGTTGTAGAACCATACCAGCGCTGGGAGTTTGATATAGAAAACAGTAATATGAGGGGACATTGGATTGGTATTTTCACTTCTAAAGATACAGAAACAGAAATAGATTTTACAGAACATGTAACAGCTAAAAAAATTTTTATGAAGCCATTTGTAAAGCCTTTCTTGAAAAAGCAACAGGCGCAGTTCGTTATGGATTTAAAGAAAGCACTTGCTTCCTAACTTCCAGTTTATCGAACCCGGAAGTCGAAAATTATGAGGAGGATGCACCTTGTTGTCCGACGATTTGATTTATGAAATACTTTCTGTCGTGGAGGAAATCCCTGAGGGGCGTGTTGCCACCTACGGACAGATTGCCCGACTGATCGGAAGAGAAAAGAATTCCCGTTTAGTAGGAAAAGTGTTGCGCATGTCACATCTCTACGGCAACTATCCCTGTCACAGGGTAGTCAATCATGCAGGCAGGCTCGCACCCGGCTGGCATGAGCAAGGAGATCTGTTGAAAGACGAGGGTATCATTTTGAAGGATGAAACTCATGTAGATTTGAAATATTATCAGTGGGACTGCTGAAAGTTTTATATCACTTACAAAGAAACTTTATTATTCAAAGGAGCAACCATGCCTTAAGCCGTTGCCCCCTGATTGCTTACAATTCGCTTAAGCGAATTCCGAGACTATCAAGCTTTCTTAACAGGAACCCATAACTCACAAAACAGACCGCTTTCACCATTTTCAAAGTATATTTCATAGTCTGTATCGTCCGTCTGCGTGTAACCCGTTTGCGGAACAAATTCTTTAAAAAACTTGCTCCATGTTTCCCCAAGACAGTCACCGTCAGAACCATAACACTTAAACACAGCGTAGTCAGCAGGTTCCGTTTCCCATATGGAGTAACCGTTTTGGGTAAAATGCTCCAGTTTTGTAGTATCGGTATCTTCATCAATCATAATACCGATCCCGTAATTGAAATGGGTTTCGCTGTCTCTAAGGGGACTGCACAAACCATACAAATCTCTTTTTCCCTCAGCCCGAAGCAGTCTCATAGGTTCAATGAGATTTTTTTCAGAACATTCCGTCCAAAAGTCAGGGATACTGTGATCATTGTCATCATTGCTGATTTCGTTCGGAAAAGCTTTTACCAGTGCAATAAATTGTTGTCTCTCCCGGTGCTCGATTCTGTAATCCATAATACTACCGCCTTCCAATATAATTTTTATTACAAGCGGATTAAACAAATGAAGTTTTGTGCCTTTTTGCTTTGCCTGCTTCGGAGTTGAGCCATGAAATCGTGAAAAAGCTTTACTAAAACTTTCCGGTGATTCATAGCCATACTTATATGCTACGTCAATCACCGATATATCTGTTGTCTGTAACTCCTGAGCCGCTAATGTAAGCCGTCGTTTTCTGATATACTCATTCGCCGTCATTCCCACAATAAAACTGAATGTCCGATGAAAATTGTAGCTTGACATATGCACACTTTTTGCAACCTCGGCATAATTTATGTTTTCACAAATATGTTCTTCCATATAGCATATTGCCTGCTGTATAAGCTGTATCGACACTGCGCTTAACCCTCCTTGTATGCACTGATTATAGCTAATCGCATTTTGAAAGTCCTGTTCTCGTTTGCACTAATTTGTCTACATTCTCTTCATTACAGCAAAGCTCATAAATACACATTTGTCAACATCTTCCATTTTGCAAAGGGTATTCCGATGACTGCACCCACTGCCACGATCCATGTATTCCCATTCAGATATATTTTCTTGACAATGCTAAGTTCCTTATCGGAAAGCAGCATATTGTAGTAATCTTCTTTCTGCCCGAACTTTTGTTTCCCGCTCTGCTTTCACTCTGGCACCTTTCTCTTGTCCAACACAACAGTGTTATTTTATAATATTCTCGATAACCTGTTATAAATCTACGTAAATTTACAGGCAAATAGTGTAATAGATTGGTTTATGTCTTAACCTAATTTTACTGCACCTCCAATATCTGCCGCAAAAAACGCCTCCACAACTGCCGGATCAAAATGTGTGCCGGATTCCTCCCTAATGATCGCGCACGCCTTTTCAAGCGGCATAGCGCTTTTATAACAGCGTTTGGAAGTCAGCGCGTCAAAAACATCCGCCACCGCCATGATCCTCGCACAAAGCGGTATTTCTTCCCCGCATATGCCGTAGGGATAGCCTTTGCCATTCCACCACTCATGATGATACGCCGCCATCTCCAACGCCGTATTCAGATATCCCGATTCCCCAAGTTCTTCCTTTGCACGGATAAGCAGTTCCTCTCCAGCGGTGGTATGCGTTTTCATAATCTTAAACTCTTCTTCCGTCAGTTTCCCCGGTTTGTTTAAGACAGCGTCCGGTATATGTATTTTCCCGATGTCGTGCAGCGGCGCTGCCACTATCATGTCGCTCATATACCTGTCAGTCAGAATTTCACTGTATATCCCCTGCTTTTTCAACTCTTTTGCAATACTCTCTACATATTCCGCCGTGCGCCTGATGTGTCCGCCTGTATTATCGTCTCTGTTCTCCACAACCTCCGCCATGAACTTAATCAAGCCGGACTGCATATTGGAAACCTGCTCATGGTAAAAGGAACGCTTATTGCCCTGCATGATCAGCACGATAATCGTAACTGACATTATGAATGCTGAAATGCTGCTGATACCGACAAACAACACAAACTTTTGTCCGTACAATTTGTCCACCGCCCCCGCAGTTCCGTCAGCCTCCAAAATCTGCTTCGCCACTACGTTTGAAAAAAACAGCATTAGAATCCCGACCATCCACAACAGATACCTCTCTGATTTTCGTAATTTCCTGTGCCGCATATTCTCATAAAACCAGCGTCGCCAGTTCTGCCCTTTCACATAGAAAATGACCAGCAACGCAAATAATAGTCCGTAGATCACAAACTGATAAACAAAAGCTTCCTGCGTGGACAAAGATAGCAGATACGGCGGCACAAACAAAATCGGAAGCAAAAGCCCGTTGACAATGCCCAAAAACGGAATCAGCAAAACTAAACTCCGAAGTCTATGCTTGTCCCTGCTAAGACAAACATTTAATTCTATCATAAATAGTGCCGCCAGCGATGCAACATCTTTCCCAAAAGCTAAAAACACTATACCAATCAGCAAAAAACTGAGCATGTAAAAATAGCGCTGCTTCTTCGGTTCCATATCCGGCTCTAAAAATACATATTTTTTTTATCAGGAATCCGCCGACTGCGATTGTCGCCGTTTCCAATATTGCCAGTATTACTGCTTCCATAGTCTATACACCGTCCTTCTCACTCTTTCTTCTTATTCTAGCACAAATACCGGAAGCAGAACAGAAAGAGCAATAGTACAAGATACTGCCTTAGATATATTATTTTCATTTAAGCGAGAAGGGTTTCTTTAATTTTTTCCTCATAACAAGCATTTGCCCGCGTTGTTCAAAACGAGTAAATCCTATTTTTTCATACAGTCTCACAGGCCCGGTGAAATCCAGTTCTTCTTTCTCTTCTCTTATTGCCGGATAAGCCTCGACATATTCATATCCATCTTGCAGGGCGTCTTCACACACCCGTTGAAGCAACGCCGTTGCCAGTCCTCTGCCGCGATATTCAGGTGCTATTTCAAAACAAACCACAGATTTGACTTTTTCACCACTGCTGTCTTTAACTTTTTCTTCGTCCACAGGAAGCTCGTCCAGATTGAATTCCCCAAATCGGTAATAACTTCCTTTGTCATTTGCGTTACACCAACCGACAGAAATTCCATTGTCATATGCTAAATATCCTTGGATTTCTCCTTTTTCCACCATACTTTGTGCCGCCTTACGCAAAGCACATTTCCAGCCTTCTTTTCCGCCGCCATTTGCATTAGCCTGTTCTATGATTTCCGACCGGATACGCTCCACGCTCATATTAAAAGCATTACAATAACACGGATAATAAGGTGAATTATCCGAAAAAGCCCGATTATCAAAGAAATCAAAGTAATCTTCTGCGAGTTCGGGTGTCAGTTGCTTTACCAATAAGTTCATTTATTTTCCTCCCTGAATTTATGACTACTATAATTCTTAAACCGCCATAAATAGCAATTCCGTTGCGGTGTTAAGAAAGTTTTTTTGCTTTATTACATTCTTTCTCCAGCATGGGAAAGTTTAGACAAATTTTACGTTTCTGAAAAAATTCACCAGAACAGTATCTATAGTGCAGTTCATTTGCAAGGCGTTCTATTTCAGCATGATTTGCCTGACACCAATCAAGCTCTTTGGCACATAATTTCTTCCATTGTTTTATGGACACTGAATCGGAATCCTTGATCTTAAGGTCAATCGGGACTATGTATTCATCCCGAACTGGTATCATATTGTTTAGGTTCAAAGCTGCCAAAATCTTTCCATCCTTATCACGTATCTTACGGAAAGTAATATTTTCACGCATGGAATTAAAATCTTTATTCTTTTTTGCTGAATTTGATGAAAACGGAATACAGTATTTCGCACCATTTACCATGACCACCACTCCAAGAAAAGGTCTGTTTTGTTTTCCAACCTGTGGCGATACAGAAGGAACATGGTTATCCACATTATGCAGATTTCTTATATATTTCAAGTTTACATTGTATAGTTTTAGCCGCTTACTCACAATACAATTACTCCTTAGTAACACAAAAGGCTACGCCAAAGCATAGCCTTCTGGTAGCATCCGCCGCAACGGAAATACTCTCTTATCGATTCCACTTACCGGTAGGACTCACCTGATGATTGCTCATCTATGCTATTATTATACAAATTGAATTAAAATATGTCAATCGGATTATAAATGCAATTTTTAAAGTCAATGTCACCCTTCTTCTGCATTTCTTATTTTCCGATCCCCACACACCTTTTGGGACACCATATCAAAATAACACTTCCCCTAAATACTTGTCATGCGGAACTACCAAACACTTTTCGATTGACTTCCAATAGCTGTCGTAAAGATTTTTTTGTGCTGCACCGTAGCTTTCTTTCGTATCAAATTCCCAATAAAGCATATACTTAACGCTTTTTACAATACGAGTGATTTGAAGAGGCGGAAGTCCCTCCTTAATCTGCTCCATATCTATATGATACCCTCTTTTGCTAAACCGAAGTAAAAGCAATCCCTCCTGTTTTTCCAGAAAGCTTTTGGCTTCAAGCATTAAGGCTTCGAATTCTTCCACTTTTTGTGGCTTGACTTGATAAATACATATTTCAGTAAACGGCATATTCAATTCCTCCTTAGTTTCATTTTAACGTTAGAAATATGACATAAGCATGTCGCATTACTCTCTTTAAAACCATTCGATACATTTTAAATATCGGCCTTCCCCCGGCTTGTGTGGCGGGGCAGCCGTCAGCCCTCGCTTTACAAGTTCTTCGTTGATACCGCCAAAAAGAATATGATATAATTCATTTGCAATCTCGCTGTCCGGAACGCCATGCCTCGTGGCAGTGATATCTAAGTTCACCTGTATCTTTTGCAGGGTACACACCACTTCATCATAAAGGTTTTCTTCAATCAACTCCGCTAAATCAATGATAATTGGCTCATCCGTCTGACCGAATACCGGGACGCATATATCTCCGTCCTTTGCATATCCGAACAATTCAAGAATAGCACAGCACTCTTCTAAGCACTCATTCCCCTGTAAAAGGGAACGGGCACCAGCCAGAAGCAAGTCCCGCTCCTTGCCTTTCGGCAGTTTATCCAACAGTTTCCCAGCCTGTTTAAATCGCTCCGGCATTCGTCCATCTTCCCGCAGACGGAAACAGCGGTAAAGGTCAAAGCGGTCACCATTCGCGTCGCCGAAGGACTCCAAGGCAATCTTCCCATCTGTCAGCCGGTTGTAAGAGCACAGCAAACCGTTGGAGAACTGCGTCAGTTCCGGGCAGTCCTCATAGATAACAGAAAGATAATCCAGTCCCGATTCATGAGGTCGTGAAGTGGCGACAACTCCTCTTTTGCCCAGGTAGTCGAAGAAAAAGCCATCGAAGACCATGCCGCAAAGGATGTGGTATAAATTGACCTGCGGACTAAAACCGTTGTTGATTCCTCCGACAGCATCCCACAGTTTATCACGGAGTTTCCACAGTCTATCCGCCAGTGGGGCCGCAGCAGTAGAGGAAAAAACTTTCAAGGCAGACACATCCTCCGCTAAAAAGATGGGAGTATCATAAGCAATCTTTCCATCCTGCTCGCGAAAAACTCCGGCGGTAACCAGCCGCTTCACTGCCTCTGTGCCAAATTCATCCCGCAGCCGGGTAGCTGAGCAGTCCAGCGGAGAAAACTCAGCTACCCGAGCCAGGATGGCATCTGCCTGGGTATTTATGATCCGGCGGGGATTGTCAGGATTTTCCGATTCCAAATCCGCATCAAAGTTCTCAAACAAAAAATAGGAAAAAGTTTTCATAAAGTACCTCTTTTCCGAATCATTCCGTGTGATTATTATCATAGCCTCGATGCATAATCTATAAATCATAGCTTGAATGTAATATAATTTCCTTTTTATGCTCTCTTGCGTACCGTATTTCTTCTCTTGTAGAATCGCCTATATACTCTTCAATATCTACAACATAAATTCCATCAGAGATATCTATTTTTTTGTAATGCGCCTCTTTGAGCGCCCTCGCTTCAAGAGAGGTTAATTCTTCCTTTTCTACATTGTATACGCATTGCAGAACATTATAGCCATGTTTTGTTTCCAATTTAAACGCTATTGCCGGCATTTCCTTTTCATATTTCATGCTGCCGCATATTGTAATAGTTCTCATAGTAATCACCTTAATATATTTTTTCAATATGATAAGTCAGAATTTATCGTTCCGTCTGCTCTGTCATAATTCCCCAGCGAATACCAAACCTATCAACAAAAACTACCCGGCAGGAACTGTATGGAGTAGCCTCCATTTGATATATTGTCGTACTTCCCTCTTTCATAATCTCATATGCCCGTTGCACTTCTTCTTTCGTATCATACATAATAGTCAGAAAATTGGAATAGCACGTTTGAAACTCAATATCCACATGATCACTCATAATGATCCTTTGACTGCCCAATACAAGTTCCGAATGATATATATAATCTTTTTCACTCTCCTTAAGAATCGGGTTATATTCAGGATCGTCCGCCTCTCTATAGGTAATCAGGCAACTGATCTTT
Source organism: Lachnospiraceae bacterium (assembly GCA_014804485.1). Lineage (GTDB taxonomy): Bacteria > Bacillota > Clostridia > Lachnospirales > Lachnospiraceae > UBA3282. The sequence continues at coordinate 119,367 of JAAUZT010000027.1, forward strand.
CCGTCGAATGCCTTTTCGTACATATGAATCGCTTCGCGACAATTCCCTCCGAAATTTAATGTAGGTACAATGTTCATTTTGTCTTCCTCCTACATGGTGCTACAACCATGTAATTAATGCCTAAAAAGAGTTCTATTTCTCATGTTTTAACTTTTCTAATATAGCTATAACATTTGGCTGTGTTGGAGTAAATTTCACCCCACGTTTCAACATACCCATAACTTTCTTTGCTTTCTGCTCAATCTCTTTAGCTGTATGCTCACTTGTCAGCATAAGGTGATTTCCGGCAATTGTATATTCCCGCTCTATGTACTCATCTGTTATCGGAAACATATCCTGTATCAGAAACGCACTCTGCCTGCTATCATCTAATTTCACAATATGGATAATATCGCATGGCTTTCCTGCTTTTTCTTTCTTCTCCATGATTCTCTTATATTTTTCAAGCTGACTGGATAAAGGTATCATCCAGTATATTCCTGTGCATGTATCTTCCAAGCAATAGTAGTGTGGTCTATTCCCTGCTTTATTACCTTTAAGATACGGATCAGACATATCCTCAAAAAACTTGTCCCTAATAATATAAAACCCTGTTTTCCTCATTCGCTTGTCCCCATTATGGAAAAAGTCCCTCGCCTTACGGCGAAGGACCATACTTTCAACCCAACCATTTTTATACCGCATATTGGTCAGCGGTAAACTTTCAACCCGACCATTTTTATACCACATATCGGTCAGTGGTAAACTTTCTTTGTATCTAAATATTAACAAGTACAAAGAAGAAAGTCAATAAAACTTTCCATTAAAATTTTATACGGAATGTACACAATTTATTCCCAATTTACAGTGCTTCAAACACTTTTCTAAAATAACTTCCGCTTCACTCACTCCACTCGCCCCAGCACTCCCAAAACCGCCTCAAAGGAAGCGCTGTCCAGTTCATCCCGCAACAGATAAAGCAGCTTGTCTGCCGGCCAGCTTTCATATCGCTCTTTCCACCCAACATCCGCTTCGGCAAACCGGTGAAAAGCCAAAACCTTACAGATCATATCAATGTCTTCTTTAAGAATTTCCTCTGCATCCATAAGAGCCTGCTCTTTCCGTCTGTTGTTTTCTTCCGCCAACCGGTTAATATCATCCAGCGAGACAAGGCGGCAGTGCTCTATCCCTGCAACATCCTCATCGATATCCGGCGGCATGGATATATCCAGAAACAACCGCTCTTTAGACGTTTTTATGGCATTTTTCACCTTTCCCGCCATCAACGTATAATGGGGACTGGATGTGGCGGAGATAACCGCATCCGCCTCCTCAAGATAATCATATCGATTCTGATAATCCACATTTTCCACCCGCGGATTACCGCTTTGGTATATCCCGTTATGAGATCTGACCGTGGCCATGACGCGAATGTTCTCCTGACTCAAAAGATTTTTCAAGATAATACTGCCCATCTGTCCGCTGCTTCCCATCAGAAGCACGGTCTTCTGCGACAGGGGAAGACGGAATACTTCATTTGCCGCCAGCGTTGCCACGGACACGGAACTCTTAGAGATCATCGTCTCTGTCTTCACACGCTTGGCACATGCCAGCGCAGCCTGAAAAACACTGTTTAGCTCGTAGTCCGTATATCCGTGCTCTTTAGAATACATATAGGCGTCCCGCACTTGCCCCAGGATTTCATCCTCTCCGATCACCATAGATTCCATCCCACTGACCACCCGAAAAAGGTGCTGCACAGCCGCTCTGCCCTGATACCGCCTGACCATACTCCGAATCCACTGTCCATCACTGCCGGCAGCCCTCGCCATCACTTCTTCCAATCCTTTGAAGCAGTTTTCTTCTCCCTGCACATAGATTTCCGTACGATTACAAGTGGACAGGAGCACACACTGCTCCACCCTGTCCAGATCCATGATGTCTCGCAAATAATTCTCTATTTTCTCCTTGGGTACAAAACATCTCTGCCTGTCCGAAGATTTTGCTGTCTTGTGATTAATACTAATGCATTCCATACCTAACCCCATATACCTAAAAACCGTGTCCCTGTGCACTCACTGACTATCAGACTCAGAATTAAGAAAGCATAACTCTCCGCTGTCTGTCCTGCATCATATGCCGTGCTATGTTTCTTTTCATACGGATGAAATAATTCCTTCTCGCTTCTTAAACAAAATGCCTCTGATAATAACCAATCCGTATTCTTAACATAATCCTCGCTGGTCTCATGACATGGTTCGTCGCCCAAACACACCAAGGTCAATACTTTATTAAAAATACTAATTATAGCCCTGAATCCCAACTGTGCATATCCAGCATTTCATTTATACTAAAGTCAGTCATAAATTCTCCCTTCAGATTCAAATTTTCCCTTAAGTGACATTATAGTCCTCCCACCCCGCATTTCCAAATGGTTTTTGATATTTCTCATAAAATCGCTATGTATACAAAACATTTTGAGGACTATGCCAAGTGTTGGAAATACAAAAAGCAATTGCAAGGTCATAACCGCTATGAAAGATCAGACCTTACAGTGATTGGAGAGCTTTAGATCATAAATCTTCAATTGATTTTAGGGATATACATGAGTTACGGTCACAAGCATATCGTTTGTTTTTTCACTTCTCCGATAAACGGGACTTAAGCGGCAACTCATCTGTGTTTGTGTAAGACCATTCGAATTTCTGTATTTATCGTACCGAGTGTAATCTGTTTCTTGGTTCCATCAAATTGAAAACCGCATCTTTCATAGAACTTTATCGCTCGGAGATTGCCTTCAAGAACCCAAACATAAATTTTTCTATAGTCGGACAACTTCTCAAGTGCGGCGCACATGAGCGCATAACCGATTTTTTTATCATAGTATTCCTTAAGAATGTATATAGAAAATATTTCACCTGTAAATGGTTCATCCCCGCATACGCCATATCCTACGAAGCCAATAACTTTGTCATTTTCTTTGGCGATAAGAAGATTATCCGGCCAGCGAAATGCTATTTCCGTACATTTCTCTATTGTAAGGTTGTCAAGATATGCTTGGTCAATGAGCCCAGAATAGGCATCCTGCCACGCTTTCCAGTGAACATATGCTTTTCCCCTGATTTCAGAATCAGACTCCATTGGTTTAATTTTGATATCCATGGTATCCCCCGATAAATTCCGTTTCCGATTTTATGCTTGAACCCCTAACGGTCACACATCTGATACTCCACGTCCTCATCAATTATTTTCAGCATGATATCCGCACATTTCGGATCAAACTGTGTTCCTCTTCCCTTTTTGATTTCTTCACGAACCACCTGCTGCGGAAGGGCATCCCGATAACTTCGCTTGGACGTCATCGCATCATAAGCATCCGCAATTCCGATAATTCTTGCTAAAAACGGAATAGACTCTCCCTCTATTTTGTCCGGATAACCGGTTCCGTCATATTTTTCATGATGATACTTCGCGCCGATTGAAATATCCGGAAGTTCCGATATTGTTGTCAGAATCTCCGCGCCGATTTCCGGATGTTTCTTTATTATCATGTATTCTTCATCTGTCAGCTTTCCGGCCTTATTGATAATTGCATTCGGTATGCCGATTTTACCAATATCATGCAGAAGTCCCATGCAATAAATTTCCTGCTGCTCCTCTTTGGACATTCCCATTCTTTTTGCAATCTCTCTTGAATAATCGGCCACCCTCTCCGAATGTCCGTTAGTATATGCATCTTTCGCATCAATTGTTTTTGCAAACGCCAGAATTACCTGCTCAGACAAGCGTTCCACTTTTTCCCTTCTCTCCTCCGCCTCTTTTGTCTGTTTTTTAACTTCTATCTGTAAATTCTTCCGGAGGTCATCAAGCTCGTCAAGTGTTTTTATCAGTAACTGGTAATCCGGAGTCTCCATGGAAAACAGAATGATCAGAATCGCAATCGAAGGTGTGAACACACTCAACAAGACATCCGGGAAAAACAGCATCTGCAAAATCGGTCCCAGCAAACACATAATTATGTATGCACCGATAGATACTTTCTGCTTCACTTTGAAAAAACTTTGATTCTTAATCAATACCACTGTTGTAAACACGATATAATAAAATGGTACAATGTAAACCAACAGATACAGACTTCCGTGAACATATTCTCCCTGTTCATTAAAGCTGAAGATAAAGCCTGCAAACATATTCAAAACAAGAAGGGCTAAGAGCAATATATAACAGATTTTATTTACACGTATACTTCTTATCCTGCTTACGCTTTGATTTACATAGCTTTCAACATACCGAAGGAAAAAATAACCAAGACTGAATGTCAATACAAAATAGACAGTATTGGCAAATATATTCAGTTTCAGCGGAATCACGCTCCCGTAACTTATAGTGATGGCTGTTACAATGTCCATGATCTCCGCCGCCAGAATACATTTAACAACAAATTTAAATTTTTTATTGACCTCCGACTGATTGGAATAATAGATGCTTAATGCTGCATATACCAGAAGCACATATATTACCCCGGCCAATTCAAAATCAATATTATAAATCAGGTTCATTGCATTTTCCTCTGTCGTCTTTCTTCGTAAATTTCTGCTCAAAGTGATATCCCAAAAAGGAAGAAATCCAAAAGACACAACATAGTTGCTCTTAAGCTACGTATCTTGCCGCCTAAGAGCAACTTTATGCCCCTAGCAGGTCGCCCCGCCTTTCATATGCATTTTCGCATTAAGAATTTCATCCTTATATTTCAAAATCTCATCCGACATAAGCTGTTCCTGCACGTTCTCGAATCCGATTCTGTTTATCGTATCCGCAAAGCGCTCGCCGGTCTTTCCCTGCTCTCGGAAAAGCAGAATCGCTTTTTCCAGAACGGAAAGCACTTCCTCTTCGCTAAGGAAAATCTTATCCAGCTTCTGTCCGTGGGCAACTCTCTTGCCCCAACGTCCGCCGATATAAACACGGTATCCGTATGCGCTCTCTTCTGCTGCTTTAAACGGACATTTGCCCACGCAGCGTCCACAGTTGTTACACTGGTCGGGATCGATCACCAGCTTGCCGTCCACTACCTGAGACGCTCCTACCGGACATGCCTGAGAAACCTGACATTTTCCGCACCCGCGGCATTTCTCTAAATCGATCACCGGAACTCTCTGTCCCACGATACCGAAATCGTTCAGATCGGGCTTCACACAGTTATTCGGACAGCCTCCCACCGCAATCTTAAATTTGTGAGGCAGTTTGACATCCGCATAGCCATGGAAGAACTTTTCGTGTATCTTCTCAGATAACCCGTAAGAATCCAGCAGACCATACTGACAGGTCGTTCCCTTACATGCTACCACAGGACGTACTTTGGAGCCGGTTCCGCCCGTTTCCAGTCCTTCCTCTGCCAAAAATGCCCTCAGATCTTCTATCTTGTCAAAAGGTACACCCACGATTTCCAGTGTCAGACGGGTGGTCATAACCACATCCCCATTACCGAATCTTTCTGCCGCTTCCGCTATCTTCTTGTGCTCCGCCGTAGTAATCTTACCGTTTCTGGTGATCACGCGTACATTGAAATTATCGGTTCCCTTATTATGCAGACAGCCAAGCGCTTTCACGCGGGTGATCTCCTCTGCCGGAATCGTCACCACACCGGGCGTACTTGCAACCTTAACTACATTAAAGAAGGAGGCTCCTTCCAGTACCTTCGTGTTCGTATATCCATAGCGTTTCAGCCTGTTCTGCAGCAAATATCCTCTCTTGCCCTTCGCGCAGACAAGCAATAATTTCTCATCCTTGGCAAGCCCCGGAACTTCTCCTTTAACTTTCAACAGATCCACATAAGTTGCTCCTGCAATGGTAGGACCGGCCGGGTTCACATCTATAATGCGGTATCCTTCCGCGGCACCTGCCAGATATTCCGCAGGTGTAAAGCTGTCCATATCCCCGTTAATCTTATTCAAAAGCATATGTACCGCCTGCACAAAAGGATGGATCGCCGTGGAGAACGGAGGCGCATAAGATAAGTCCAGACAAGTCATCTGCTCTAACGTTGCCCCGAATGTTACTGCCATCACACCGATATCCGTCACCTTATCTACCGCGCCGGGACCTAATACCTGCACACCCAATAGCTTATGCGTATCTGAATCCGCCACCAGCTTGATGGCAAACCACGCGCTGTCGGGATAATAATGTGCCTTGTCATCCGTTACTGCCAAAACACAGATCGGATTATAGCCCGCTGCCTTCGCCTGTTCCTCTGACAGACCTGTTCTGCCGCCCGACAGACCGGGAAGTTTAACCACGCCGGTTCCGAGCACTCCCGGATAGGTCACATCTCTGCCACCCAGCGAAAGCGCCAGTGTACGCCCTTCCATATTTGCGGAGGAACCCATGGGTGACCACTGTCTCTCGCCCGTGAGACGGTTCTTCACCATCGCACAGTCACCGGCTGCATAGACATCCGCCACATTGGTAGCCATCTTATCATCTACCAGAATGGTTCCCTTAAACATCTCAATGCCCGTATCCTGTAAAAATCCTGTATTCGGACGGATACCGATAGAGAGAATCACCACATCTGCCGGAAGCAGTCCTTTATCCGTCTGCACTCCTTCCGCTCTCTCGTCACCCGTCACGCCTTCCAGTTTTGTTGCAGTGAGTACCTTAATACCCTTTTTCGCAAGATGGCGCACAGCATAATCCGCCATCTCCGAATCAAAGCCCGGCATGATCTGTGGCGCCATATCGATCAGAGTCACCGACAGACCCTTTTCCATCAGATTCTCAGCCACTTCCAGACCGATAAATCCGCCGCCCACTACCACGGCGCGCTTCACGCCGTCTCTGGCGATATAATCCCTCGTCTCAATCGCGTCATCCGGTGTACGCATCACGAAAACGCCCGGGAGATTCAAACCCGGAAGAGGCGGAACCACCGGAGAAGCTCCGACCGCCACAATACATGCATCGTACTCATAAACTTCTTCCGCTCCGGTGCGGATATTCTTCGCTGCAGCCTTCTTCGCCGCCGTGTCAAGCGCCACTACTTCTCTCTGCGGGTAGACCATCGCTCCGGTAAGCGCACTGTACTTTTCCGGCGTATTCACGATAAGCTGCTCTTTCTCCGGAATCGCTCCGCCTACATAATAAGGCAGACCGCACCCTGCATAGGAAATATCCTTACCCTTAGTGACGATCGTCACCTCCGCTTCAGGATTCACCCGTTTAAACTTCGCAGCCGCCTTCGTGCCGGCCGCCACACCGCCGATTACTAATAACCTCATACATTACCTCCTCTTTATACTTATTTTGTAACCCATACTTGAAATATGAAAATCATTCACGGAGAATGCTGTGTGAAGCTTGAAATCACTTAATAAAGTCTTTTCGAGTTAATGATTTCCTTCACACTTCCCGCTTTTATCATGCCATAAAATAAGAGGAAATGCAATTATCTTACCCTGCATTTCCCCTCTATGACCGCAAACCTACTATGGTTTCAACCACATATGACGCTAAAGTATACTCTGAAATATCAATCAGACCCCTCTGCCAGCAGCAATTCTGCCAAATACTTCGCCGCCGGCAAAATCACGCTCTCATCAACACAAAAGGCCGGATGATGAATCGGATGCCCTACACCGGTGCCGATCTTCACATAACATCCCGGTATATCCCGACGCAAAGTATCTTTATCTTCATAATANGCAAAATCATCACCGCCCATGGAACTCTCTTCCGGCACGGTCTTCATGTTAAGTTTCTCCGCGACCAGTTCACAAATCTGCACCANTCCGCCATCATTGTATGTAGCCGGTGGTCCCTGAACCCACTCTGTCTCCGCTTCCGCACCGTATGCCGCNGCGGTCCGCTCNGCNANTTCCCGCACTCTTGTTTCATACAGAATACGGTCTTCCCTGTCCATGGTGCGCACTGTACCTTCCATCTCTGCCTCCGCAGGAATCACGTTCCATGTNGTGCCTGCCTGTATTCTGGTCACGCTGAGGAGCGCGGGATGAAATGCNTTCACGTTACGACNGACAATAGACTGTAGACCCTGTACGATCGCCGAAGATGCCAGAATCGGATCNACNCCGTCATCGGGATGNGCACCATGGCATCCCACTCCCTTCACACGGATCACAAAGCGGTCTACCGCCGCCGTCACATATCCTTCCCTGATACCGATCACACCCACCGCATTGGTAGGGTCNGCGTGAAATCCCCAGATGCACTCAACATCGTCCATCACATCNGTCTCCAGAATTTTCAGTGCACCATGAGATTCTTCTTCCGCAGGCTGNAATATAAATTTNACNGTTCCNCANAATTCTTCTTTTCTCTCCTGNAAAAGAATNGCCGCNCCNATCCCTGCCGTAATGTGAAAATCATGACCGCAGGCGTGCATCTTACCCGGTATCTCTGAGCGATAGGGCACNTCCGCCTCCTCTACGATCGGCAGTGCATCNATGTCACAGCGCAANGCGATGGTNCGAGNATCNGCCGGTTTNCTCTGCCCCCGCACCACAGCAANCAAACCTGTGTCAAGATCATAGGGCAATATCNCGATTCCCGCTTCCGTGAGCAGNTCCCGTATCTTTGCCGTGGTCTGTACCTCTTCATAGGGNAGNTCCGGGTGNCTGTGAAACCACTCAAAATTATCTATCAAATATTTTTCCAACTGNTTCTCATCTANCCCACTCATCTGNNCTCTCCCGANACACGATTCNCCATGNCATCACCATATTACTTCATCANNCCAAGTATCAGCCTGTAATTAACNCTTATCCATGATTACTCATTTACAATTCATNCGAATCTCACAAGGCAATTTCTACGCCTATCTCCCGCTGTTGGGATCAAGCGCATCTCTTAATGCATCACCGATAAAATTGATTGCCATAACCACCACCACGATCAATANTCCCGGCGGAATCCACAGCCATGGCTGAGTCGTNAGCACNGTAAGCGACTGNGCGCCGTTAAGCATNTTACCAAGGCTCGCCGTGGGNGGCTGNACACCCTGTCCTAAGAAACTCAGCGCCGCTTCATCCAGAATCGANAACGCCAACACCGAAGTAGCATAGACCAGAATCGGCGCCACCGTATTCGGAAGAATCTCCGAGAAGAGAATATGCCGGAGGGGCATTCCTGCCACAACATTTCCCTTGACAAAATTGGTCTCCCTCAGATTCAATACATTTCCTCTCACCAGCCTGGCAATCCCCGGCCAATCCACAAAGCCCAGGATCAATATGATATTCCATAATCCCGGTTTNAAAATAGCCGCCGCCACCANCACCAGTAATATATAGGGAAACGACATGACCATATCCGTAAACCGCATGATGATCATATCCGCTACACCGCCGAAATAACCCGCAATCAGACCGAGTATTACACCAATCACCGTNGATATGACNGTTGCCATCACACCNACNAANANNGATATCCTCGTCGCATATAACAGCCTGCTTAAGACATCCCTTCCAATCTGATCCGTGCCAAGCCAGAAATCTTTGGACGGAGCNCCCGCAAAAGGTCCTGCAATATCATTCGGGTCATACGGCGCAATGACGGGCGCAAGCAGCGCCGCCAAAACAATAACNCCTAAGANAACCANACTGACAGTCGCAAGATGATGTCTTTTAAAACGTCTGAATACCGTCTGCNANTANCTTTCNCCGGATATGTCTTGTCGCGATCTGTTATTCTCTGCATCATAGCCCTCAATCACACTGACCGTCATCGCAGACTTTTTACGAAATATTCTATGGATATTGTTTAGTTTCATCTGCAAGCCCTCCTAATCCAACTGAATGGTAGGGTCTACCAATGCATAAAGAATATCCGTAATCAGATTCGCTACGAGCACTACGATCGCAGATAAGAGACATACACCCATGATCACAGGATAATCTCTGTTGCTGATCGCGCTCATCGTCATAAGCCCCAGCCCCGGCCATGAAAAAATCTGTTCTATGATCACCGCGCCGCCGAAAAGTACCGGAATCTCCATGCCGATCACTGTGATGATGGGCACAAGCGCATTCCGCAACGCATGTTTATTGATTACCCTGAAACGTCCGATTCCCTTCGCCCGCGCAGTCCGCAGATAATCCTGCTGTAAGATTTCCAGCATGGCGCTTCTGATATAACGGATATTACTTCCTGCCATAGAAAATGCTAACACTATCACGGGCATAACCATGTGCTTCGCCACATCTGAGACACCGCCCTCTGTTCCCAATGTTGTCATACCGCCGGAGGGCAGCCAGCCCAGACGCACGGTAAAAATATAGATCAGCAATAACGAAAGGAAAAACCCGGGTACACTGCTTCCCAGGAAGGAAGCCGTCACCACTGCATAATCTCCTTTCGAATACTGGTGAATCGCACTGTATATTCCCGCCGGAACCGCCATAATCAGACTCACGATCAAGGATACACCCATCAGAAGAAGTGTCGGGCCAATATGGCTGCCGATCAGGGAACTCACCGACTGATATGATTTCATGGAATATCCGAGATTGCCATGTAATAATTGTCCCAGCCAGACAAAATACTGCACATAGACAGGCTGATCCAGCCCGAGCGCGATTCTCTTAGCTTCCACAGCCGCTTCCGACACTCGCGGTCCCTGTAACATTTCAAGCGGACTTCCCGCCAGACACATAATGACATAATCAATAATTGTAATACCGATCAAAACAGGAATCGCGATCAAAATACGCTTCAATATATATTTACCCATGATCGTCCTCCTTCCTGTCGGATATCACTACCGGACAAGCCGCCATATGACAGCTATCGCCCTTCAATCCCGCAGCCTGCAATTTTGCTTCTGTCTGCGTTAATTTTCTCTTTGTTTGCATCGTGTCATACAGCGTCGGAATTTCTTTCCTGCACTTTTCCTCCGCATATGGGCAGCGAGGATGGAATCTACAGCCTGACGGAGGATTCATACTGCTTCCGATCTCGCCCTGCAGCAGCCTGCGTCCCCTCTCTTTTTCCTTAGGATCAGGTACGGGAACCGCCTCCAGCAATGCCTTCGTATATGGATGCACAGGATGGTTGAATATCTCCTTAGCTTCGCCGAATTCCACGATTTTACCCAGATACATGACCGCGATCCGGTCACTGACATAGTTAACGGCTCCCAGCCCATGTCCTACAAACAATAATGTCAATCCAAGTTCTTTTTGCAGTTCCTTCAAGAGATTCAAAATCTGTGCCTGAATGGACACATCCAGCGCACTGACCGGCTCGTCACAAACAATAAATTCCGGATTCAGCGACAGTGCCTTGGCTATACCGATTCGCTGCCGCTGTCCTCCCGAAAACTCGTGCGGATACCTGCCCAGCACCGTCTTCGGCAGTCCCACCATATCCAATATTTTCAGAATGTCCTTTTCTACGGTACTTTTCTCTGAAATGTGATGATACAGCATCGGCTGTGCCAATATCTCATAGATATGCTTTCTCGGATTCAGAGAAGAATACGGGTCCTGAAATACCATCTGCAATTTCGTCCGAATGCGCTGCATCTCTTTTTTATTTTTCTGCAGTTCCGCCAAGTCGCAGCCGTTGTAATAGATCCTTCCCTCCGTGGGCATCTCCAATCCTACAAGCTGTCTTCCAATAGTGGATTTGCCGCAGCCGGACTCGCCCACGAGTCCCAATGTCTGCCCGCGCATGACTGAGAAGCTGACGCCGTCCACCGCCTTGACATATCCGGTTGTATGTGTGATGATACCGCCCTTGACCGGATAATATTTCTTCATATTCTCAACCTGAATCAGAGGTATCTTCTTTTCATCCAACATGATTTCCTCCAAATGCCGATTCCCATATATCATATAAATTCCGGACTTCGCATCCTTTTACTCTGCCTGCCGCGTTTCCTTCGCCACAATACATCTCGCCGTATGTCCCCCGCCAAACAAGTATGCTTCCTGGGGTTTACTACACGCTTCCCGGCGATAGGGGCAACGGTCAGCAAATCGACACCCTGTAATATCATCATAACTCTCCGGCACTATACCCGGAATCGCCTGAAGCTTCCTGTCTGCATCATCTCTGATCGTAGGTACAGTCCTGAGCAACGCCTGCGTGTAGGGATGTTTCGGATTTGCAAAGATCTCATCCACAGACGCCTCCTCTATCACTTGCCCCGCATACATCACAAGCACCCGGTCCGCCGTGTTGGCAACCAGTCCGATGTCATGGGTAATCAATATCATGGCCATCTCCCGCTCCTGCTGAAGCTCTTTCAGCAGCTTCATGATCTGTGCCTGAATCGTCACATCCAATGCGGTGGTCGGCTCATCTGCAATCAGCAGCCGCGGATTACATGACAACGCCATCGCAATCATGACCCTCTGCCGCATACCGCCCGACAACGTATGCGGATATTTCTTCATTGTCTTTGCGGCATCCGGCATACCTACCTGCACCAGCAGTTCCTCCGCCCGCATTTTTGCTTCTTCTTTCGACAATCGCATATGGGTGCGGATACTCTCCGTAATCTGGCTTCCCACGGTAAACACCGGATTCAGCGATGTGAGCGGGTCCTGAAAGATCATAGTCAGCTCATTGCCTCTGATCTGATCCAGTTCCTTTTCCGTCATAGTAAGAAGGTTCTTACCGTCAAAGAGGACAGAGCCGTCCGTGACAGCTCCGCCCCTCCTTAATAATCCCATGATAGACAGTGATGTGACGCTTTTTCCGCAGCCGGATTCTCCGACAATGCAGACTACTTCCCCTTGATCCACATGAAAACTGATGTGATCAACACTGATATTTTTTCCATAATCTCCGCGAAAGACTGTTGTCAGGCCTTCCACTTCCAGCAAATGTGCCATGGCACACCCTCCCTGCGCATCCGTTTTGTATCATAGGACGCGCTTTCCTATGACACAAATGACGATGTCAAATGGCCGCTAATTACTCTGTAACATCCCAGTTCTGAACATCATTAAGGAATCCGTATACACTGGGCTGTGCACCTACAACGCGGTTGTTCACGGCACCCTGAGCGCTGACCACATAGACTGAGAACATCGGTGCCTCCTCCTGCATCTTCTTATCCACGACAGCGTAAAATCCTTTAATCTCATCCATGCTGCCTGCCTGCTGGGTTCCTTCTAAAGCCGCTGCAACTTCGTCATCATAATATCCCGTCCAGCTGCCCTCGCCGCCTAACAGCCATGCCACATCCGGATAAGGATCTACCGGCGCATAAGTATACTGCACAGCCATAATATCATAATCCGTAGTACCCGCTATTGTCATCAGTGTGGCCAGATCTACTGTTGTAATCTCTGCATTGATTCCAACCGCCGCCCACTGTGCCGCGATAACCTGAACACCGTTAACAAAGGTGTTATCACCGGAATTTACATAGAAACGCAACACCTGTGTGCTGTCCCATCCGGCTTCTTCCAGAAGCTCCTTCGCTCTTTCCGGATCGTATTCAATCGGTTCAATCGCCGAATCATAGAACGGACTTGCCGAAGACAGGAATCCGTCTACGACTTCTCCGTGTCCTTTTAAAAGCTGATCTACGAGCTGCTGTCTGTCGATCGCATATATAAGCGCCTGCCGTACTCTCTCGTCAGAAATATTAGCGGTTTGAATAAATGCCGACTGATTCGTCACCGGAGAACCGTATATTACCGTTACATTCTTAAGCGCTTCTATACTCTCATAATCCTCCTGCGGAATCGCCGTCATGGTATGCTGCGTGATATCGATCTCGCCGGACTGGAGTCCGGAATAGATCTGGCTTCCGTCCACGATCTTAAAGTTCAGCTTGTCGATCTTCGGCGCGCCTTTCCAATAATCCGTATTCGCTGTATAAGAAATATAATGATCTGCGTCATAATCCGTCAGGAAATAGGGTCCGCTGATCACGTCCGGACAATTGAACCAATCATTGGAAACCAATTCATTCTCTCCGAACTTCTCGATCACATGTTTCGGCAGGATATGCAGATATCTGCCATAACTGTTCTGGAACGTGGTAAGCGCCATCGGATACTTAGCGTTAAACTGAATCGTTTTCTCATCCAGTACGGTAAGTCCTGCCATAGAGGTCGCGCCCTCTTCCACAAAACCGGTCTCATCGTCTGTTCCTTCAAAAGCGTATAACAGCAACGTGGAATTGGCCACGATCGGACTGGCATAACGCAGTACGGAATACTCCACATCATAAGCCGTGACCGGTGTACCGTCGGACCACGTCGCTTTATCATCTATATGCACGACAAAATGCATATTGTCCTCTGTAGTGATTGAATCCGCCAACATTCCCTGAAAGTTCAGATCCTTATCCAGTTCCATCAAAGGCAGAAACATCAGATCCATTGCATGCTTATTGATCTCTGTCTGGTCAATTGCAAACGGATTCACTCCGCCCAGACTGTCTGTTACGCCGATATTAATGATCTTCTCTCCCTCGGCGGCCTCAGAGGGTCCCGACGATTCGCCGTCTGCCGCGGAAGCTGCACCATCCGTTGCCGCTGTGTTTCCGCCATTACCGGAAGCGCCGCACGCTGTCATGATGCCAATCATGGCGATTGCCATCAACAGACTCAGTAATCTTCTCGTAATTCTTTTCATAAGCTCTCCTCCATTCCGAAGTGTTTGCAGCGTATATTGCCGTAGACCATGTCAGCGACAACTTTTCCTACTAACAAACTAGGTTTTATATGGAATTATACTTCCATAAAATACCATTGTCAATATTTTCTGTTAAATTCTCATTGAGCAATCGACTTAGTATAGCATAACCTTGACAAAAAAAGCAATGCGATGTATATTTTCTACAATTACGATAAATACAAAGGAAAATGGGCATGAAAAATTTACTTAATTACCAATCCAGCGAATATGATTGCGGTCCGGTAGCTCTGACCAATGCCATACGCTACTTGTTCGAGCGGGAGGTCATCTATCCCGACATCATTAAATATATTATGCTATACTGTCTGGATTCGTATAATGAAGAAGGAGAAGTCGGCAAGCGCGGTACTTCTGCTTCCGCCATGATGTTTTTAAGCAACTGGCTCAACCAGTTCGGTCAGATGAAAAATTTTCCGATCTCTTGTGAATTTCTATCCGGTGAAAACGTCTGTCTGGCACAAAACAGTAAGATCATCGGAGCATTGCAGCAGGGAGGCGTCGCAATTTTGAGGCTGTATCTGGATGTTCCTCACTATGTATTGCTTACGGGAATAGAAGGGGACAGCGTTTATCTTTTCGATCCATACTATGAAGAACCGGATGATCCCGAACTGGACCAGGAGTATTTCAGCGGCGGAATCACCTTTATCACCGATCAGCCCAAACGCGCCAATCGTCTGGTCTCCATGCAGCGCCTCAACCGTACGACGGAAGGTTTTTACGAGAT
>JAAUZT010000028.1 GCA_014804485.1 Lachnospiraceae bacterium
TCTCGCTCCGCAAAAAGCGTAGCGGACACTAGACTCGTGAGATACCTCGTCAAGTGCCGACGCTTTTTGAGGGGTTCCTTCAGATATTAACTCCCCTCTGAGCTTAGGCTGTGGCGTGGATATGAATAGTAACAATTATTTTAGTATAAAAAAAGGATTTGGCTGACAGGCATAGAATAATAAGATAGAACGGTTGTTTTGCGTAGGAAGAAAGGCAGAGCCATGAATATACGGGAAAGTTTGGAACAGTGGGAGAAAGAGTATCTCAGTCCCTATGCCATGCTCAGTATGAATTCCAGGGGAAGGGTCAGACCGGAAGAACAGTGTGATATCAGGCCGGTATTCCAGCGGGATCGGGACAGGATCATACATAGTAAGTCTTTCAGACGGCTGAAGGATAAGACACAGGTGTTTTTGACACCGGAAGGCGACCACTACAGAACGCGCCTGACGCATACATTGGAAGTAAGCCAGACGGCCAGAACGATTGCGAAAGCCCTGCAGCTTAACGAGGATCTGGTGGAGGCCATTGCATTGGGACATGATCTGGGACATACGCCCTTCGGGCATGCGGGGGAGCGGGCGCTTAACCGTGCCTGTCCGTACGGGTTTAAACATAACGAACAGAGTGTGAGAACGGTGGACATTCTGGAGAAGGATGGTCAGGGCATCAATCTGACGATGGAGGTAAGGGACGGTATTCTGAATCATCAGACGGCCTCCATGCCTGCGACTATGGAAGGTAAGATCGTGCGTCTGGCGGATAAGATCGCTTATATTCACCATGATATGGATGATGCGATCCGCGGCGGTATTCTGAAAGAGTCTGATGTACCGGAGGAGATCGGCAGTGTGATAGGATATAGCTGCGGTCAGAGACTGGACTTCTTTATTCACAATATCGTGACCAACAGTCGGGACAGAGACGATATCTGCATGTCACCGGAGGCGGAGGAAGGAATGCAGAAGATGCGGGCGTTTATGTTTCGTAATGTCTACAAGAATCCGATTGCCAAGGGACAGGAGAATAAGGCGGAGGGCCTGATCGTTACGCTGTATGAGTATTATATGAACCACACGGAGAAGCTGCCGAAGTTCCTCTACAGACTCATGGAAGAGGGAGAGCCTCTGGAAAAGATCGTATGCGATTATATCGGCTCTATGACGGACCGTTTTGCCATAGCCCAGTATCAGGAGATCTATATACCTAAGACATGGCATGGCTGATAAAATAACAGTAAAGGATTAAGAAGGAGTACCATGTATTATCCGGAAGAGCTGATTGAAGAAATCAGAGTAAAAAATGATATTGTGAGTGTGATCTCCGGGTATGTCCGTATGCAGAAGAAAGGAAGCAATTATTTCGGACTATGCCCGTTTCATAATGAGAAATCGCCTTCCTTTTCGGTATCTCCCGGTAAACAGATGTATTATTGCTTCGGCTGCGGGGCAGGCGGCAATGTAATAACGTTTGTTATGGAATATGAGAACCTGACTTTTCAAGAGTCCGTTAAGATGTTGGCGGATCGGGCGGGGGTGAATCTGCCGGAACTGGAATATAACGAAGAGGCCAGACAGAAGGAAAGCAGGCGTGCGAAACTGCTGGAGATCAATAAGGAAGCGGCGAAATACTATTATTATATGCTGCGCTCCCCAAGAGGCAGGACAGGATATCAGTATCTGGCGGGAAGACAATTGTCAGAAGAGACCATGAAGAAGTTCGGATTGGGTTATGCGGACGGTGCAGGCTCCGACCTGACGGCATACCTTAGATCTAAGGGATTTGCCGATGAACTGATTAATGAGTCGGGACTTACTGGATTCGACGAAAAACGGGGCATGCATGATAAATTCTGGAACCGGGTCATGTTCCCGATCCAGGATAGTAATCACAGAGTGATCGGATTCGGCGGACGCGTGATGGGGGATGCCAAGCCGAAATACTTAAATTCACCGGAGACAATGATCTTCGATAAGAGCCGTAATCTGTACGGACTGAATTTTGCCAGAACTTCCCGCAAGGGTAATATTATTCTCTGCGAGGGGTATATGGACGTGATCGCCATGCACCAGGCGGGATTCACGCAGGCGGTCGCATCGCTCGGAACCGCTTTTACAACAGGACAAGCCAGTCTCTTAGGGCGATATACAGAGGACGTGCTGCTTGCCTATGATAGTGACGGCGCCGGGGTGAATGCGGCGATGCGTGCTATCGGTATTCTGAAAGAATCGGGACTGCGGGGCAAGGTGATCGATATGCAGCCTTATAAGGACCCCGATGAATTCGTGAAGAATATGGGTGCAGAAGCTTTTCAGGAACGAATCGATCAGGCACAGAACAGTTTCTTCTTTGAACTTAAGATACTGGAGCGGGACTATAATATGGAAGATCCCGAATCCAAAACCGCGTTCCACAGGGAGATTGCCAAGAAGCTGTGCGGTTTCGAGGAAGAGGTGGAGCGGGAGAATTATATAGAATCCGTGGCGCAGAAGTACAATATCGGTTTTGATAATCTGCGCAAATTAGTGAGCGGTTATGCTGCGCGGACCGGGCTGGTACAGCCGGTGGCACGGCCAAAGAGTACCGTTACGAAGAAGAATACGCCGGAAGAGAATACGAAGCGGTCTCAGAGGCTGCTGCTTACATGGATCACCGAAGAACCGCAGATATACCCGAAAATTAAAGCCTACATCACGGCGGCGGATTTTACGCAGCCGTTGTACCGGCAGGTGGCGGACAGGCTGTTTGCGGATCTGGAACAGGGCAGTTACAATCCGGCGGCGATCATCAGCACTTTTGAGGAAGAGCAGGAACAGCGGGCGGTTGCGGAACTCTTTAACACCAGATTGGAAGAAATCACTACAGATAAGGAACGGGAGAAGGCGCTGCACGATATCCTCTGTGCCGTGAAGCAGAACAGCTTTGACTATTATTCCGGCAGGATGGGATCGGATATGGACGCGATCAATCAGGTAATATCGGGTAAAAAGGCGCTGGAAGAACTTAGAAAAACGCATATTTCCTTATAATAAGGGTAAGCTATTCGCAGGAAACTGTCGTTAGACCGGCTTGTATACGGCGGATAGAACATAGAATTTGAAACATAGGAAGGATGGGCCAGAGAATGGACGAAAATGTACAGGCAAGGTTTGAAGAGCGACTCAAAGAGCTCTTGACGATTGCTAAGAAGAAGAAAAATGTTTTGGAATATCAGGAGATCAGCGACTTCTTTGCGGAGTTTTCCTTAGAAGAGGATCAGTTTGACAAGATATTGGAAACATTGGAACAGAATAATGTAGATGTGCTCCGGATTACCGAGGATGACGACGTGGATGATGAAGAGATCATCCTGACGGAAGAGGATGAGGTGGATGTGGAGAACATTGACCTGTCTGTGCCGGACGGAATCAGTATCGAAGATCCGGTCAGAATGTACTTGAAGGAAATCGGTAAAGTACCGCTTTTAAGCGCAGATGAAGAGATCGAACTGGCCAAGAAGATGGAGATGGGAGATCAGGAAGCGAAGAAACGCCTCGCGGAAGCAAACTTACGTCTGGTGGTCAGCATTGCCAAACGCTATGTTGGGCGTGGTATGCTTTTCCTTGACTTGATTCAGGAAGGAAATCTGGGTTTGATCAAGGCGGTTGAGAAGTTCGATTACCGCAAAGGTTACAAATTCTCTACCTATGCTACATGGTGGATCCGTCAGGCCATTACCAGAGCGATAGCGGATCAGGCCAGAACCATCCGTATTCCGGTGCATATGGTGGAGACCATCAATAAACTTATCCGCGTCAGCAGACAGTTGCTGCAGGAGCTGGGGCGCGAACCTACCCCGGAAGAGATTGCGGAGCAGATGAATATGCCGGTAGAGCGTGTGCGTGAGATCCTCAAGATCTCTCAGGAGCCGGTTTCTTTAGAGACACCCATCGGTGAGGAAGAGGACAGCCATCTCGGTGATTTTATTCAGGATGACAATGTGCCCGTCCCTGCGGATGCTGCCGCTTTTACCCTGTTAAAAGAGCAGTTGGTGGAGGTGCTTGGAACGCTGACAGAGAGGGAACAGAAAGTGTTACGGCTGCGTTTCGGTCTGGACGACGGACGTGCAAGGACTCTGGAAGAGGTGGGCAAGGAGTTTAATGTCACCCGTGAGCGTATCCGTCAGATCGAGGCGAAAGCGCTGCGTAAACTCCGTCATCCGAGCAGGAGCCGCAAATTAAAGGATTATCTGGACTGATGAGACCCGTCGTATTATCGAAGAGACTGCAGGCTGTAGCGGCCATGGTTACGGCAGATAACAGTGTCTGTGATGTGGGATGTGATCATGGTTTTGTGCCGATCTGGCTGGTGGAGCAGGGGATCAGCCCCAGAGTGCTGGCGATGGATGTGCGGAGAGGACCTCTTAGCGCGGCCGGCGAACATATCGCAGAGCATGGTCTGGAATCTAGTATTGAGACAAGATTGTCGGATGGTTTACATAACTATAATATTGGCGAGNCCGATACTCTGATATGTGCCGGTATGGGCGGCGGACTGATGATGAGGATTCTGTCGGAGGACCAAGACAAGACGGCGTCCTTCCGGGAATTGATCTTACAGCCGCAGTCGGAGATCGAGCGGTTTCGCGCCGGACTGCGGGAAATGGGATATCAGATCGCAGATGAGCAGATGATTGAAGAGGACGGCAAGTTCTATCCGATGATGCGGATTGATATGGAATTATGTAAACTTAATGAAGTGAGTAATATTGCGGACGATAATACATTATGTAAACTTGAAGACCGCTACGGAGGTCTTTTATTGAGAAGAAAAGATCGGANACTGGCGGCGTATCTGCGCCGGGAAGACAGGATCTACGGTGAGATACTGGCAAAGCTGCAGTCGGAAGGGCTGTCGGATGTTAAACGGGAGCGCAGATATACGGAAGTGTCTAAGCTGCGGGAGGAATGCCGGATGGCCATGCGGATTGTGGCGGATAGCCCGCAGACATAGAACAATGGCAAAAAGGGGGAGATTATACTTATGGTTACGATCAGGATTAACGGGCAGGAAAGGGTGTTTGAGGACGGGATTCAGTATGAGCTGATTGCAGAAGAATACCAGAACGAATGTACCAGCCAGATCGCTCTTGTTGTAGCGGACGGCAAGATACGGGAACTGATGAAGCGGGCGGATCATGACTGCGAGCTGGAATTTATTACATATGAAAACGTGATCGGACATAAGACCTATGTACGCTCNGCTATTATGCTGATGATGAAAGCGATCAAAGATATAGTGGGCATGGAAGCGGCCGTCAATGTAAAAGTGGAGTTTTCCATTGGAGCGGGATATTACTGCAGCTTCAAACACGGTCTTAAAATGGATGCCGAAACGATTGNGAAAGTCAAGGACCGCATGGGCGAGTTAGCGGATATGGATTTGCTGGTGACCAAGGAAGCATATCCTGCCGATGAGGCAGTGGCGCTTTTTAAGGAACTCGGCATGGAAGATAAAGTATCTCTTTTCAGATATCGCAGAAGTTCCAACATCAANGTATACTGTCTGGGTGATTACTATGATTATTATTATGGCTACATGCTGCCCAGCACGGGATATATACGGCAATTTGACCTGTTCCCGTATGAAGAGGGCATGGTCTTACTCCTGCCGGAGAAAGAAGAACCGGAGAAATTGCCGGAATTTGTGCCTAAGCCGAAATTGTTCCGCACGCTNATGACGACATGCGAATGGGGCATAGAGATGGGAATTGATACGGTGGGCGACTTAAATGACAAAATCTGTCAGGGAGACATCGCTGATCTGATTCTCGTGCANGAGGCGCTTCAGGAGCGCAGGATCGGTGAGATTGCCAGAGATATCGCAAGGCGCGAGGGTGTGAAGTTCGTTATGATCGCGGGTCCCTCATCCTCCGGAAAGACGACCTTTTCTCACAGATTATCCATACAGCTTCGTACGTATGGACTTAAGCCACATCCCATCGGGCTGGATAACTATTATCTGAATCATGAGGATACGCCCCTCGACGATCAGGGAAAGCCTGATTATGAGTGTCTGGAAGCGNTGGACGTGGAGCAGTTTAATCAGGATATGAGTGANCTGCTGGCGGGTAAGGAAGTGCAGCTTCCTACTTTCAATTTCAAGACCGGTAAGAGAGAGTACAGCGGTAAGATTACGAAGCTGGAAGCGGATGATATTCTTGTGATCGAAGGAATCCACGGACTCAACGAGAAGATGTCCTATTCCCTGCCGGCGGAGAGTAAATATAAGATCTATATCAGTGCGCTTACCTGCTTAAATGTGGATGAGCATAATCGGATTCCCACGACCGACGGCAGGCTGTTGCGCCGGATGGTCAGAGATGCCAGAACGCGGGGGACTTCCGCGGAGAAGACGATCGCCATGTGGCCATCGGTCAGACGCGGAGAGGAGAAGTATATTTTCCCCTTCCAGGAGGGCGCCGATGCCATGTTCAACTCAGCCATGATCTACGAGCTTGCNGTAATCAANCAGTATGCGGAGCCGCTTTTGTTTAACATCAGAAAAGGGGANCCGGAGTATCATGAGGCAAAGAGACTCTTAAAGTTCTTAGAGTATTTTCTGGGAATCAGCAGTGAGGAATTGCCGAAGAACTCTTTGTGCAGAGAGTTTGTGGGCGGAAGNTGTTTTGACGTTTAACAGGAATAANGTNTANGTTTACNTAAGTATGGAGAAGCAGCAAACCAAGTAGAATAAATGATCGCGGCTGTACAGACGCAAGGGTACAGGTGAGGAAAGTCCGGGCTTCNCAGGGCAGGATGCCGGATAACGTCCGGTGGAGGTGACTCCAAGGCTAGTGCAACAGAAAANAAACAGCTATGTTGAACCTTTCAGTTCAGTGGAAGCCGCTTGAGGGTTCCGCAGTTTCGCGAAGCNANACTGCATAGTGATGGTGGAATGGCAGTGTAAGAGACTACCGCTGCAACGGTAACGGTGCAGGCTGTGTAAACCCCATCCGAAGCAAGACCGAAACGAAAGCGACAGATTGGCCCGATCTGCTTTCAGGTGGGTCGCTCGAGATATCCGGTAACGGATATCCTAGATAGATGATCATTCACGACATAACCCGGCTTATCGCTCTGCTTGGTTTACATAAGATTTTCATAAAAATCTCTCCCATCTAGGAGAGATTTTTATGTGTTTCGAGTTTGCGGAGCAAATTTACTTTTTGTTAAGAAAGCGCATTGCATGAACACTTGTCTGCTGAGGGAAAGGCATGGTTACTACTATGAGGCATAGACGATATATGATTATGGCTCTGCCTGTTTTGATTTGGGCGCTTATGCTTACGGCTCCGCCCGTTTACACNCGGGCACAGGAGAGACCNCATCTGATTCAGACGGTGTCGGATGAGGAGATTTATGAAGGCATGTTGGCGCTGGGGCTTACGAGAACCCCGGTTCTGGAAACGGAAGATTGNGAAAAAGCATATGAAAANGTAAAAACATGTGTTGTACGGATTCAGATGGGGAATGCTCATGGAAGNGGGATCNTCTGGAAGATGACACCGGAGAAAGTGGTGATTGTTACCAACAGTCATGTATTGGATTATTGGGATGCCGCTGAGAGTTATGTGTATTTCCCACAAGGCTACTACATGGATGCACAGACAGCGGGAGTGGCCGATCGGTTTGACATAGGCTTTCTGACGATAGACAACGGACAGTTTACCTATGACGAGCTTATGCAGCTGCAATGTGCCCGTATTGACAAGGAAGTATATGAACNGNTGGCACGGGAGAGTACGATATTCTGTGTGGACTCCGGATCGGAGAGGGAAGAAGCTTCTTTTTATGAGATAGTGGTGGAGCATCCGCGGGTTTATATAGATTACTTTAATGAATATATGCTGTACGGGCATGGATTCGTCAAACCGGGAATGTCGGGAGGAGGCGCTTTCGACGGACGGGGATATCTGGTCGGCATGACTACGGGAGGNACCCAGAATAATGACGCTGCTTTCGTGCCGCTTACGGACATCATACAGGCATATGAGGAGATCATGGGAGAAGATATAGCGGATGGATAAACGGGAATGTGAGGTGTCAGGAAAGACATGGAGGTGCAAGTATGAGCTCGGATACGGAAATAGAAGAAGGGATCAGGTTTCAGGTCAGAGAGAACAGGACGGCGCTTTTGTGTGGTGCGCTTTCAGTCGCATTCGCCATTTTTATACTGATCATGCGTCTGCTGCATCCNTCNGACAGAGGCGGAGGNGCGCTNCTGTATTTGCCGCTTCTGTGTATGCTGNTTTTCGGCGTNGGCTGCTTTGTNCTCTATTNTAANAGGAAGNTGATTGTGGAAGAAATGAAACTGTGTTATGTAAACTTGAACGGGAAAAGAAAGGATTTTACATTGGATGAGATCGGATTCTGTAAAATAGGAGTNGGNGGAAATAGAAATGCNGTTGTGCTGTACGATCTGAGAGGAGATAAGTTATGTAAACTTGATTTTGATATGTACGGGATCGCACAGTTATATCAGTATTTAGTGGATAATCGGATCGAGGTGGAGTGGGCGAAAGAGCGGCCAAGCAGTGAAACGGCATATCTGCTGGAGGCGATCCGGAAAGAAACCTCTGTATGCGGGGAGGAGATACGCAAATGCTCGGAGGAGTTTTATGAGAANGCGGAGTCTGTATTTCGTGAGTGGGAGAAAAATAACAGCNGCTATGAAGTGCGCTGGGAGATCGGATATGCGCAGTATCTGGCGGAGGATTTAGAGGGAAAATGCCGGTTTCGGGAGCGTGTCAGCTCTGTGAAAGAGCCTTTGGAAGTTATACCGGATTCCTATGAGTGTCTGCTGGAAGCTTATTTAAAGCAGGGAGACGAGTATGTTGTGGACAGACACGGAGAAGAAGTGAATATCGTACTTCCCTATCTGTCCAACAGTAAATCCTANCAGGTCGGTGAAAGGCTGCGAATCCGGAAAGCGGACGAACAAGGCATGACAGATTGGCTGGAAATACGTTTGGAGGCGCTTGCCGTGGANCTTCCGAAGCACAAATATCATACGGAGGNATTTACATTGCGGCATAAGCTGAGTACGACGGCGGGGCTCGCCCACAGTNCACAGAAGTGAGGCGGCGGTGAAATGGGCGGCGACGAGTATTGGATGTCTGAACGGTAACGGTAAAAATGTCGTATAAGGATATACGGTAGACGGAAAATGTGGTAAGATAAAATGACANNAGAGGGGATAGATTGAAAAATCAGAGATTTTTCAATCGCAAGTTTGTGCTTGTGCCCAAACTCGCAGGTTGAGCAAGAATGGGGGATATCTATGGCTTTATTTCAGATCAGTAATGACAGGATTACGATACAGGTTGACAGCATGGGAGCGGAGCTTAAGTCGCTTAANAAGATCGNGNCGGGCACAGAATATATGTGGAACGGGAACCCGCAGTATTGGAAGAGAACTTCGCCCGTGCTTTTTCCGTTAGTAGGAGGCTTACAGGANGGTGTTTACCGGCAGGACGGCAGGGAATATCCGATGGGACAGCATGGATTTGCCAGAGATATGGAGTTTAAGTTAAAAAGTCAGGCGGCCACGGAAGTATGGTTTACGCTGCAATCGGATGAGGACACATTGGCAAAATATCCATATCCTTTTATCCTGGAGTTGGGATATGANTTGGAGGATCAGACGGTGATCATCAAGTGGCGGGTGAAGAATCCGGCGAAAGAGCCCATGCACTTCTCCATCGGCGGACATCCGGCGTTTTTATGCCCCATTGGGGAGGGGACGAAGCAGACAGATTACAGTCTTTTGTTTGACGTGCAGGAGCAGGTGATTTCTTCCGGTTTGGAAAACGGCCTGGTCGGTGAGAAAAAAACGGCTTACAAGCTGAAAAACGGTATGCTTCCGATAACAGATCACCTCTTTGANAATGACGCGCTGGTGATTGAGCATGATCAGGCTCATAGTGTAGCGTTGGTAAAACCGGACGGAAAGCCATATTTGACAGTGACCTTTGACGCGCCGCTGTTNGGGATCTGGTCACCGCCGAAGAAGAATGCCCCTTTTATCTGCATCGAGCCATGGTACGGCAGATGCGACAGAGCGGGTTATGCGGGAGAGTGGAAAGACCGTGAATGGATGCAGGTTCTTAACTCGGAAGAGACGTTTGCGGCAGATTATAGAGTGATAATAGAATAACGCATGTAATTAAAANCCATAAGCGATGGAATGAGAGGCTGTTTGANGCGACAGACGGCAGGAGAAAGGCAGGAGAAAATATGGCACCGATAGTACAGTGCATGGGTCTGACGAAGACATATGGCGGCAAGATCGCGCTTAATCAGATTTATTTGAATCTGGAGCGGGGCAGGATCATCGGGCTTTTGGGACCAAACGGAAGCGGCAAAACTACACTGATTAAGATCATGAACGGGTTGTTACAGCCGACGGCGGGCGAGATTCTGATCAACGGACAAAGACCGGGTGTGGAGACGAAATGCAGGATTTCTTATCTGCCGGAGCGTACCTATCTGCATCCCGGGATGAAGGTTATGGAGATGGTGCAGTATTTTCAGGATTTCTATCCGGATTTTCGGGTGGACAGAGCCTATGATATGCTGGCACGTCTGCAGATCCAGCCTTATGAGCGGCTTAAGAATTTGTCTAAAGGAACGAAAGAAAAGGTACAGCTGATTCTGGTGATGAGCAGGGATGCGGATCTGTATGTACTGGATGAACCCATTGCCGGTGTGGACCCTGCTTCCAGAGATTATATTTTACATACCATCGTTCAAAATTATAACAGGAATGCAACCATACTCCTGTCTACCCATTTGATTTCCGATGTGGAGAATATCTTGGATGAGGTAGTGTTTATACGATATGGCAGCATCATATTGCAGGCGGGCGCCGAGCAGATCAGGCGCAATGAGGGTAAGTCGGTAGATCGTTTCTTCCGGGAGGTGTTCGCATGTTAGGAAAANTAATGAAATATGAGTGGCAGTCTACTTGGAANCTNTTAGTGCCCATGAATCTGCTGATTGTGGTAATGACAATATTTGCCTGCGTTACGGTGCGAATAGATATTTTTGAGACCGACAATGCAGGGGTTATTTTCAGTGGGATTATGATTATTTTGACGTATATTGCCAGCATGTTCGTGGTGATGGTNGGGACGGCAATTTATCTGATCTACCGCTTCTACACGTCTACCTATGGGGATCAGGGATACCTGTTGCACACGCTTCCCGTGGACAAGCACCATATTATCATTGCGAAGGTCATTGTCAGTGCGGCATGGGTGTTGCTCAGCTCTTTTCTGATGTACACTTCGGTGGNGNTTCTGATTGCCAGTGAAGGAGANTTGTTTGATGGGTTTTTTAACGGTGTCGAATCGATGGTAGAGCAGGTGGGCAGTTCTAAGATTAGTTTTTTTACTGTAGTGATGACCTTAATTGCGTATACAGTCGGTGTGTTTGCGCGGGTTTTGAAGGTAACGGCGTGTATTTCACTGGGACAGCTCTCTCCGAATCATAAGCTGCTGACGGCTTTTGCATTTTATATCGGAGTCTATTTCGCGCAGCANATNGTGAACGCTTTCTATTATGCGTTTCTGGGCTATGTTAACAAAAAGCTCATGGCNGANTATTACGGCGGATCGTGGGAGTATACGCTGATNGTCGGGCTGATATGCAGCGTGATATTTTATCTGGTCACATGGCATATTATGGATAAAAAATTAAACTTGGATTAAATTAAAATCCTATTAATTCTGTGGTGTGTTTCTTGACATATTCTCGAAAATGGAAGAGAATAATAAGGTCGAAAAGGAAACTGTTGACGGGAAAGGCTGGTGTGTTGTTGTGACGAAAATTGACATAGTGTCGGGGTTTCTTGGCGCGGGTAAGACGACGCTGATTAAGAAACTGTTAAAAGAGGCTCTTGCAGATACGAAAGTTGTACTGATCGAGAATGAGTTTGGTGAGATCGGTATAGACGGCGGATTTCTGAAAGAGGCGGGGATTGAGATTAAGGAGATGAACTCCGGCTGTATCTGTTGTTCGCTTGTGGGTGACTTCGGCGCTTCACTTCGGGAAGTGCTGGATACTTATACACCGGAGCGCGTATTGATCGAGCCTTCGGGTGTGGGCAAGNTGTCCGATGTGATGAAGGCAGTGCAGGAAGCAATGGCGGACAGAGACGTGGAGCTCAACAGTGCCGTTGCGGTTGTGGATGCCTGCAAATGCAAGATGTACATCAAGAATTTCGGCGAGTTCTTCATTAACCAGATCGAGCACGCCGGAACGATCATTCTCAGCCGGACGGATAAGCTGAGTGAGGAGAAGCTGACTGCCTGCGTGGAGATGATTCGGGAGCATAATGTGAAAGCGACGATCATCACGACACCGTGGGATTCATTGGAAGGTAAAGATATCCTGGAAACGATCGAGGGTGCGAAAGATCTCGAGGCGGAGCTTATGCAGGAAGTAATGGCACATCATGAGGAACACGACCACGGTCCGGACTGTACGTGCGGCTGTCACGACCATGATCATCATCATGANCATGACCACGAACACGACGAGCATGAGCATCATCATGGACATGACCACGAGCATGATGAGCATGGACATGACCATGATCATCATCACGATCAAGACNACGATGAGCACGAGCACCATCACGACCACGATCACGATGAGCACAAGCACCATCACGACCACGATCACGACCACGATCACGACGAACATGAGCACCATCACAANCATGACGANCATGAACATCACCACGGNCACGATGAGCACGAACACCANGAGCATCATCATGAGCACGGGCACGATCATCATCACCATCATGCAGATGAAATATTTACAAGCTGGGGAATGGAGACACCTGCAGCTTATACGAAGACGGAGATAGAGCATATTTTGGCGGAATTGGATCAGGATGAGAAGTATGGCATTGTTTTGCGTGCAAAAGGGATGGTTCCTTCGACGGACGGCGGCTGGATTTATTTCGATTATGTGCCGGAAGAGAGTAATGTCAGGGANGGTAAGCCGGATGTGACAGGCAAATTCTGTGTGATCGGTTCTAAGCTGAAGGAAGATAAGCTGGCAGAGTTATTTAAAAAATAGATGTCGGGAAGGATGGGAGCATTTTATGAAACCGGTCTATGTGATTAATGGTTTTCTGGAGAGCGGTAAAACAGAGTTTATCACCTATACATTGTCACAGCCTTATTTTCAGGTGCGTGGTAAGACACTGTTGATTCTGTGTGAAGAAGGCGAGAATGAGTATGATGNGAATCTGCTCAAGATGAGCCGGACNCAGTTGGAATTGATCGAAGAGGAAGAAGAGTTTAACACGACNCGNTTGATCGANNTGGAGAAAAAACATAAGCCGGAGCGCATTATCATCGAATATAACGGTATGTGGAACTATAAGGCGATGAAGCTGCCATGGCATTGGAAGATCGAGCAGCAGATCACAACCATCGATGCCTCTACGTTCCCGATGTATTTTACGAATATGAAGTCCCTGCTTGCAGAGCAGCTTCGCGCGTCAGAGCTGATTATTTTCAANCGTTGTGACGGCGTGGAGGATCTGGGCAGTTATAAGCGCAATGTCAAGGCAATCAACCCGAAGGCGGAGATTGTATTCGAGGATTCTAACGGAGAAATCAATGAGATCATGGAAGAAGACCTGCCGTACGATTTGAAAGCNCCTGTTATTGAATTGAANAATCAGGGGTATGGAATCTGGTATCTGGATTCGCTTGATCACTTGGAGCGCTACGAGGGNAAGACCGTTCAGTTCACTGCCATGGTACTGAAACCGAAGGATTTCCCTCCGGGATATTTCGTGCCGGGAAGGATGGCGATGACTTGCTGTGCGGAGGATATGGCGTTTCTAGGGTTTGCCTGTGAATATGATAAGACNAATACGNTGACCGACAAGCAGTGGGTGAAGGTAACGGCAAGAGTTGAGAAAGAATATTTTGNGGATTATCAGGGAGAAGGACCGGTGCTTCATGCAATCAGCATAGGGCAGACGAAAGCGCCGAAGGACGAGATCATCAGTTTTATGTAGAGCATGTCTGCATAAGATCATAAATGGGATTCATAGGGCGCATAAGCTATGAGAGTATTATGCGCCTTCTTTTGTGTCAGAAGATTCAGGTGAAATATCCGGTCAATAGATACCGGCGACAGGAGCATTATAAGATACCATGGCGGATGATAAAGAATTGCAACAATTGAAGAAAAGGCTGCTGGAGCTGGCGGAACGTTCTTATAACAGCGGGATCTACACATTCACGCCTTTTCTCGGATTGTCGGAGCAGCAGGCGTTCTATGAGATACAGCGTGAAGTGGCGTATGCGGGCACCGATATGGAGGGAGGCTGCCCGATGTGTGAGCGGAAGATGATACGTTTCGGTTCACCGGAGTCTATGGGATATGAGGTGCAGTACCCTATCATCTGTCTGCGGATTAAGCCGCTGCAATCTAAGTTTGCGGAACAGCTTACCCATCGGGATTTTCTGGGAGCCATCATGAATCTGGGGATAGAACGTTGTACCGTGGGAGATATTTTTGTGCAGGATAAAGAGGCTGTGGTGTTTTGCCAGGAGGGTATCGCCGACTATCTGATCGGGAATCTGGAGCAGGTGAAGCATACCCATGTGCGCTGTGAGATGACTGAGGTTACCAAACAGATGGCATCGCCTGTCAGAGAGCCGGTGTCGCTGACCGTTTCTTCACCCAGAATTGACACCGTCATATCTAAATTGTACAATATTGCGAGAAGCCGCAGTCTGGAGCTGTTTCGATCCGGACGCGTCTATGTAAACGGAAGACTGACAGAGAATAACAGTTACGCGCTTAAGAGAGAAGACTCGGTGACCGTAAGAGGATTCGGCAGGTTTGTCTATACGGAGGAACAGGGAGAGACGAGAAAAGGTAAAGTGCGTATCGGCCTGGAAGTTTANCGTTAGAATATAAGTTTACATAACTTACAATATTGCAATACATAATAAGTTTATATGTGCATATAATGGGANTATGCAGATGAGNAATAAGTTTACATAATNTATNGCACTTATATAGCGNGTNGTTAACATAACATAAGAGGAGAACAAGATCGATGATTCACTATAAGATTTTTCAATGGCTATTTTTCTTTTATATGTACTGCTTCCTTGGATGGTGCTTTGAGTCCGCATGGGTTTCCTTTAAATCAAAGAAGCTGGTTAACAGAGGATTTATGCGGGGACCGTTCCTGCCGCTGTACGGGAGTGGTGCGATCATGATGTTAGTGGTATCCATGCCTTTTCGTGATAATGTGGTGCTGACCTATTTTGCAGGAGTGATCGGCGCTACGGCACTGGAATATATAACAGGCGTTACGATGGAAGCGCTGTTTAAGGTCAGATATTGGGATTATTCCAACCAGCCGTTCAATTTTCAGGGACATATTTGCCTGACATCTTCGATTGCATGGGGNTTTCTGACGATCCTGATGACCAGAGTGATTCATCGACCTATTGAGCAGTTCGTGCTGACGATACCGACCAAAGGGCTCGCATACGCGACAGAGCTGCTCACCATATATATTGTGATCGATTTTACGTTATCCTTTAAGGCAGCGCTGGATTTGCGGGATATTCTGGTCAGAATGCAGAAGCTGAAAGAGGAAATGGAACGCATGCAGCGGCGNCTCGATGTGATCATNGCCTTCAACAATGAGGAGAAAGAACAGAAAAGGCAGGAGAGAGAACTCAGCCTGTCAGAACTCAGCTTGGGGTTGAAACAGCGATTTGCCAGTTTGAAAGAAAGCATACAGTTAAGACCGACGGCATATGAAGAAAAAGTGAAGGAAGAAGTCGCGGAACTTCGCGGTAAATTCAGCTATTATCCCGATCCGCAGGAGAATTATAACCAGATGCTGGATTTCTATAAACGCGATATGATTCGCAATAATCCGACGATGGTTTCCAGAAAATTCAAGAATGCANTGGATGAGTTAAANAATATCGCGGCCGGCAGGANAGGGTAACCGNGTNTTTGCNCAGAAAACCANGGCAGAGCATGTGGATCAGTTGTCTCTGCCGATGGAGATGTATTTTGTTTTGGACCGACGGTTTGCGCGAAGGGATTCAATGATATGGTTTTCCACCAATTCCAGATTTCTTGCTTTACGCCGAATGAGTGCGCATATTCTGTTGTATGGCCAGAAAGAGTATACGAGCAGCTTGTTGGCTATACCAAGCTTTGCCTTGGTCGTATGTTCATAGTGAACGCCGCCCACCCTCGTTGATTTGCCGGACAGAATGTAATGGATCAGCTCTGTCTCCGTGCTGATATTTTCTAACAGAATCGTGTAACCGAAACCGACGCTGTCTGCNTTATGGGAGTCGCTGCCGCCCAANCAGGGCAGATCATGCTCCTTGGCAAGTCTCATGGCGCGCATGTTGGAATCGGCATCCTCACAGGCATTATAGCCTTCTACAAAGTCAAATTTCCGATAAATATTTCCCGCAAGCTTGCCGCGCAGTGTGTTGGTTATGCTTAAAAATTTTTCACCGCAGGGATGTGCGGGTCCGATAATACCGCCATAGTGGTGGACGATTTCGATCAGCAGCATGACAGGCAGACCGCGCAGTTCCAGAATAGGCAGCTTAACACCGGTAGGCATGACGATCAGCATATGTCCCGCATCGATCGTGTCATATTCTATTCCTTTTAATACGACAAAGTCCTTGGGTTTATGAGGAAGTTTTTTATAATAGCGGTACGCTTTGTAGGAATCATGATCGGTGATGAGCATACCTTGGAATCCCTTTTGTTTCAGGATCTCTATGTTTTCCAGCAATTCCAGTTTACAGTCCGGCGAGCCTTCTTTGGTGTGGCAATGCATGTCCAGTTTCATGTGATAAAGCTCCTTTCCAATGTGTATTCTACCCTTTTTGCAGAGAAAATGCTATAGATTTATGTGATTTTATATAGAATAAAATCAGGAATGTTATGGAATCTTTACATATTTTTGCATATTTTAAAGAGTAGGTAAGCTGGACAGGGGAGTGAAGACCTTTATTTACACTTNTTAGTTATTCTGTTATAATTACATCATAAGANGTAATTGGCAGATAAAAATCAGGAGGTGGCGATTGTATGACTGAGGGTGAGATGTTGAAATTATCGGTGGAAGAATTTTCGCGATTGCAGGATTATATGATAGATACCGATAAAGATTCTAACGCATATAAGAAAATGAAGAGAAGATATATCGAGTTAAAGCTTATTCTCTCTGCTTCCGGAGTTAATCTGACAGAACTTGATATGATTAAAGAGTAATGGGCTAAGCACATTTTGAAGTGGCAGTGATCCTAGTTTTAGAAAAGAACAGCTGAGAAGAGATTCAAGGCTGTTTTTTTGTTATATAGGATTAGATNAAGCGAGGTTACTTTGTACTATTTAATTTATATTAGGAAACTTTTCGGTTATATTTGGGTTTGCGAAGGGANTCTCGATTTTTGTGTTGACATTAGTTGTGCAACAAGATAAACTTATAGCAAGGTAAATTAAACAACTAATTTAGATAATGAATAAAACAATTTGTTTAACAAACTATGGAATGGAGGAGAAGGATGGATAATACGCTTACAACGGCTGAAATAAAAACGCTTATCATGGATTGTGTTAAAGATGGAGAGATCTATGCAGTTTCGGAATTAAAGAAGTATATTTCATGCAAAACGGACAAATTATTTACGCCCGGACAAATATCNGGAGCACTGATGCAGCTTACGTCAATGGACAAACTTCAGAGTAAGGGAAGAGGATTATATGCACTTGGAGAGCATGGCANNGGAACGGAANTGCAGGNTCAGGAGATAATGCGGAATTTGAGTAAAGAGCAGATAAAGTTTCGCAGGGATGTCAGAGAATGTATGGAGGAAACAGCGCAAAGGTTACAGAAAATAGTAAATCAGNTTGATATGTGGGAGGCGACNGATGAAGAATTTCAATTTCTGGGTGAAATCAGGAAGTTGAATGATCAGATGAAGAAAATTGCGTTAAGGTGCTGAGAGAGTGTTTTGTCAGGTTTTACGATCGAACGAAAGGAATAAAGATATATGAACAACATAAGAGGAACCGCANTGGATCTGTTCGCCGGAATCGGAGGAATGACGCTGGCAGCNGAGAATGCCGGACTAAATGTTACATGTGCAGTGGGAANTTCAGCAAAAGAATCAAATATTTATCAATATAATTTCGGTTGCAAGCCATATATGATTACAGATGATTTCGGAACAAATTTTTCTATTGAGGGATTNCCGGAGACAGATTATGTTTTGGGAAGTATTCCGTANTTTCGTTATAGNAGTGCGANGANCAGAACAGGATCGGTAAGTGCAGGGGAGAAATTNTGGGAGATGGATTATTTCTTTGATTTAATCCGAAGCAAGGNGCCGAAGGGATTTGTTGTGATGCTATCCGGATGTTTCGAGAAGGATGGATATGATTTGATNAAAAGGATATCTCAATACGGATACCATGTTTATTGGCAGATGATGGACAGCCGTTTAGTGACGGGAATGCCGGTCTGTGATAAGAGAATATATCTGGTCGGTGTAAGGGAGGAATTTCCTATTGATTTTAGGTTTCCGGAAAAATTGGATAGTTATGTTTATAGTGTGGCGGAACTCAGGCAGAAAGAGGATGTGGATCCGAAGCTCATTATTGATCCCTCGAGAATTGTTATTGAACCAAAGGCTGAGATCTATAATTATCGCCATGTGATAGAAAAAGCGTGCGAAAGAGGACAAAAGCTAAAATATATTGCGGATAGATATATACGATACGGAGCATGGAAACCTTCGGCGCTGAATGACGGGCNGGTAATTCGNAAAATATCTGTAAGAGAACTGGCAAGAACGAAGTTNTTTCCCGATGAGTTTGATTTCAGNGGTATGAGCCCTTCAGCGGCATATGCGGCAATAGGAAAGTCTGTGAATGTCTGCGTAGCTACACATGTGATTAATCAACTGTGCACGATGTTAGAATCATATGTTTCGGAACGTGATCCTTCCGGTTGGCCGAAGACATCAGAGCCGGAATATGTGCGGCATGAAAAGAATCCGAAACAGTCGAATATGGAAGAAAAAGAGTTTGGGAAGAGCAATGAANGGAGGAATGTGTCAGAGAAGAAAGCTTTGGAGATATACGAGTCCGACGGGCAGGAAAAAACAGAAGCTCATGAGAGGACGNCAGATGGCAAAGAGACGAAACAGAAAATATTCTTGTCATATTGCCAGAGAGATAGGGATATTGCAGATCTTATTGAGAAGAAACTGGGTCCGCTCATTAAAAAAGATTTTTATATTTCCAGAGATATTCGGGATGTCAAGTACAGAGAAAGCTTTAAGAAATTTATGGATACTGTCAGAGATCATGAATATATTATGATGATCATAAGTGATAGATACTTAAAATCNGTGAACTGTATGTATGAAGTGACGGAGGCGTTTAAAGACAAAGATTTTGAGAAGAAAATACTGTTCTTNGTGTTGTCAGAAGATGATAAAAAATATTATCAGTCGGATGCTTCAGGAGAAATTGCAGCTAATATATATGAGCCGGTAAAACAGGCGCGGTATACTCTATACTGGCAGGAGAAGGANCNGGAAATCAGTGAGAAGATAAAGCAGATTAACGAACCGGTTTATTCTCGCAAACTGACAGAGGAGTTGACACATATCAGAGAAATTGAGATGGATCTCCCGGACTTTTTCTCCTATATTTNGGATGCAAGAGGGCTGCCGTTGGAGACACATCTGCAGACCAACTTTAGAGAACTACGTGATATTATATATAGAGAAACCTCTGTTATGATTATGTGAGNGGTATAAAGCAGCTATGGGAAAACCTGTAGCTGCTTTTTCTCTGTCCTCTTTTGTGTCATAACTTGGACAAAGGTTCATATATTGAGATAAGGGGGAGTGCGGATGAGAAGTGAGGAGATCCTTTATATGTTTCCGGAATCATTACGGGACAGGTGGCGTATGGTGGCACAACAGGCCGGNCAGCTGCAGGAAATCAGACTAAGGGTAAATNCGCCNGCNGCAGTGTTGATTGATNGNAAGGAATGGTTTGTAGATATAGACGGCAGTCTGGTGGACAGGCAGCCTGCTGCGGCACAGTATAGCGCGGAGAAGTTAGAAGCAATACTTAAACATTTGTGCCAGTATTCTGTTTATGCGTTTGCCGATGAGATCCGCCAGGGGTTTCTTACCNTACAGGGAGGACATCGTATAGGTCTGGCCGGACAGGTGATTATGGAGGACGATAAACGGATACGTAATCTGAAATACATATGTTATTTAAATATTCGTATTGCACATGAGATCAAAGGCGTCTCAGATCCGATTCTTCCTTATTTGTATGACAGTCAAGGGAAAGTGTGCAATACACTGCTGATTGCACCGCCAGGCTGTGGTAAGACGACCATGCTGCGGGATATGATCAGGAATTTTTCCAACGGAACCGGTTATGGGGCCGGAGTGAATGTCAGTGTAGTAGACGANCGGTCAGAGATTGCNGGCAGTTATCTGGGTATTGCGCAGAATGACGTGGGAATACGCACAGATGTGCTGGATGGGTGTCCGAAAAGNGAAGGNATGATGATGCTGATCCGTGCTATGGCGCCGCAGGTGCTGGCAGTGGATGAATTGGGAAGTGAAGAGGATATACAGGCGCTGCAGATGGCGAGTGGCTGCGGGTGCAGGCTGATCGCAACGATTCATGGCGGTTCTGTGGAAGAAGTACAGCACAAAAAATACATGCGTAATGTTATAGCAGACAGGCTTTTTGACAGGTATCTGGTGCTTACGAGGAAAAATGGCTGTTGTGAAGTGGAAGGAATCTATGACGGAGATGGAAAGCGATGTTTAAACTAATTGGTTTTTTTTGTATTTTAGNGGGGTGTATCGGATGGGGGATTAGCAAGATTGCGGAGGAACAGAGCAGGATTCGGCACCTTAGAGAATTGATCCGTATCATTAAGAGAATGCAGGATGAGATCAGTTACGGCAAACATACGCTTCCGGAAATCTGTCTGATTCTNTCAGAATATTGCGACACGCTGTACCGACCGTATTTTCGTCAGGTTTATGAGCACATCAATCAGAGTGGGGGNGCAGAGCTTGATCGGGTATGGGAGGAACAAATGNGTCGGTGCCTGCAGGAAGCGCNGCTGACGAAGGAGGAAAAGGATATATTANTAGAATTACCGCAGAATCTTGGACTGCAGGAAGAAAAGTTACAGGCACAAAATATTGGACAATCTATGGATCTTTTAAATAGAAAATGCAGACAGGCAGAAGACGCTTATGAGAACCGGGCTAAAATGCTGCTCAGTGTCAGCGTACTGGCGGGAGTATTTCTGACAATTCTGCTGTTGTGACAGGAATATGTCAATTTGAAGGCAAGATATTTCGAAAGAGCATTCCGGTATACGGACATCACATTAAAAATACCGGATGATATGTTAAGAGTGTAGACTACTTCAAAATGGAGGAAAAGATGAGCGTAAGCCTTATATTCAGGATAGCGGCGGTCGGTATCTTGGTNACAATATTAAATCANGTTTTAAAACACAGCGGCAGAGAGGAACACGCTTTTCTTATCAGCCTCGCCGGATTAATTCTTGTTTTAACATGGATCATCCCTTATATATATGATCTGTTTGTAATGGTGCAGGATCTGTTTACACTATAGGGTGTAACTGCCGGCACGTATCGGTGTGCGGGGTAATATCAGGTGTTTGGCAAGCGGGGTGAAGANTGTGGAGATGGTCAAAATAGGGTTAGTGGGCATTATAGGGATTATGCTTGCGGTGCCTTTAAGGAGCTATAAAGCGGAATATGGTATATACATAGCGGTTGCTGTTTGTCTGGTCATTTTTGGATATGCCATGCAGTATTTCACGGGGATTTTATCGGCAATGGAGAAGCTGCGGGGATATTTGAAAGATAACTACAGTTATTTGACGGTGCTTCTAAAAGCTGTTGGCGCCACCTATGCATGTGAGTTCTGTGCGGGTATCTGTAAGGATGCAGGATATGGTGGTATTGCGGGACAAGTTGAGATGGTCGGCAAACTATATATTCTGTTGACGGGAATGCCTGTACTTATGGCGCTTCTTGAGAGTATCCAGTCTATCACCGGATAGGTGAATACATACCGGAACNNTAGGAAAATGCTGGTGGAATCAAGGATCGGAGTAGATGGCAGTATTGTCAGAAAGGCGGGATAGAATTGGAAACCGGGGGAAGCAGTATCGCTTGGGAAGAGATGGGGATGGATGCCGTTACGCTGGATTTCAGGCAGCTTTTTCCGGAGTATACATTCGATGGCAAGATGGTCATGAGTCTGATTCTTCAGGGAAGGATATGGGATGCNATAAAGGAACTTGGAAGCGGAATCGGCGGTGTATTTTCTTCTCATGCGGGAGAGATCAGGACTTTATTTGTAACCATTCTTATATTGGGTGTTGTGGCGGCATTGTTCGTCAATTTTGCCGATTTATTTCAGGATCATCAGGTATCGGATATTGCTTTTTATTTCGTGTATCTGCTGATGGTTGCCGTGCTTCTTAAGGCCTTTGCGAGCGGAGCGTCCATTGTACGTGAAATACTGGAGACAGTTACTACCTTTATGAAACTGTATATTCCCACGTATATGATCGCGGTGGGAAGCGCCTCCGGCGTTGCCTCAGCTGCAGTGTACTACCAGATCTTACTGTTTATTGTATATTTGATAGAATGGGGATATTTGACGCTTCTTATGCCAGCGGTATATGGCTATATGCTGCTGACGATCATCAACGGTGTGTGGATGGAGGAAAAGCTGTCTCTGCTGCTGGAGTTGTTTGACAAGGCGATCAGTGTAAGTATTAAGGTTACAATAGGAATTATCACCGGTTTTAGCATTTTACAGGCGATGGTATCACCTGTTATAGATTCTTTGCAGTCCTCTGTGCTTAAGAAAGCAATATCTGCCATACCTGCGATCGGTGGGGTGACGGAAGGAATGTTTGAGATGGTAATGGGATCGGCAGTGCTTGTTAAGAANAGTATTGGTNTGTATATAACGCTGGTTCTGATCGTGTTGTGCTGTATTCCGGTGCTGANACTTCTGCTGTTAGCGGGCGTAATCAAGNTCGGTGCCGCGNTGATNGGTATTGTCAGNGATAAGCGCATGACTAACTGTGCAAATCGNGTGGGAGACGGTAATATTATGCTGTTGAAGATTGCCCTCTCTTCCATAGGTATGTTTGTGATTCAGATCGCAATTATTACTTATACCACAAGCGGGGGGATGTGATATTGAATATGTTGGAAAGCATTAGGCAGATCGGCGTCTTTATGATTGTGGCCCAGACAGTGATGCATTTTGCTGCAAGTGGACAGTATGAAAAGTATATGAAAATAATAGCGGGTGTTATAGTACTTCTGCTGTTTGTCCGTCCGTTTATTTCGGGTTCTGACGGACAAGTGATGAAATGGCAGGAGGAAATGACTCATATAATGGAACAAATTGAGGAGAGGAGCGTGGATTTCGGTAATATGGCGTATGAGGGCGGTTCGACGGAGGCGCTGGTAATCCGGCAGATCGAGGAGGAGATCACCCGTCGGCTGAATGCGGCGGCGGCCGGTCACGGCTGCCGTGTTGTGAAGACGACCATAGAGCTGACCGGGCAGGAGAAGGGAGATTACGTTATCGGTGAGGCGGGTGCGGGAGAATATGTTTTCGANCGTGTACGGGTCACGGTACGGAGTCAGTCGGGANCAGGAGAGNGGTCGGCAGTACTGACGAAATCATCCGAATCAGGCGTAGATCAGGTAGAACAAACTGGGCGGTCAGGAGTGGATGAGGGGCAGTCGGCAGAAGGAATAAAGCAGTCGGAGAAATCGGAAGGAACATGGAGTCGGGAGAATGACGGGGAAAGTATGGCGGCGAAAGATGAGGAAGACAGAATACGGATCGGGGAGATTACTGTGAAGGTCGGTGCGGAAACCGGCACGGAGCAGGCGATGGCAGACGGATGGGAAGAGACGGATGAAAATATGCAGGAACTGAAACAGCTTTTTGCGCAGACATTAGGAATAGCNGAAGACAGAGTGGAGGTGGTATATCTTGGAGGATGGTAAGAAGCTGATTGAGAAATTGACAGGCGGCAAGAAGCTCAGGAAGGATCAGTGCCTGATTATCATTCTGACAGGAATACTTCTCTGTGTAATCGCAATTCCGTCACAGCCGAAAAATATTAAGTCCGATATATCGGACATAACAGATGGTAAAATCGNAAATCATATCGTCACAGATGAGACGGAGTCAGCAGGTCAGGCCGAGAGCGATGCAGCTTCCTATGCGGGATATTGGGAGAACAGACTGGAGGAAACGCTCAGATATGTGGATGGAGTCGGTAAAGTTAAGGTTCTGATAACATTGAAGGAATCAGANCATAAGATTGTCGAGAAGGACGGACCGGAGAATTATTCCAATACGGAGGAAACTGATGCAGCAGGCGGAAAGCGCACGGTAGGAGAGAGCAGAATTGAGAAGAGCACGATATATACGACGGACGCAAGCGGGCAGAACATACCTTATGTGATTATGACGATACCGCCCGCAGTGGAGGGAGTTGTGGTGATTGCGCAGGGTGCGGGCTCACAAAGTGTACAAGAAAATATAATCGGGGCAATTCAGGTATTATTTGATATCGATGCGAATAAGATAAAAATAGTAAAGATGATAAATAATCAGTGAAAAGGGGAGAAGAAATTGAAAAATATGATCAAAAAGAACCAGATGATGATCACGGCGCTGGCAATCATGATCGCCGTAGCAGGCTACCTGAACTTTGCAGGCACAAAAGTAACGGACGAGGAGATTATGTCCGTCAATGGGGAAATCGCCACTGACGACATGGGTAATCTGGCACTTGGAAGCGATGAATCTGACTATGCGGCTTTCACCGATTTGTCAGAGGAAGATATTGAACAGGCTTCGGGCGAGATCAAGAGTCTGGATATGGACGTAACGATGGCGGAGAATGGCGGTGTGGATGAGGAACTTGCGGAGGCACTGGCAGAAGAGCAGATGGAAGATGTTCCCGGGGAAGCAGTGTTCACTTCTTCCGGTACGGTGACCGGATTGTCGGGTGCGAAACTGCAGAAAGAGCAGACCCGTGCGCAGAATAAGGAAACGCTCTTAGAGATCATCAACAATGCCAATATCAGCGAGACGCAGAAACAGGATGCGGTGAACAGCATGATCTCCATGACGGATGTGGCGGAGAAGGAGACTGCGGCAGAGATTCTCCTGGAGGCAAAAGGATTTGATGATGCTATTGTCAGCATAGACGGTGACAGTGTGGATGTGGTGGTCAATACGGCAGAACTGACAGAGGCACAGCGGGCACAGATCGAAGATATTGTAATCCGCAAGACAGGGGTCNGCGCAGAATCTGTGGTAATCAGTACCGTAAACTCAAATTAAGTGCACGATCGGGAAATATATGGTATACTATACGCGCATATTTTAAAATACGGAGGCAGAGAACTGAGAATGAAAAGAGTTTTTTTGATCGTACTGGATAGCTTCGGGATCGGAGAGATGGAGGACGCCGCCGAGTATGGTGATAAGGGTACCAACACACTTCGTTCCGTCGCTTCCAGTTCGAAGTTTGATATGCCCAATATGGGTGCGATGGGGCTTTTTAACATTGACGGAGTNGATTGCCTTGAGAAAGTGCCGTCGCCGACGGCCAGGATTGCACGTATGAGAGAGGCTTCAAAGGGCAAAGATACTACCATAGGACATTGGGAGATTGCGGGCGTTTTGTCGAAGCAGCCACTGCCCACTTATCCGAACGGATTCCCGGAGGAGGTGTTAGATAAGTTCAGTGCGGCCGTAGGCAGAGGAGTACTGTGCAACAAACCATACTCCGGAACTGAGGTAATCAAGGATTACGGAGACGAGCATATAAGCAGCGGCAAACTGATTGTCTATACATCGGCAGACAGTGTATTTCAGATCGCAGCGCATGAGGACGTTGTTCCGGTGGAGACTCTTTATGAATATTGTAAAATCGCCAGAGGAATNCTGCAGGGCAGACATGGCGTGGGCCGGGTAATTGCAAGACCTTTTATCGGTACGAGCGGTAACTACACCAGAACCTCCGGNCGGCATGATTTTTCGCTGGAGCCTCCGGCNGTCACTATGCTGGANCAACTGAAGGCGGCGGGGAAGGATGTAATCTCTGTCGGTAAGATCAAAGATATCTTTGCGGGNAAGGGAATTACGGAGTATGTATATACCAAGGGCAATGCAGAGGGTATCGAGAGAACGATTGCGTATATGAACCGGGATTTTGAGGGTCTGTGCTTCATTAATCTGGTGGATTATGATATGCTGTACGGTCATCGGAATGATATAGACGGATATGCCGCGGCACTTACCTATTTTGACAATAAACTGCCGGAACTTTTGGAGTTATTACGGGATGAGGATATTCTGATGATTACGGCGGATCACGGATGTGATCCGGGCTATACGGTATCGACGGATCATTCCAGAGAACATACGCCTTTTATTATGTACGGGCGAAGTGTGACACCTATGAATCTCGGTACGAGAGATACCTTTGCGGATATCGGGGCGACAGTACTTGATTATTTCGGTATACAGCCGGAGTTTGCCGGCAAATCTATGTTATAAGATCTGGAGGAAGAAAACGTGGGCAATTACGCGGACGAGATAAACAAAAGAAGAACCTTTGCGATTATATCGCATCCGGATGCGGGTAAGACGACTCTGACCGAGAAGTTCCTGTTATATGGCGGGGCGATCAATCTGGCGGGCAGCGTAAAGGGAAAGGCAACCGCCAGACATGCGGTTTCCGACTGGATGGAGATCGAGAAGGAGAGAGGT
The DNA here is from genome assembly GCA_014804485.1 of Lachnospiraceae bacterium. GTDB lineage: Bacteria > Bacillota > Clostridia > Lachnospirales > Lachnospiraceae > UBA3282. The sequence continues at coordinate 26,998 of JAAUZT010000028.1, forward strand.
ATTTCCGTCACTTCGTCGGTGCTGCAGTTCGAATACGATGGATTCTGNATCAATATTCTGGACACACCGGGACATCAGGACTTCTCAGAAGATACTTACAGGACATTGATGGCNGCGGATTCCGCAGTTATGGTTATCGATGCTTCTAAGGGTGTGGAAGCGCAGACCCGAAAACTGTTCAAGGTGTGCGTCATGCGTCATATTCCGATTTTTACTTTTATCAATAAGATGGATCGCGACGCCAACGATACNTTCACACTACTGGACGAGATCGAGAAGGAATTGGGAATNGCCACATGTCCGATTAACTGGCCGATTGGTTCCGGTAAGAGCTTCAAGGGTGTCTATGAGCGTGAGAGTAAATGTGTCATCACTTATTCGGACACGGAGAAGGGAACGAAAGAGGGACATGCTACCAGAATNCCGATTGGGGAGGAGACTGTACTGACGGAGCATATCGGGGAGGAATATAAGGCGCAATTGTTTGACGAGATAGAGCTTCTTGACGGCGCCAGCGCGGAGTATGANTTGGAGCGGATACAGGCAGGNGATCTGACGCCGGTATTCTTCGGATCGGCGCTTACAAATTTCGGNGTNGAGATTTTCCTGAAGCATTTCCTGGCGATGACGACAACACCCCTTCCCCGTAAGGCGGACATTGGGCTGATTGATCCGGTGGNACATGACTTTTCAGCATTTGTCTTTAAGATACAGGCAAATATGAATAAGGCGCACCGCGACAGGGTGGCATTTATGCGCATTTGCTCCGGCAGATTCGATGCAGGCGCTGAAGTAAAGCATGTGCAGGGCGGTAAGGTCATGCGCCTGTCGCAGCCGCAGCANATTATGGCGGACGAGCGTAAGATATTGAACGAGGCGTATGCCGGAGATATTATCGGTGTATTTGATCCGGGTATTTTTTCGATCGGTGATACCATCTGTATGCCGAAGGAGCAGTTTGAGTATGAGGGTATCCCGACTTTCGCACCGGAGCACTTCGCNAGGGTGCGACAGATCGACACGATGAAGAGAAAACAGTTCGTGAAGGGAATCACACAGATCGCGCAGGAAGGTGCCATTCAGATATTTCAGGAATATAATACAGGTATGGAAGAAATCATTGTCGGCGTGGTCGGTGTGCTGCAGTTCGACGTACTGAAATATCGCCTGGAGAATGAGTATAATGTGGAAATCAAGCTTGAGAATCTTCCTTACGAACACATCCGCTGGATAGAGAATAAGGAGATTGATCTTGACAAGCTGACAGGCACCTCTGATATGAAGAAGATCAAGGATTTGAAGGGTAATCCGCTNCTGCTGTTTATCAANCAGTGGAGCATCGGNATGACCATAGAGCGGAATGANGGCTTGGAATTGTCTGAGTTTGGAAGAAACTAGCAGTATGGGAAAAATCGAGCCTNNTNGATTTGCTCTGTGATGATGAGGGTAATGCATATGAAGAGAACAGGTATATTATTGACGGGTATGCTGATTCTTACGGGATGTCTGGCTTATGCATGGCAGACACTTCCCCGTCAGCAGAGTGATCTGTACAGACAGAAAAATCTGGGAGCGAGGCAGAAGGAATCCGAANCGGCGGAGCAGGTAATCAAACGGGAGCAGGAGAACGGATATGCCTACAGCAAACTGTCAGAGGGAAAGCAGCAGCTTTATCTGGANATACGGGATGCACTGGTGCAGTTTGAGGAGGACGTGAAATTGTCCAGTTGCGATAAGGATGAGATTTCCCATGTTTTTCAATGTGTGCTGAACGATCATCCGGAGATTTTCTANGTGGANGGTTATACTTANACAGAATATACGCTGGGTGATATTCTNAAGAANATTACGTTTACGGGNACGTATCGATTCAGTCGGGANGAGATAGCTGAAAAGCAGAAACAGATAGATAGTTATGTAAACCAATGCCTTTNGGACATGCCGGAGAACCCGGACGACTATACGAAAGTAAAGTATATATATGAATATCTGATTCATCACACGGAATATGATGCAATGGCTGAGGATAACCAGAATATCTGCTCGGTATTTATAGANGGNAGGTCTGTCTGCCAGGGATATGCCAAAGCCACGCAGTACCTTTTAAACGAGGCGGGGATATTCGCAACACTCGTGCTGGGACGTGTGGTCGGCGGTGAGGGACATGCGTGGAATCTTGTTCAGATAGACGGAAGCTACTATTATGTGGACACGACATGGGGAGACGCCTCTTATCAGGCAGTGGGCGGGGCCTCCGGGTATCCTGTCGAGAAGATTCCCACGATCAATTATGATTATTTGTGTGTGTCTACCGAACAGATGAATCTGACCCATACGTTGGATAATGTGGTGGATCTGCCGGTGTGTGATTCGATGAGAGATAACTACTATGTACGGGAGGGACTCTATTTTACGGAATGGAATGAGGAGCAGATTGAGCGTATCTTTNGGGAAGAATATGAGAAAGGAAGNGCTTATGTGACTTTAAAATGCGCGGATTACGAGGTCTATAAGCAGATGCAGGATGCGCTGATAATGAATCAGGGAATATTTCAGTATTTGGATTGTCCCGACGGCGTGGTATCATATTCGGACGATGAGAAGCAGTACAGTATGAGCTTTTGGCTTTAACGGGAATAGGACTATGCAAAAATNATAATTTTTGGTATACTTATTCCAAATGAAAGAAAGGCGTGGAAGATGAATATGGAACAGGAATCAGCTAAAAACACCCATGTATTACAGGAAGATGAGAAATTCGGAACGGTTAAGATCGCGGATGACGTGGTAGCAATGATTGCCGCACTCGCAGCGACGGAAGTAGACGGTGTCGCTGCAATGAACGGTAATGTGGCAAATGAACTTCTGAGCCGGGTAGGAGTCAAAGGACTTGCGAAAGGTGTCAGAGTGGACATTTATAATAAGAAAGTCAAAGTAGAGCTTGCCATCACCATGGAGTATGGATTCAATATTCCGGCGACCTGCCAGCGCGTCCAGAATAAAGTTAAGAATGCGATCGAGAATATGACGGGACTGGAAGTGACGGATGTCAATATCCGNATAGCCGGCATCAATGTGGTGCATCCATAACACGTTTANGATAAAACAGGAGCTATTATGAGCAGAAGAGAGTTGCGGGAACAAATATTTAAGTTATTATTCCGCGTAGAATTTAACAGTATAGAAGATATGACGGAACAGGAGCGTCTGTTTTTTGAGGATGAGGATGCCGCGCAGGACAAGGATGCCGATTATATTTCGGATAAGTACCATAAGATTCAGCAAAAGCTCGCCGAGATAGATGAACAGTTGAATGAGAAGGCGGAAGGGTGGAATACGGCCAGGATGAGCAAAGTAGATCTTACGATCTTAAGATTGGCTGTATATGAGATCAATTATGATGATTCCGTGCCTACAGGGGTTGCAATTAATGAGGCAGTGGAGCTTGCAAAGAAATTCGGGCAGGATGCCTCNTCAGGATTTGTCAACGGCATTTTAGCTAAGTTTGCGTAGGTGGACGGGTATCGGTATGCAGAATGTATACACAGTTGCACAGGTGAATTCTTATATTAAAAATATGTTCACGCAGGATTATATGTTGCAGTCGATCATGGTCAAGGGCGAGGTCAGCAACTGCAAATATCATTCCTCTGGACATATTTATTTTACATTAAAGGATAGCAAGGGTACTATAGCGTGTGTTATGTTTGCCACAAACCGCAGAGGGCTGAAGTTTCAGATGACAGAAGGACAGCAGATCGTGGTAAGCGGCANCGTGGATGTCTATGAACGNGACGGCAGATATCAGCTCTATGCNAAAGAGATTACATTGGATGGCGCCGGNCAGCTCTACGAGCGGTATGAGCAGTTAAAGAGAGAACTGGAAGAGCGGGGAATGTTTGCGGCACAGTATAAGCAGCCGATNCCCAGATATATCAGGACGCTGGGCGTTGTGACAGCNGCCACGGGAGCAGCTGTGAGGGATATTATCAACATTGCAGGCAGAAGGAATCCTTATGTGCAGATTATTCTGTATCCGGCCATTGTGCAGGGAGAAGCGGCGGTACCCAGNATTGTGAANGGTATTCACGCCTTGGANCGGCTGGGTGTNGATACGATCATTGTGGGCAGGGGCGGCGGTTCGATAGAAGATTTGTGGGCATTTAATGAGGAGGCGGTTGCNCAGGCTATATTTGACTGTTGTGTGCCGATCATTTCTGCGGTGGGGCATGAGACGGATACNACCATCGCGGATTTCGTAGCGGATCTGCGTGCGCCGACACCATCTGCGGCGGCGGAGCTGGCGGTCTATGATATTGAACAGATACAGGATAANATGTCGGAGTATGCTTATACTATGCACCATATGTGCCGGAGAGTCATAGGGCGTTACNGNCAGGAGNCAGAGCATTACNGTGATAAANTGCGGTANCTAAGCCCGGTCAATACGATACGGATGAAAAGAACACAGGCGTTATCTTTGGAAGAACATCTGCAAAATGCAATGGAAAGACGTTTGCAGGATTTCCGTCATANGATGGATATATACGTGCAGCAGATGAAGGGGNTGTCTCCTTTGGACAAGCTGAATCAGGGATATGTATANGCCGCAGATGATAAAGGAGCGACCGTGGCTTCGATCGANCAGGTAGCNGTGGGTGANCGGATGAGTGTGTATCTGAAAGACGGCAGNTTGAGCGTACAGGTTATGGATAAGNNNAGAGAGGCGGCCGGGGTACGGCAGGAACGAGAGGAAGTGTAGAAAAGTGGCGANGCAGAAGAAAATACAATCCGTGCAGGACGAGGCGGATTTGCAGGATTTAATGCATCNGGAGCAGGTAGAAGAGCCGGAACAGATTTCGCTGGAAGAGGCATTTGAACAGATCGAGGAAGTGATTGCTCACTTGGAAACGGAGGAGATCACACTGGAGGNGTCTTTTCAGGAGTACAACAGGGGAATGAAGTTACTTCATAAGTGTAACGAGACGATTGACAGAGTGGAGAAGAAAGTGCTTCAGATCAATGAAGATGGTGGATTAGATGAATTTTAAAGAAGAAATCGGACGAAAAACGGAACAGATAGAGCATATGATCGNCAGGTATCTTCCGGCAGAGGAGGGATATCAGAAGACTGTTCTGCAGGCCATGAATTATTCGATTACGGCNGGCGGCAAGAGATTGCGCCCGTTGTTGATGGCGGAGAGTGCGGCGCTGTTTACGGAAGTAAATGAAATATGGCGGACGGCGGACGGCGGATTGCAGGACGGGGATCTGACGAAGCAGACTGTCTTGGGAAGGGCATTGTCCCTGTTCATGGCAGCGCTTGAGATGATACACAACTATTCTCTTGTGCATGATGATCTTCCGGCGATGGATAATGATGAATACCGAAGAGGGCGTAAAACCACGCATGTAGTCTACGGAGANGGTATGGCGGTTCTGGCAGGNGACGGTCTTCTGAACTATGCTTTCGAGACGGCAGCACAAGCCTTTGAGGGCGCAGAGTCGATGGAAGAGTATCGCAGAATTGCACAGTCCATGCAGATTCTTGGTCGTAAGGCCGGAATATACGGTATGATCGGCGGNCAGTGTGCAGATNTGGAAGCAGAAGCANTGGGCGATGACGTAAGTGAAGAGATGCTNCTCTANATCCATGANCANAAAACAGCGGCGCTGATNCAGGCTGCCATGACGATCGGTGCAACATTGGCGGGAGCNGGGCAGGATGCTATAGAAAANCTGGAAAAATGTGCATATAATATCGGAATTGCATTTCAGATTCAGGATGATATCNTGGATGTGACGAGCAGTCTGGAAGTGCTCGGTAAATCGGTGGGAAGTGATGAGAAAAACCATAAACTTACCTATGTNACCATGCANGGGCTGGAGGAATCNGCGAAACAGGTGGAAGAATTATCCAAGGAGGCTGTCAGANTACTGCGTTCTTTTCCGAGACATAATCCGTTTCTGGAGGAACTGGTAGAGCAGTTGATTCACAGGGAGAAATAAGCACGGAGGATTACCATGTTTATAGAGAAGATAGAACAGACAAATGATATCAAGCAGCTTACGGAGGCGGATTACGGTGTGCTGGCGGAAGAGATCAGAGAATTCCTGATTACGTCCATCAGCGAGACCGGCGGGCATTTGGGGTCTAATCTCGGTGCCGTGGAACTGACTATGGCGCTGCATTTGTTTTTGAATCTGCCGGAGGATAAGATTATCTGGGATGTGGGACATCAGTCNTACACTCATAAGATTCTGACGGGCAGGNGGGANGGATTCGCTAATCTGCGCAAGTTCGGCGGNATGAGNGGNTTTCCGAAACGTAAGGAGAGCGACTGCGATTGTTTTGATACGGGGCACAGCTCCACTTCCATCTCTGCCGGGCTCGGCATGGTGAAGGCAAGAGATATTCAGGGTGGGAAGAACACGATCGTTTCGGTGATTGGTGACGGTTCCCTGACCGGCGGTATGGCATATGAGGCGCTTAACAATGCCTCNCGGCTGGAAACCAATTTCATTATCGTGCTGAATGATAATAACATGTCCATATCGGAAAATGTNGGCGGTGTGTCCAAATATCTGAATAACATNAGAACGGCAGATATGTATCTGGACTTGAAAGAGGGGGTATACAATTCGCTCCACGGCAAGTCAAAATACGGAGATAAAATGGTGTCCCAGATCAGACGCGTCAAGAGCAGTTTCAAGAATCTGGTAGTGCCGGGCATGTTTTTTGANGATATGGGGATCACTTACTTAGGACCGGTGGACGGGCATAATATATCCGCCATGNTGCGTATGCTNAAGGAGGCCANGAAGATACGAGGTGCGGTTCTTTTGCATGTCATCACCCAGAAGGGTAAGGGATATGCACCGGCGGAGCGGCATCCTGCCAGATTTCACGGGGCGGAGCCCTTTGATATCGAGACGGGCATTCCGAGTAAACCGCAGAGCAAAGCGAANTACACGGACATTTTTTCAACAGTNATGTGTAAAATGGGACAGCGGGATGAACAGGTGGTGGCAATCACGGCAGCCATGCCGGACGGCACCGGACTGAAGCGTTTCCGTAACATGTATCCGGAGNGGTTCTTTGACGTGGGGATTGCNGAGGAGCATGCGGTAACTTTTGCCGCGGGGCTGGCGGCAGGAGGGCTTAAACCGATCGTTGCGATCTATTCCTCTTTTCTGCAAAGGGCCTATGATCAGATTCTGCACGACGTATGTCTACAGAACCTGCCGGTAGTATTTGCCATAGACAGGGCCGGACTGGTGGGCAGTGATGGGGAGACGCATCAGGGTATTTTTGACCTGTCGTATCTATCGTCTATACCGAATATGCATATCATGGCACCTAAGAACAAATGGGAACTTTCTGACATGATGAAGTTTGCGGTAGCNTCCGGAATGCCGATTGCGCTCCGCTATCCGAGAGGAGAGGCTTTCGACGGACTTAAGGATAANCGTGCNCCGATCGAGTATGGTAAGAGTGAAGCGATCTATGAGGAAGANGANATCATNCTATTTGCGGTAGGCAGTATGGTGAAGGTGGCGCTTACGGTACGGGAGCAGCTTAAGGAAAGAGGATATTCCTGCTCCTTGACTAACGCCAGATTCGTAAAGCCCATTGACGAGCAGGCAGTCAGGGAGGCATGCAGGGAGCATAAGCTGATCGTGACCATGGAGGAAAATGTCTTAAGCGGCGGCTATGGCGAGAAGGTCAGAGCCTATGTGGATGAAATCAATGCGTCGGCTCATGTACTGAATATAGCGATTCCGGACGAGTATGTAGAACACGGCAATGTGGAACTGCTGAAACGAGAGATCGGCATCGATGCGGATTCCATCGTGAAGAAGATAATGACGGCATATGTATCCATGNCGGCAAATGATAAATAACATATGTTACATAAATGTGCTGCAATATTGTCGCAGTAATGACCGGCGGATGGGAAATATATGAAAGAGAGACTGGATGTCATTCTGGTGAAACAGGGCTTCGCACCGTCCAGAGAGAAGGCCAAGGCGATTCTCATGACGGGAAATGTCTTTGTAAACGGGCAGAGAGAAGATAAGGCAGGAACGACTTTTGACGAGAGTACAATTCAAATAGAGGTGAAGGGAAGCACGTTAAAATATGTGAGCCGTGGCGGTTTGAAGCTGGAGAAAGCCATGAGTGAGTTCCAGGTCACGCTTGCGGGTACAGTCTGTATGGATATCGGCGCTTCCACAGGCGGTTTTACGGACTGCATGCTGCAAAACGGTGCGGATAAGGTGTATGCGGTCGATGTGGGGCACGGGCAGCTNGCATGGAAACTTCGAAGTGACGAACGTGTGGTTTGTATGGAGAAGACGAATTTTCGTTATGTGACATCGGAAGATATCACAGANCAGATTGATTTTGGTTCGGTGGATGTCTCTTTTATTTCANTGACAAAAATCCTGATTCCGGCGAGAAATCTGCTNCGCACACAGGGGCATATGGTGTGCCTGATCAAGCCGCAGTTTGAAGCGGGTAAGGATAAGGTNGGTAAGAAGGGTGTTGTCAGAGAACCNCAGGTGCATAGGGAAGTGNTGCATAAAGTGGTNGATTTTGCCGATATGATCGGATTTGAGGTAAGAGGACTGACCTATTCTCCGGTNAAGGGNCCGGAGGGCAATATCGAGTATCTGGTCTGGCTGGAAAAAAGAGCGGATATTTCGGAAGATGTTACGACAATGACGGAAGCGGAAGCGGAGCAGGCGCTGGGCAGTNTGATGCAATCCGNGGCCGGCAGGTCACNCAGGGAGGATATGGAGAAGCTGATTGCAAGTGTTGTAGAAGAGGCGCATNGTGCGCTGGATGAGGCGAAATAAGAGATGANGTACTTTTATCTGATCACAAACGAGGTGAAAGATCCGCNGGGTCAATACACGGAGCGGATCACCNCTTATCTGGAAGCGAGAGGCGGTGTGGTCACCTGTGTGGATAATACTGCCGAGGCAATCAGGACGGCGATTCGTGAGCCGNGGANGGNAAATTCNGNGGCGGCAGATGGCAGTNAGAATGATGGAGCGGAATGCGTTCTTGTACTGGGCGGTGATGGTACTGTATTAAGAGCGGCACGGAATATAATGGATAGNGACATACCGCTGCTGGGCGTAAATCTCGGCACTTTGGGATACTTGGCGGAAGTGGAGANCGGGAATATAGAGCAGGCGCTTANCAGACTGCTTGCAGATGACTATACGCGGGAAGAGCGGATGATGCTGGAAGGACTTGTGGAGACCGGAGAGCAGACGGAAGAGAATTATGCNCTGAATGATATCGTGATTTCCAGGTGTGGTTCTTTGCAGATTCTGACCTTCGATATCTATGTCAACGGACAGTTCCTAAACAGCTACAGTGCGGACGGCATGATTGTGGCGACTCCGACAGGGTCTACCGGTTACAATATGTCGGCGGGCGGACCTATCGTGGAACCGGCGGCGAGTCTGCTGCTCCTGACACCGATTTGTCCGCATACATTAAATACGAGAAGCATTGTGCTGGCCTCTGAGGATGAGATCAGGATAGAGGTTTCGCAGGGGAAAGACGGGAGTATGCAGACGGTGGAGGCCAACTTTGACGGCAGCCATAAGGTCATCATGCAGACCGGAGACAGCATTATGATTCGTAAAGCATCTAAGACCACGGGAATTCTGAAACTGAATACGGAGAGTTTTCTCGCGGTACTGCATAAAAAAATGAGCGAATAATAAATGGATGATAGGGGATTATGAAGCAGACGATCAAGAAGCGAAGACACGAAAAAATCAACGAACTGGTCAGCAGGTATGAGATAGATACGCAGGAGGAGCTGGCGGACAGATTGTGTGAAGCAGGTTATCAGGTCACGCAGGCAACGGTATCACGGGATATCAGGGAACTGAAATTGTCCAAGATTCCGGTGGGTAAGGGCCGGCAGAAGTATGTGGCTTTTACACAGGAGGAGTCGCATCTGGGGGATAAGTATATCAGAGTGCTGCGGGAAGGATATGTGTCCATGGATCTGGCGCAGAACCTGCTGGTGATGAAGACGGTGTCCGGCATGGCGATGGCTGTGGCAGCGGCGGTGGATGCATTGAAAATAGAAGAAGTAGTAGGGTGCATCGCTGGAGATAATACGATCATGATGGCAATGCGCAATGAAGCGACGGCGGCCGCTGTTATGGATAAGATTGAAAGAATGCTAGAGCACTCATGAGGTGAAAAGATGTTACAAAGTTTACATGTGAAAAATCTGGCGTTAATAGACGAGGCGGAGGTTACCTTCGGTGATGGACTCAATATTCTGACCGGAGAGACGGGAGCCGGGAAGTCCATCATCATAGGTTCCATTAATCTGGCGTTGGGCGCTAAGGCAGATAAGGATATGATTCGCACCGGGGCAGAGTATGCTCTGGTGGAATTGATTTTTACGGTGGATCAGCCCAGACAGTTGGAAGCGATCCGTGAGATGGAGCTGCCGGTTGAGGACGGACAGGTCATCCTGCAGCGCCGGATCATGCAGAGCCGAAGCGTGTGCAGAGTGTGCGGCGAGACAGTGACAGCCAGACAACTGAAACAGCTGGCNGAGATTCTGATAGANATCCACGGNCAGCATGAGCANCAGTCNCTTCTTCAGACCGGCANACANNTGGCAATACTGGATGCCTACNCCGGAGANGAACTTGCNGCCTGCAAGGAAGANCTNCAGNTTATCTATAANCAGTATNGGCAGGCNCANGAAGANNTNTCNGATAATGTGGTAGATGAGGAGACGAGGAAAAGGGAGGCGGCANTGGCGCAGTTCGAATGNCNGGAGATCTCGGAGGCAGAANTGACTGTNGGCGAGGACGAGGANGCGGANCAGATTTACCGNAAACTGGTCAACGGGCAGAANATCAAAGAAGCCGTATCCATGGCTCATGGGCTCTGTGGGTATGAAGAGACGGGAGTCGGAAGTAATATAGGNCGTGCATTAAAAGAGATCAGATCGGTGTCCGCATATGACGAAGCCCTGCAGGAATTGGAACGTCAGCTATTGGATATCGACAGTCTGTTGAATGATTATAACAGGGCNGCNGCTGATTATCTGTCGGANNTGGAGTTTGACGGGGAANTGTTCGANNGNACGGAAAAAAGGCTGAATCTGATCAATCATTTAAAATCAAAATACGGCNGTACGATAGAAGAGATTCTGGCGTATCGGGATAAAGCGGAGCAGNTGTTGAATAAATACAGTGATTATGATGCATACCGCATGAAACTGGAGGAACGTGCAGATACTTTAAGGAAANAAGCGCTTTTGGTCTGTGAAAAGATATCAAATCTGCGTCGGAGCAGCGCGGNTGCGCTTGCCGCAGAGATGAGAAAAGCGCTTGTAGATTTGAANTTTCAGGAAGTGGCCTTCGAGATACAGGTGAGNTCCGACGAGGAGACGATGAGTGGCAGCGGATACGATAAAGTGACATTCCTGATCTCTACCAATGCGGGCGAGAAACCTAAGGAGCTGGCACAAGTAGCCAGCGGCGGCGAGCTTTCGCGCATCATGCTGGCGCTTAAGACCGTNCTGGCGGATAAGGACGAGATCGAGACGCTCATTTTTGACGAGATCGATACCGGCATCAGCGGTAAGACCGCATGGAAGGTATCGGAGAAAATGGGTATCCTCGGCAGGGAGCACCAGTTGATCTGTATTACGCACCTGCCGCAGATCGCAGCGATGGCCGACACGCATTTCTGCATAGAGAAGAGAGTGGAAGATAATCGTTCCGTCACGGATATCAGGTGCCTGGATGAGACGGAGAGCATAGAAGAGGTTGCGCGTATGCTCGGCGGCGCCAGCATTACGGAAAATGTCAGAAATAATGCAAAAGAAATGAAAGATTTGGCAAGAAATACAAAACAATACTAAATTAATTTGAAAGATTTATCACATACTAGGAAGGACACGCTCTGTGTGTCCTTTTTCTATTACTTATATTATGAAAGAAATTTACTGCAAAAATGGATGAGGATGTGATAAAGTGGGCAGATTAGTTAGTATGACAAAAAAACAGGAAAGAATATATCGGGGGTTTTTATATCTGCTGCTCAGTATAGCGGTGGCCACGCTCGCAGTAGTTGTCTATGTTGCCTATTGGGACAAAATACCCTCAACGATTAAAATACGTGCCGGCGTGGAGCAGGAACTGGATTTTAAAGTACCTGTTTCGGGAGAAATCTATCGGATCGATGATGAGGCAGCCCAGGTATCTTCTCTGCCCGAATCCATGGATACTGAAGGACAGATCGCTGAGAGTATATCCGGGAGTGTGGAAAGCATCCATGTAGATTTTGCACATACAGTTAAATTCAAGGCAAATGAGATTGATACTTATCAGATGAATCTGAAGCTGTTCGGAGTTCTTCCTTATAAGAATGTAGATATAGAAGTGATTCAGGATAAGATGCTGATTCCGTCGGGAATCCCTATCGGTATCTATGTGAAGACGAACGGAGTGCTGGTCGTGGGAATCGGAGAATTCGAGGGTGACGGCGGCACGAAAGTATCTCCGGCAAAATATATACTGCAAAAAGGAGATTATATTCTTAAGGTAAACGGGGAGGAAATGGAGAATAAGAAGCAGTTTATCCGGACGATCGAAGCATCCGAAGGAGAAAGTATGGTGCTGACGATTAAGAGAAACAGTGAAATAACGGATGTTATGATAACTCCGGAATGTAATCAGAACCAGGAATGGAAGTTGGGAATCTGGATCAGAGATAACGCACAGGGTATCGGCACCATGACATATGAGGATACAGATCATACATTCGGTGCGCTGGGACACGGTATTAATGATGTGGATACCTCTATGTTAATGAATCTGGACGAAGGGACGTTATATAAGACGGAGATCGTAGGGATTACGAGAGGATCCAACGGTTCACCGGGAGAATTGACCGGTTATATTGAGTATGACTCTGATAATGTGATCGGGGAGATTACGGAGAACACAACGGAAGGGATATTCGGCGTGTGCGATGAGGAGATCATGGACGCGTCCTGTTTTGAGCCGATCCCTATCGCCTTAAAACAGGAGATCGAGCTGGGACCGGCGCAGATTATATGTTCCGTTACGGGGGAGCCGGAGTTCTATGATGTGGAGATTGCGGAAGTCAATCTGGACGGTGACAATATCAACAGAGGGATCGTTATACGGGTGACGGACGAGAAGCTTCTGACTCTGACCGGAGGAATTATACAGGGAATGAGCGGCAGTCCCATCATCCAGAATGGCAAGCTGGTGGGCGCGGTGACTCATGTGCTGGTGCAGGATTCCACGAGAGGTTATGGAATTTTTATAGAGGAAATGCTGGGACATTAGATGAAATTTATACAAGATATTTGGCTTACCCTCCTGCTTTGTACAAGATATTCGGGTTAGGCTCCTGCTGAGGGTCTGACCCTGACATTCAGCTTACTTTTTTGGCGGGGGAAGTTCATTGACAACAGGAATTAGTTGTTTTATACTTGAAACGTTCAATAAGATAAATGACGTTGGTGTTTCCATATAAAAGAGCAGACCGGATTGGATGTAAAGAAGGATGGATCAGAAAAAAGAAAAGTCAAAAGTATGGCTTATTTTATTTTTTGTTTTTTTGATTATTATGGTTTTGGCAGCAGGCATGTTAGTCAAGCGGTACATAAACTACAGGACGGCGAATGATCAGCTGGACAGTCTGCAAAGTGATGTAAATAATAATACCGGGAAAACCATAGAGGAGCACGCAGAGGAAGAGACTCCTGAAACGACAGAGGAAACTCCGGAAGCTGATGTAGAAAACGATATTGTACAAGAGGGCGAAGATACTGATATAATTAATATATTGGAAGAGGACAAAGATACTGATACAGCAGAAGAGGATAAGGATACTGACATAATTAACAGAGTAGAACAGTCCGGTATTAAAATACCGGATAAGGCTCTGGACTGGGATGCGCTTCATGAAGAAAACGGAGATATTTATGCATGGATTTATGTGCCGGATACCACTGTAGATTATCCTGTGCTGCAGCATCCGACGGATAATAGCTATTATCTGAATCATAATATGGATGGAACCAAGGGATATCCGGGGTGTATCTATACAGAGGATTTTAACAGCAAGGATTTTTCGGATATTCATACAGTGATTTACGGACACAACCTCAAAGATAAAACCATGTTTTCTTCTCTACATAATTTTGAGAATGAGGATTTGTTTAACAAGGACCATTATATTTACATTTATACAGAGGATTACGTATTTGTTTACCGGATATTTGCCGCTTATGAGTTTGATTCGATCCATCTTCTGGATAATTATGATTATACCAATGAATATGTTTATGAAGATTACCTGAGAAAAATATATCAGACTACGGACCGGGTGGCAAATGTAAGAGAGGATATTCAGGTCACGACAGGGGATAAGATTGTTACATTATCTACCTGTACAGCGGACCATGATTCTAACAGACGTTTTCTGGTCGCGGGGGTACTTGTAAATCCGAGAGGGTAGAATGTAATGTTAGATAGAGAAACTGTTGTTGAGAAAAAGAAATTCGGAATCGTCACAGTTACCGTGGTTATCATTGTCACGATGATTTTGACGGTCATTGGGAGTGTGGCAGGGATGCGTATGGTCGGTAAGGCTTCTCTGTCCACCGCTGCAGCGAGTGCAGAGATTATTGAGCTGGGTGAAAAGGCGGAAGAACCGGAAACAAACGGGATTCTGTATAAAGACAGGAAATATGTTTTAAATGAAGATCTGATCACAGTACTTGTCATGGGGATTGACAAGGAAACCGTTGTGGAAGTCGGAGGACAGAGCTGGGAAGAGGAAGAAGGGAGCGAATATGCAGGAGGACAGGCTGATGCGTTGTTTCTTCTGCTTATTAATCCACATGACAAAAATGTCTATGTAATATCGATCAACAGAAACTCCATGGCAGAGGTGGACGTTTTTGATGAAGAGGGCAATTATCAAGGGATTTTTACAAAGCAGATTGCACTCCAGCACGGATATGGAGACGGGAAAGAAGAAAGCTGTTTAAGGCAGGTGAAAGCAGTATCCAGAATGTTTCACGGTATTCCCATCCATGGGTATGCGGCGGTCAGCATGGATGCCATACCGGAATTAAATGATATGGTCGGCGGCATTACCGTAGAAGTATTGGATGATATTATCTATCCGGAATATGATATGGATCTTCATCAGGGAGAGACAGTAACGTTATTTGGGGAAAAAGCGTACTGGTATGTCCGTCTTCGGAATGAAAATATGTTTAATTCCAACGAGCTTCGTCTGCAGAGGCAGAAGCAGTATATGACGACGTTTGCTGCAGAGGCGAAAAATCAGTCTATGTCCGATATTCGTGTGGCAGTTAATCTTTACCAGACGGTACACAAATATATGGTCACGGATATCGATCTGAATGAGTTTACTTACATGGTGACAGAGTATATAAATTATGATTTTGATAGAGAGAACATGTATTCCCTGCAGGGTGAAACCGTACAGGGCAGCAATTTTGAAGAGTTCTATGTGGATGAGGATTCCCTGCAGGATCTGATCATAGAACTGTTTTACGAACCGGCAGTAAAGTGAGTATACAGCGGTAAGTAATATAATTGATATCTTCCGGGGAACCACATCTTCGGTTTGATATAGCCACATGAATATATTAGGAGAGGAGGAGTGACAATGAAGAAGAAGTTTTTAGCAGTGTTAACTGCGCTGGCAGTTCTTACCATGGGTTCCATGACCGTATGTGCAGCTAGCCCGACAGTAGGTACTACGGAGGCTCCTGTCAAAACACAGAAGAGTTCAACATTTATGGCGGCGACGGCAACGCCTTCCGAGTATTTGAACAGAACAACCGTATCGGCGGGATATTCGATCTCCGCAGTATCGGCGACAACCGTTCGGGCAACAGCAGTGGCAGTTCAAAACGCAATCTTAAATGATGTGGCATCCATTGCTTCAAGGATTGGAAATAAAAACCTTGCTGATGCGGCCGGAAATTCAGCGAGTCGGGTAACGGCCTCTATTCTGACCGTTATTGAGGTAAAAGCATCAGGTGCTTCTAAAGATGCAAACGGCAACTATGTTGTAACTTTAAGCCTTCCGGATATTGCTGCCGGAGATGCCGTTGTAGTTATGCATTATACGGGTAATGCATGGGAAACTATTATTCCGAGTATAGCAAACGGATCCGTGACATTTGCCAGTGCAAGTCTTTCTCCGATTGCGGTTGTAAAACTTGACGTAGCGACTGTTTCCCAGTCCCCTAAGACAGGGCAGACGATGCCTGTGGCAGTAGTGCTTCTGATGATTGGCGCTGTTGGTACGGCAGTATGCGGGAAGAGGTATTTTGCCTAATTTGCTTTTAGACTGAAATAAAAAATAAGATCTTATTTTTCTAAATATCATGTGGTGGATATAGAAAGCAAAAAGCCGGGCGGAGTAGCATATCCGCCCGGACGATTGTTTCTTATATTGGTAATTGTTTTATATAGAAATTATTATAATTTTATTATAAATATTGAAGCATTGGATTCGGGAAAGGAATGCAATGAATACTCATGAAGAAGGTTTTGATTGTAACAGCCATCAGTGGCTTCCTGCCGCAGTTTGAAAAAAATAATGTGAAGCTATTGCATGAAGCGGGATGTGAGATTCATTATGCATCGAACTTTAAGAATCCGATTTATACATTTAATGAAGAGGATTTAAAGGCACAGGGAATCCGATTGCATCAGATAGATATTGCCAAGAGTCCTTTTAAATTCGGAACAAACCTTCGTGCAGTCAGGCAGCTGCTTCGTATTATCAGGGAAAATGACATTGAGATCGTACATTGCCATAATCCCATGGGAGGCGTTGCAGGGCGTGTCGCGGCAGGGTTGTCAAAGAGAAAGCCGTATGCGATCTATACGGCGCATGGATTTCACTTCTATCAGGGAGCGCCTAAGAAAAACTGGCTGTTGTTTTATCCGGTGGAATGGCTGCTTGCCCGTATGACGGATATTCTTGTAACAATCAACAGAGAGGATTATGAAAGGGCGAAACGGCTTCCGCTTAAAGAAGGAGGCGCTGTATTTCAAATACATAGTGTAGGAGTAGATAAGGAGCGCTTCTTACCGAGGAAGGAAATCAATGAGGCGAAGCGCAGGGAATTGCATGTACCGGCGGACGCATTTCATATTGTAACGGCAGCGGAGCTGAATAAAAACAAAAACCAAAAGGTTATCATTGAGGCAATCAACACACTGCCGCGGGAAGACATCTATTATAGTATCTGCGGAAAGGGTCAGGAAGAAACCTTCCTGAGAAAGCTGGTAAAAGAAAAAGGGCTTGAAAACAGGATAAGGTTTCTCGGGTTTCGAACAGATATGCAGGAAATCCTGCAAACTGCAGACTGCTTTGCATTTCCGTCCTACCGGGAAGGATTGGGTGTGGCTGCGGTGGAAGCGCTGTTGTGCAATGTAGTGCTTGTGGCTTCCGATAACCGCGGTACGAGAGAATATGCTGTGAAAGGCAAAAATGCCTTTGTCTGTAAAGCAGACAGTATACCGGAGTTCGCTCAGGCAATCGGGACATTGTATAAGGATAAAGAATTGCGCGCGAAGATGTCGCAAAGCGGCAGGACTTCTGCAATGGAATTTACGGTCGGCGAAGTAGAGAAAACAATGAAAAAAGTATACGACAAGGCACTGAATGCCTGATAAAGTGATAGAACAAAAGTATAAAATAATGCAGATACATCATAGCGAGGGGACGAGGATGAAACAGCCGCTTGTTTCTGTCATCATGGGCGTATTTAACCAATGGGACGAGAATATATTACGGGAATCAGTGAATTCCATACTAAATCAGACGTATTCGAAGCTTGAATTTATTATATGGGACGACGGTTCTCATCCGGATGCCGCAAGGTTAGTGCAGAAGCTGACCGAACTTGATCCGAGAATTATCGTGGCAGGAAAAGAAAATAACAGAGGGCTTGCATACAGTTTGAACGAATGCATCCGACTTGCAAGAGGAAAATACATAGCGCGTATGGACGCAGATGATATTTCAAAGCCTCTCCGAATTGAGAAGCAGGTGTTATTTTTAGAGGCACACCCGGAATACGGATGGTGCGGAACCGGGGCGGAACTGTTTGATGAGAAAGGCGTGTGGGGACAAAGACCCATGCCGGAAATTCCGCAGATGCGGGATTATTTCCGTTATTCCCCGTTTATCCATCCTTCAGTGATGTTTAGGGCAGAACTCTTTGATGAAAACACCGGATATCTCGCATCGGAGGAAACACTCCGCTGTGAGGATTATGAGATTTTCATGAACCTGACAGGGCGTGGGCTGCAGGGGTATAACCTTCAGGAAAATCTATTCTATTATCGTGAAACGAGAGACTCCTATAAAAAACGAAAAGTAAAATTCCGTTTGAATGAAGCAAAGATTAGATATAGTAATTATAGGAAGATGGGAATGCTGTTTCCGGTCGGATGGATCTATGTACTCCGACCGGTAGCGGCGTGTCTGATTCCGTCGAAAGTATTGGAGCTTGTAAAGCGCTATGAGGGAAGACGCGCTAAAAGAATGGAAAGTACTGATTGCCCGACAGGCAACAATTTGAAAGAAATGCAATTTCAGACTGCTGAATTAATATCTGCTAAGTAGGCAGGGTGTACAGATGAAACGGTTGGAGGAAGAGTATTTGGATAACCGGGAGCAATATCGGAAAAGGATGGAGTACTACAGAGCTGTCTTGCAGAGAAACCACTTGCATATGCGGACCGCGGACAGGGTGAAGCTTCTTCCGACGGTTGGCGCTGATAGAGACGGCATGGGGAACTGGCGTGTGAGGGAGGAAGTTTTCCTGCATGTATGGCTGCCGGTTTTGACGGAATATGTGGAATGGGTGCTTGAGGAAGCTGTAAAAAATGGGTTTAAAAGGCTTTATTTCCTTGCAAGAGATGGCTATATGATGTACCTTATGGCGAAAAAGCTTGTGGACGCAAGGGGGATTGATCTTGATATCAGATATTTGAAAATATCAAGATTTTCCATTCGGAGTGCAGAATATTATTTTGCTGGAAAAGCGGCATTAGATACCTTGTGCGTTGGCGGGATCGATATTAGTTTTGAGAAAATCATGAAGCGGGCAAACTTGACAGATGATGAGGCACTTCATATCGCAAGGTTGGCAGGCTACACGGAAAATTATAAAAAAGTATTAAGTTATCAGCAGCTTTACACACTTAAGAAAGAATTGTCCGGGATCGGGCAGTTGTTTGTCTATATAAAGAAACATGCCAAAAACTGCTACAATACTACAGTGTTCTATTTAAGACAGGAAGGGCTGTTAGAAGATACTTCCTACGCCCTTGTGGACAGCGGATGGGTGGGTACTTTACAGCTTAGTTTACAGCGGGTATTGGAACATGAGAAAGCAGGCAAGGTCAGACTACAAGGGTACTATTTTGGGCTTTATGCAAGACCGGAAGGGACGGATGTCAGTCAGTATCGCGCTTTTTATTTCGGTGAAAAAGAGGTTCTGAGAAAGATCGGGTTTTCCAATTGTCTGTTTGAGACGGTCTTTTCGGCACCCGAGGGAATGACCCAGGGGTATCGATTGAAGGAGCAGGAGCTGCCGGAATCCGTTTATGAAGCTGTGGAGAATGACAACAGGAATCCAAATGCAGACGTGATGGAGCATTTTGCTAAACTACTGCTGCAGTATGCGTCATGTTATGGAGAAACAAGTGATGACAGGGCTGCAGCGACTCATAAAAAGCAGGTCAGTTTTGTGGAAAGCCTGCTAAAGCCTATGATGGGAAATCCTACGCAGTGGGAGGCGGAGGCATTTGGTGAACTGCTGTTTTGTGATGATGTGTTGGAACTGCAGTTACAGCCTGTGGCTGCATGGTGGGATGAAGAGGAGCTGTATAAGCAGCGTTTTTTCAATAAGATTCTCATTAAGTTGAACCTGAAATCCGGTATTCTTCACGAAAGTGCGTGGGCGGAGGGAAGTATTGCGAGGTTTGGAAAAAAGGCAGGGAGTCACATGAGACAGGAAAGACTCTATAAAAGTTTTATGTATCTGAGAAAGGCAGCCTACAAGTGAAAACAAAAAACAGCGATTATAACAGCGATATCAGGCAGTATACATTTGTTATCCGAGAACTGACATCAAGAGAAATCAAACGTAAATATGCCAGAAGCTCTCTGGGGATTCTGTGGAGCATTTTAAACCCGCTTTTATATATGGTTGTCATGTCATTGATCTTTTCTACCATGTTCAGACGTTCGATTGAAAATTTTCCGATTTATTTTCTGACCGGGCAGATTTTCTGGAATTTGTTCAGCGGGGCGACATCTTCTGCAATGACGGCGCTCGTAGATAATAAAAGCCTGTTAGTGAAAGCGAAGCTCCCGAAGCAGACCTTTGTGTTATCGAGAATCTATACGGCTTTGATAAATTTCGGATATACGTGCATTGCCTATGTACTGATGTTAGTAATATTTCGGATCAAGCCCTGTGTTACGATGCTGTTATTTCCGGTAGCAGTTCTCTCTATGCTTGGCATTTCGATCGGAGTGGGATATATCCTTTCGGTAATCTATATATTTTTTGCAGATGTGAAATATTTGTATTCCGTTTTTTTGACATTATGGATGTATATGTCGGCGCTTTTTTATCCTGTTACGAGCCTGCCGGAAGCAATGCAGACCTTTATTGGATGCAACCCTATCTATGTGGCAATTGCATTTGCAAGGGAGTGTGTGATATATGGCAGGGTACCTGCGGTTATGATGTGGATCAAACTGGCCGGATGGAGTATCGGAAGTTTCATGGTGGGTATAAGCTTTTTTAAACGTAAGGAAAACCAGGTTATGCAGAAAATCTGAAAATGCAGATAAGGGAAAGAATATTAGCGATGAAGGCAAAGCGGAAATATATGCCGGTTGCATTGCTTCTTGCCGTGATCCTAGGGGTTGTGGGAAAACCTGTGAGTGTCTACGCGGCGGAGGCAACAGTGACTTTCGGCTCAAACTGGTATGATAAAAAAAGTGGAAACACTTTTCCGGTGGGCGTGTATCTGAAAGCAGAAGAAGCAATCGGTGATTACCATATAGAAATTAAATATGACCGCCTGCGGCTTGAGTATGTAACAGGCGCCGATGAGGCAGATGAAGAAAACGGAGTAATCATCCTTGAGGGAAATGGGAATAGCCGGGAATTCAAATATCGGCTTCAGTTTAAAGCAATCAGCGGCGGCGAAGCTTTTATTGAAGTATCTTCCGCAGAGATGAGGCTACAAAATAGTGAGGAGGATGAAGCTTTTACCGTTAGCGATTATACCAGTGCTCCGGTTCATATCAAAGGCGAGGATACGGCAGCGTTAGTTGAGGCAGAATTGGAGCAGCAGGCGGAGGAAGCGGAGAGAGCAAGACAGGCGGAGCAAGAAGCAGAGAGAGCGAGGCTGGCCGAGCAGGAAGCAGAAAGGGAACGAGAGGCGGAGCAGGCAGCAGAAAGAGAACGAGAGGCGGAGCGGGAAGCAGAAAGAGAACGAGAGGCGGAAAGAGAACAGGAAGCACTTAGAGAACAGGAAAGCGATGGCGGTAAGAATGAGTCAGTGACAGAGGAGCCGCAACAGGGAAAAAGAAAGAAGAATTATATTTTTTTTAATGTATATTTTGTGGTCGCAGCAGCGGCAATTCTGTTGATTGTGATTGCGGATGTCGTAGTTTGGAGTATCGTAAAAAAGATACAGGCAAAGTGTAAAAAGAGAAGGAAAAAAAGAAAGAAACCTTCTGCTTCCAAAAAGGGCAGAAAGTATCACAAGCAGGATATCATTGATCTAAACATAGAGGATTCATCAGAGGATAATGGAATGTCAACTTCTGATGATCAATCTGCATGGATGGATGATGAGAGTGAGTATGATATTTCCCTGACGAGTGAGGATGAATTGGAATGGCAGTTAGGAAGACCGATCATCAGAATATGCGATGTGACTATGGAATTCAGGCTTTATTCGGTAAATCCATCCGGAATAAAAGAATATGCGGTACAATTATTAAAAAGAGAAGTATCTTATCGCAGGCTGTATGCCTTGTATCATGTGTCCTTCAATGTATATAAGGGAGAAGTGATCGGAATCATCGGAACCAACGGTTCCGGTAAATCTACATTGCTGAAAATTGTATCCGGAGCACTCAAGCCCACGGAAGGTCATGTGGAAATAACAGGCCGCAGAAAAGTACAGCTTCTGACAATAGGAACGGGATTTGATATGGAACTGACCGCCAGGGAAAACGTGTTCTTAAACGGTTCCATTATCGGCTACAGCAAGAATTTCCTGGAAACGCATTACGACGAAATCGTGGAGTTTGCGGAGCTTCAGGATTTTATGGAGGAAAAAGTCAAGAACTTTTCCAGTGGTATGGTCAGCCGTCTGGGCTTTGCCATTGCAACAGCCGGTAAAGCGGCGGAAATATTAATCTTGGATGAGATCTTAAGCGTGGGGGATGAGTTCTTTAGGAAGAAAAGTCTGAAGCGGATTAAGGAAATGATACATGGCGGCAGTACGGTGTTGATGGTTAGCCATAATATGGGGACAATTCTTGAAAATTGTTCTCGGTGTGTTTGGATTGAGAAGGGGGAGCTGAAGATGGTTGGAGAGCCTAAGGTAGTTTGTGGGGAGTATAGGAAGTTGAATGATGGGAAATAAAATGGTGGTACAATCTTTCATATTTCCCAATAGTGTATGTACGGAGAAAGAATTGTATTTCCGAACAAATGAAAATGTATATTTTGCGAATGAACAGATCAATATGTATCCAAATGGGAAAGTGACCACAGACACATATATGAATTTGTTTGATGCAGCCGTTTGGCAGAAATATACGGGGATTAAAAAATGGAGGATCCTTTTTCGAGCGGCTGGTTTCGGAAGAGTGAAACTAAAGACAGGGAATACCGTTGTTACGGAGTTGGAAATACATTGTGCAGATATGAATGAAAAGCAGATTGTATTTGAGAGCAACTCTGATGATTCGTATTTTTATTTAGATGCAGAATCAATCGACAGAATGAAGCTGTCAGATATACGGATTTTAACAAATGAAACAGATCAGGAGGCAGCAAGGGTATATCTCGCCTTAAATATCTGTACATTCCATCGGCAGAAGGCTTTATATCATTCTTTGGAGGTAATCCGAAGTAGCAGATTTTTTCAGGCAAATGACTCCTTACATGGGAAATTACAGGTTTATGTGGTGGACAATGCTTCAGAAATATCAATACCGGAGGAAGAGTTTATATCTGTTTACCATAATCCGAATACCGGAGGAACAGGTGGATTTACAAGAGGACTTGATGAAATTAGAAAAACATTGACCAAAACTGGCGTTACACATGTAGTTTTCATGGATGATGATGTGGAATTTATTCCAGAGACACTCTACAGACTACACATGTTGCTGTCTTTGATGAAAGAAGAATATATGGATGAAGTGATCGCAGGGCGTATGTTTCGGATGGATGACAGAAAAGTACAGTATACGGCAGCTGAAATTTGGAACAGAGGGGATATTAGGCACCTTGGTTTGAATGCAGATATGACACAGTTAAGTGTACTGTCAGATGTAAATGATAATACCAATGCGGAATATGGAGGATGGTGGTTCTGTTGTTTTCCAATGAGATTTGCAAAAGAGAATAATCCACTTCCGTTTTTTTTGCATTGTGATGATGTGGAATATGGATTACGGCATGGAGGAACACCGATTGTTTTAAATGGTATTCAGGTTTGGCATGAGACGTATGAATATCGGATAACTCCATTAATCGCTTATTATGATACAAGAAATCCCTTATTTGTAAACGAAATGTATGAAATACCTGAAAAAAAAGAAGAATTAATTGAAAGCTGGAAGAAGAAAATTGACATAACACATGAGCAAAAAGATTATCTTATGGAATATATGATAATACGTGGAGTTTGGGATTATTTAAAGGGAATTACGTGGTTAAAAACATGTAAAAGTGAATCTCTACATAAAACTTTAGCAAAGAAAAAAGGAAATAGATTCCAAAATGCAATATTATGGAGACTGACTTATGGCAAATCGAAAAAAATCTTAAAATAAATCATAATAAAGTTAGGCGGAGGTATTGAAATACATGAGCAAAAATATATCAAATAATAACAATGATTTGATTATTAAAATATTAGTTACTTACCATAAAAAAGATGCATTACTAAAGAACGAGGTATTTACACCAATAAATGCCGGACGGAAAATTGCAAAAGACAACCATAACCCCGATTTAAAATGGCTGACCGATAATTGCATCGGAGATGACACGGGAGATAACATATCTGAAAAAAATTTAATGTACAATGAGATGACCTCTATATATTGGGCGTGGAAGAATTATGATACACTTGGAAACCCGGATTATATTGGTCATTTCCATTATCGTCGGCATTTATGCTTTATAGATTCAGATAAATCAGTACTGGAAATGGACAATATTGGGAAAAATTATATTTACAGACAGCTTGATTTTAATGAAAAAAAAATTAAAAGCTTATGTCAGGAATATGACTTAATTGCACCTATGCCCCAATGGAGAAGTTCGGCTTATGAGCATTTTGAACGTAATTTTGATATTGAGGAATTGGAAACAGCAATTAACGTACTGAAAGAGCTATATCCTATGTATTATCAAAGTGCAAAAGAATATCTTGACGATAACAAGTTATATTTTTGCAATATTTTTATTATGAAAAAGGATATTTTCTTTGAATACTGTAGATATATTTTTGATATATTGTCTGAAGTAGAAAAAAGGATTGATATGTCAAATAAACGAATGTATATATCGGAATGGCTTACGGGAATCTTTATCAAGAAGATTATAAATGAACAACTGAAAGTAAAATTTTTTCCGACAGCAGTAGCTGAAACTAAAACAATAATACCTATTGCATTGGCGTCAGATAAGAATTATGCATTACAAATGTGTGTAACAATAACCTCGCTTTTAAATTCCGCAAAAAAATCAACATTTTACGATATACGTTGTCTCATAACAAAGGATTTCGAAGATGAAGATAAAGCAAAAATAAAATCTTTACATAACAAATTTTCCAATTTTAAGGTTACATTTTATGAAATGGATGATTTGCTATTTGACAACGTTAAAATACATACAACACATATAACGAAAGTTTCATTTTACAGATTGTATTTGGCCGAATTATTACAAGATATTAATAAAATTATTTATCTTGACACTGACTTAATTGTTTGTGCAGACTTGACAACTTTGTACCGATATGCACTGGATAACAATTACATTGCTGGTGTAAAAGCACCCGGATATTATTATCCAAACAGTTGGAGAATTCAAAAAATAAGGGAACTGGGAATACCATTTATGAATCAATATATAAATGCTGGAGTTCTCCTTCTTAATCTACAGAAGATACGGGATGATAATTTAACAGTAACTTTTCTTGAACTTTTGAAAAACAGCTATACATCAGAGGATCAAGATGTTTTAAATGTTGCGTGTTATGGAAAAATTAAATGTTTACCATATCGATTTAACGTGCAGACAAAATATATGGGAGAAGATTCGGATGAAAACTATAAATTAAGTATGGTCATACCAAATGATGAAATAGAGGACGCGCAGACAAATCCGGTAATAATACACTATGCCAATCCAACAAAGCCATGGTGGGATTATAACTTGTGGGGGGCTGATAAATGGTTGAATGCGGCACACCTGTCGCCATATAGATTAGCATTAGATGATCTAAGGGCAGAAAAACAGTGGAAGGGGGCGGTTCTTAGCGAAGCACTAGATGAGTTTATTATAAATATACCTGCACCTAATAATTTAATCCAAATTCCCAATAACTATTTAAATGATAATGGTGCAAATTATAAAGTAAGTATCGTTATTCCATGTTATAATGCGGAAAAATATATTAATGAGACATTAAAATCATGTATGCTTCAAACAGCAACATTACCTGAAATTGAAATAATCTGTATAGATGATGGTTCCAAAGATAATACCCTGTATATACTCAGCCAATGGGCATATAAATTTTCAAATATAAAAATTTTTACACAAGGTAATAAAGGTGCAGGAGCTGCAAGAAATTTAGGATTAAAAGCGGCGCATGGAGAATTTGTTGCTTTTATGGATGCAGATGATTTATATCCAAGTAATACTACTTTAGAAAATTTATATTACTCATGTGTAAAAAACAGTGCGGATATATGTGGTGGAAGTTTCTCCACATTAAATAGAGGTAAACTTTCCTTTGATTACAATTTTCCTTTGGATGGATATGTATTCAATAATCGTGGTTTTATAAAATATGAGGACTATCAATTTGATTTCGGGTACACACGTTTTATTTATAAACTTGGGTTTATTAAAAAATATAATATAAGTTTCCCTGAATTTAAACGTTATCAGGATCCCCCTTTTTTTGCAAAAGCCATGATTGCAGCTGGGAAATTTTATTCTGTTCCGGAACCTAGCTATACATACCGAACATCTCACAAAAAGATAAATTGGGATGAAGAAAAAATTTGTGATTTTATGTACGGAATAAAATATATGTTGGATATATCAAAACGAAACGAGTTGCCAAAATTACATTTTTATTCTTATTTAAGGCTTAACAACCAAATCAACGAGATAAGAAGCCATATACTAAACCAAAACCTAAGGGCTTTAATTGTATTCAATCAAATAGTAGAATCTATCGATTTCGGTTGGATGAAAAACGCAGATAATTATGATGAAAGTTTATTATATGCATCCAATAAAGAAGAGTTGCTAAGGATCGGAACAACACAAAATGGATTGTTTTTATCAATAGGAAGCGGAGGTAATTTGTCTAACAATATATATTCTCCAATAAATTATTTTTCTGAAAGAAATGAATCAGAAATTCAGATTTTGCAATCTCAAATTTCAAATCTAAATTACGTTATCTCTGAAACAAGAAAATCTTTTTCTTATCGATTAGGGTTAACATTAACATGGCTACCAAGAAAAATAAGAGCCTTTTTTAATAAGAATATTTAAAAAGCAGCTGAAAGATAAGTATATTTGAGACATACAGCTATGCAATTTCAATTGTGATGTTATGCTGGGGAAGAGGTTTTCTAAATAACAGGCGTTTGATACGAAGAATGCCACTAAAAATATTGTGAGGTGACAAGGTGGAGCTTTTATGAATGAAAACAGTGATTTCAAAAAGAAAATAGATTACTGCTATGCGAGAGGTTACGATATTACAAAGTTTCTTGCTGATAACAAGATAGTGAATCCGGTGGTTTATATTGACATGGATGTATATCCAGAGGTGGAGTTATTTGTGGTATCCCTTCGTCTGGTAGATGAAGGAAAAACTCGTTTCTGTTCCGATGAGAATGTTGATTTAATGACAGTTCTTGATTGTAGGATGGGAAAAGGCTTTAAAGCAGTAAAATATACAGATGTTTTGCTGTCAGAAAAGGATACGGTGCTTGCGCTGACCAATAATCCGCAAAAGCCTGCTCTGCGGTATTTCCGTGCGGCAAAGGTCAGTTGCATATGGGATACGCATTATATACTTGTAAAGATGATTAATGAATGTTGTTACAATGCTTATTACCGTGAGCTTCGTGAAGTACATCCGAATGTAACCTTTGTAAATCTGACCTTACCTTCGTTTCCTGCGAAAAACAGAAATGAATATGAACAGTATGTTGTGGATCATGGCTATACGTTTCGTGATTTTCGGAGTGATCTGGTCGGGGGAAATACCTGATTGTGGTGCGGATATTGTTGAAGGGCTGACACCCAAAGAGGTTATGGATACATTGGAGGAATGGAGGGAATATATTAACCGTGGCAGCCTAGATATAGAAGATGTTCAGTCGGATGTGGTCAACATTAGCAATGGTGACCGAATAACAACCGATAATCCTGAGCAGTACGAGAAAACAGTGTACTTATTTGGAAATTGTATTTTTTATGGCCTAGGGGCAAGTGATGACAAGACAATAGCCAGTATCATACAAAGAAAATTAATCATTCCGGCAAATCCATACGGGTTATCAATAAAGGTCGCTGCATATCCGGAAGATTTCCACAGATTGTGCAGAACATAAAGCTGACAGATTTTGATGAGGGTGATATTGTTTGCATGTATGGTAATTTTCTCAATAAGGATGCGCACTATAATATTGATGTTACCAATCTTTTTAATCGTCCTCATAATTATGGCAATGTTTTTATTGACCCGTCACATCTTTCCATGAGAGGAATGGAGATAGTGGCGGAGAAGATATATGAAGGGCTGGTTGGCATATTGAATGAACATACATCGCCACAGGCTGAAGAAAAATTGTTTCAACGGAATCATCTGAAGAAAAATAGTCGATTGTCGTCCGATGAAGAAGAACAGCTATCTGAATATCTAAAAGCAATAGCAAGTTTTGATCCCATTCATCCGATTGGCAGCATAGTGATGAACTGTAATCCATTTACGCTGGGGCATCGTTATTTGATAGAACAATCGGCCGCAAAGGTCGAGAAACTGTTTATTTTTGTGGTAGAGGAGGACAAAAGCATATTCCCATTTGCGGACAGAATAGAGCTTGTGCGTAAGGGAACGGCAGATTTACCCAATGTGGTAGTTTTGCCAAGTGGGAAATTCATCATATCATCTCTGACCTTTATCGACTATTTCGGAAAGTCAGAATTTCAGGGTCAAGTAATTGATCCCAGCATGGACGTGGAAATCTTTGGACAGTATGTTGCGCCGACGCTGGGCATAACTGTCCGGTTTGCGGGAGAAGAACCCATTGACTATGTTACACGTCAATATAATGATGCCATGGCCCGGATACTTCCCCAGTATGGTGTGGCTTTTGAGGTAATACCGCGGAAGAAATTAGGGGATGAGGTTATTTCCGCAAGTAGAGTAAGGAAATTGATTGAAGAAAAAGACTTTAATGCTATAGCAGGGATGGTGCCTAAGATAACATTGGAGTATGTGAGGCGGAGAACTTGTAATGTGACGGATTGCACGAAAGAAGCAGAAGAAGGCTTGATGGGGATGGGTGGATTACAGAAAGGATAGAAGACTATGCAGAAACCATTACTGAAGACTGAACTGGTATTATGTGAAAATGGAAAAATAAAAGTAACCGCTGATTTGATTGGGGATGATGATAAGAAGTGCTTGTTTGCGTTCCGTGTGCGGTGCAATGGTCGAGTAAAGGTGGAATGCACCCCTTGGAGTGAAGATAATTCTATTGTGGTCGATGTGGATGAGTCAGGGTATTATTATGCGGAAGTTTGGGTCAATATAAAAGATTTGCCCAAATCAATCAGCAACAGGGTCTTCTGTTTTCCAGAAATGGTCAGACATGGGTATCGGAACTGGCAAAATGACTTTGTGCCGGAAAAGCTGCCGTATTTGGAATTATACAGATTGGTACCTCCTTTCGGGGAAATTGCCGTTGTTTGTTTGCCGGAGTCCTTTTCACTTACAGATTTACAGGGAACTTTCAGACATTATACATATGATGATGAAAATCTGCAGGTCATTACATCTTGTGAAAAGCATACATTAAATGGCAGGGATTACTTTTTTGAGGGGATTACGCGTTGTGAAGATCGGTTGATAGTCGGGGAGGCGGATTTTTGCGGCGGTCATCGGACGCCAGAGGAGATTGACGGACAAATCGGTGAATTCTGTATGTTTTATCAACTTGGAGGAGGGTTCAAATTTATCTCTGATTACTTTGGTTTTTGCAGGATTTATTATTATCAGGACAATGACATATTTGCTGCTTGTAATTCGTACCATATGCTGTTGATGATACTAAAAGTGCTTGATGTACCTCTTGCCATCAATACTGATAAGGTAAAAGCAGGATTCTGTGAAGCCTCGACTTTGTTTGAAACGAACTTCAGCTTTGATACAGATATCAAGGGGATATATTGCCTGCCTGTCGATCAGAGGATTCTGTTTTCCAATCGGCAGGTGATCTTTGAACAAACACAGCTTTATGATGAGATACGGGGATTTTCTGACTATGATGAAAATAAGTATGAGGAGTTTATATATCGGGGAGTTGAGGAGGTTATAGATAATCTGAAGATTTCTCTTGAGCATAAGGGGTTTGATTTTGTAAGGATGGATCTGACCGGAGGTATGGATTCAAGGCTGTTGTATGGGGCGGCAACAAGATTGCCACAAAGCCTGACAAAGAAGCTGTATATCAGAACGGAAAAAAATCGGGAAAAAGATTTTGAAATTGCTAATACAATCAATACGATTTATGGATTTCAATACGATGATTTGCCTGTCAGCATGTTTGCGGAGGGAATCACGGCAGAGAACCGATTACCACAGAGCCCGCTGTCTGCGGATATGGGGGGATATTACAGTGGTTGGATTCCACGGGTGGTACAGAGGATTGACCATGCGCTTCATCTGACCGGTGGGGCGGGTGAAATTGTTGGGAGGCCATTTATGAAATATTGGTTTCCAGATGCAAGTACAGTTGATGATTTGTGCAATGCATACAGCGGCAGGATTGGTGACATTGTGATTTATCCAGAAGGATATGAATATTTTGCCGAAAGTCTGAAATGCGTAATGGAATATCTGCCTGGGAGGACAATGGGTGAGAAATTTGACAATCATAATTTGTACTTTAGGAACGGACATCATTTCCGGCTTAGTTATTATACGGATACTACCTGTGTCGGCTGGACACCGTTGCAGTCAAAATCTTGTTTTAAGGCTAAAATAATGGCTTGGAATCATGCGGTGGATATGAAGCCCCAGCATGATTTTTTAAACCTGATGAATCCGCTTTTGTCCCAACTGCCTTATGCAGGTGAAAAACAAAATAATGAAAAATGGGAATTGGTGGAGCGGCTGTATAAAAAAGGTTATCCAATGGCGGATGTGAAATGTGATGAGGACACTTCCGCATTTGACAGGGCAATGGCAGATAAAAGAGAGGCATCCCGATATTTGCCTGACCCGGAAGAGGTCGGCAGGGCAAGGCTGGAGCAGGACAGATTACTTTCTACTGACGAAGCAATGCTTACTTGTTTAAGGGCTATCCTTGAATATGGCGGGGAATTTATGGATATGGGAATTTATCTTTATTCCTGGATAACCACCACGAGCCACAAACCTGAGCTTAGGCATCAGAGGAATACGTTGAATAAAAGGCTGCTTATGTTGTATTATGAAATAGAGTTGATTCAGGAGGGAAAGAAAAGCGACTCTATATAAAATGTAACTGGAGGTATTTATGATAACCCTTCCATTGGACAATAGCCAAATCCTATATGTCCAATGGAAGCAGGAAGTTGCACAGAAGCTGCAGGAGATTTCTGCCCTGGGAGTCACCATGCCGGAATATTCCGGATTTTATGGCAGAAGAGATAAACTGGTCTGAATTTGAAGAAAGAACAGTAGAAGAAAATTTAGATGAAATCTAAGTTTTTTATGAATATGCGGAGAAAATGGTGAATAATATGGTGCGGTAACACTGCAAATCCGACAGTCACCTGTCCGGACTAGCAGATCCACTCCATTGATTTGTTTAGTTTCGCGGTCTCCGAGATGCTGTAATCTTCAATAAAAGAATTTTACCACAAACCGCAAATTTTTATTTGCCATTTCCCTTATCTCATGCTACCATAGACTCAAAGCATATATTTCTTTTCTATCGCGGTCAGAAAAGACCGCAGCTGTCAGTACATTATGGCAGTTTCATCAGTGGATTTGTGGAATTGCAATCCACTGTCATACGAAATATTCAATTCGCAATTCAGAGAAATTCATGCTTTACATCACATTTATAAGGCAGGAGTTTCCCAAAAAAGCGGACTCCTGTGAAAATTAATTACATAGGAGGAATAAGATGGAAAAGACGATTCAAGGGAGCCTTGGGGCAGCCAGTGCATTCCAGTTGACGGAAGACATGAATGTACTTGATAAGCAGAGCAAGAAGATTTTGCAGTACAGAGAGGCGGTTGCGATTATCCTAAAGGAAACAGTAGAGGAATATCAGGGATATTCCGAAGCTGAGATTATGAAGTTTATCAAAGCTGATAGTATCACAGAGGAGACTGAAGTATCTAGTGGCAGAATCAATACAAAGATTGAGGGGATAACGACGGCGTTTGCGGAAATAGGTAAGAAAACCTCTAACTTTGATATTGTATTTCGGAACTTTTATCACAATATCCATTATTTTCTTGACATTAAAACATATTCAATGTAATATAATAATTACAAGAGGAGTATAAAATTATTCTTCTTGAAGTTTTTGATTCAAAATATTTTTCCGCCATCCGTAAGGCGGCATATAAAAGCACGGAGACAAAATATTTCTCGCCACCTGTAAGGCGAGTAACAAAAGCACAGGGACAAAATATTGAGGACTCTTTGGAGTCCTCTTCTGTTATGGGGTACAAATGATTAAGGGAAAGTTCTATTTTTTGTCAGACGAATATTGCGATAAATTCTCAAGACATGGAGTAATGTCAAATAAGGAGACTACTTCTGATGGGTTACATAGAAGACCATGTTTTTATGCGGTTCAAGATATTAATGACGAAAACATCTATTGGATGATTCCTATTTTTTCCCAGATAGAAAAATATCGAAAACTTTTAGAAGAAAAATTAAAACGATATAGAGTATATGATGGCTTAGAATTTGGATATGTTCAAGGCAGGGAAGCCGCATTTCTTTTACAAAATATTTGTCCTGTTACAGAAAAATACATTGTTGAGAAATATATAGATGAACATACAGGAAAAGATGTGTCTATCCCTAATGACCTAATGAGAAAAATAGATGCAAAAGCTAAAAAGGTAATGAATAAATATTATCAAGGGACTAAAATTGTTATAACAGATTTAGACTATATATTTGAGCATTTGTAATTAGCCGTCTGCTATTATATAAACCAATAAACGCTTAACAATAAATTCAAAGAAATTCTAACAGATGTACATTCCGTACATTCAAGACAGTTTCTGTCAGTTTTTCTCTTTGACACAACTAA
The DNA here is from genome assembly GCA_014804485.1 of Lachnospiraceae bacterium. Classification (GTDB taxonomy): domain Bacteria; phylum Bacillota; class Clostridia; order Lachnospirales; family Lachnospiraceae; genus UBA3282. The sequence continues at coordinate 60,182 of JAAUZT010000028.1, forward strand.
ATAGAAAACGGAAGGGACAGAGTGAGAGCACATTAGGTGTAATGTTTACAAGGTTATCTTTCCCTGCTGACATCGGGAGGATAAGGTATAGTGACAAAAGAACAGAGTACAGCAAAAACACAGAGAAGTATTAGCAATTATTTTGCAGGAAACAGCAACTAAGAATAGTTGCATATTTCTTGCGAAAATAGTATATTATATATAAGGAGGATTCTAATGAGTAAGAAAGATAAACTGATAGATAGATTATTGAAAAAACCAAAAGATTTTACTTTTGATGAAATGGAATCTTTATTAGCATATCTTGGATATGAGTTGAAACAAGGCGGAACTGGATCAGGAGTGAAATTTATAAAAAATGGGAGTAATGAAGTGATAAATTTTCACAAGCCACATCCAAACGGGATATTAAAGAAGTATGTGTTGGATCAGGTTATAGAGAAATTGAGAAAGGATGGTTTGTTATGAGTAACTTATTATCATATAAGAATTATAATGGAACCGTGGAATATTCAAAAGAAGATAATTGCCTTTTTGGAAAAGTTATTGGAATAAGGTCTTTATTATCTTATGAAGGGGATTCTGTTAAAGAATTGGAACGGGATTTTCAGAACGTGATTGACGAATACTTAGATGATTGTAAGGAACGGAATGTGGATCCTGAACAGCCTTATAAGGGAACATTTAATGTTAGAATCAGTCCAGAGCTTCATCGGAATATTGCCGTATATGCTATTGAGCATGGAAAAAGTTTAAATGCTGCTGTTGAAGAAGCTATTGGAAATATGGTTGGATAAAATATTGAGACACAAAATCTATCAACTATTAGTAAACAGACATTCAGGAATTTCATACAGATACCATAAATTCCATGACGGCGCAACAGGTGTGCGCAGAATTGCTTCATGGTTTTATTTATTATGGCTGAATTTTGCCTATTATGTTCTTTTCTGCCGTTTTCTGGGGCATAAGCCGGAAATGGATGTGTATGAGAGCAGGATGCTAAATATCAAAATGAGTGAATCAGAGGCGTATCTGAAAAGTAATCCGCTTCTTTCGGTGGATACATATGTGGAACGGCTTAAGAGCTATGACATCATATCCTTTGATATATTTGATACCCTGATTTTCCGACCGTTTGCCCAGCCCACAGATCTGTTTTTTCTGGTCGGGGAGGAATTTGACAGAATGGATTTTAAAAATGTTCGTATCTGGGCGGAATGGGATGCGAGGGTAAAGTGTAAGAAACGATATGGTCATACGGAGGTTAGCCTTAAGGATATCTGGGAAAATTTAGCAAAAGAAACGGGTCTGCCTGCCGAAGAGGGGATGGAGCGAGAGCAAGAAATCGAGCAAAAGCTCTGCTATGCGAATCCGTTCATGCTGAAGGTATGGAATCGGCTTCAGTCCATGAATAAGAAAATGATTGTAGTATCTGATATGTACCTGCCTAAAGAATGTATCGAAAAGATTTTGGAAAGTGCGGGGTATATAGGGATAGAGAAGATATATGTATCGAATGAATATCATAAAAGCAAAGCAGACGGCAGTCTGTACCGGGAGGTTATGAAAGACTGGTGTGCCAACGGTTTTTCCATTGTACATATCGGGGACAATCCTCACAGTGACAGGGATATGGCAAAGCGAAGCGGTATGGATGTGCTGCCTTATCAAAATATTAATAAAAACATTCTGCTGTACCGCCCTGCAGATATGTCTTCTATAGTGGGCAGTGCATATAGGGCGATTGTGAGCGGACATCTTTATAACGGACTTTATTCTTATAGTATGGACTATGAGTATGGATTTATTTACGGCGGTCTGTTTGCAGTCGGATACTGCAGCTTCATTCATGAGTATTATAAACAGCATGGATTAGATAAGGTGTTATTCCTGTCCAGGGATGGGGATATATTGAAACAGGTGTATGATTTCCTTTATCCGGAGGATTCCACGGAATATGTTTACTGGTCCAGAAAGACCGCGGTAAAGCTTATGGCACATGAGGACAGGCATGATTACTTCCGGAGATTTATTTATCATAAGACGAACCAGGGCTATACGGTATCGCAGATTTTGCATTCCATGGAGTTAGACTGTCTGGCCGGACAGTTGACGGACTGGAGGGAAATCTGGTTTGCTAAGGAAAGAGATGAAAAGGACGGACGGTTCATCGATTTAAGACCGGAGGATGAACTGATAGATCAAAACGGACATCTGCTCAGGGAATTTTTGGAAGCAAAGTGGGAACAGGTAATGGAGGTATATGCTTCCCAAATGACAGCCGCCGAAAAGTATTATAACCAAGTGTTGAAAGAATGTGGCAAAGTGGCAGCAGTGGACATCGGCTGGGCGGGCAGTGGAGCGGTCTCACTTGCTCATTTGGTTGAGAAGGTTTGGAAACTACCGTGTCGGGTGACAGGAATTATTGCCGGGACCAATACGATACATAATGCAGAGCCGGATGCATCCGAGATTTTTCTGCAGAATGGGAAGCTGGTGGCATACCTGTATTCTCAAAGCCACAACAGGGATTTGCTTAAGAAGCATGATCCGAATAAAAATTATAATGTTCTGTGGGAATTGCTGTTGTCTTCACCGACACCGCAGTTTACGGGGTTTTATGAGGGAAGACGGAAGCCGGACGGGGAGGATTCGCGGTATATAGAGGACTGTGACATTACGCTTGCTTTTGGTAAAGCAGATAGGAATCAAGAAGGGATTCGGGAAATTCAAAAAGGCATTCTCGATTTTGCCCATGAATACCAAAGACATTTCAAAGATTTCCCCTATATGTTTCATATCAGCGGCAGGGATGCGTATGCTCCGATGCTTGTTGCTGCAAGTCTTCATGAGCGATATTTGCGGACGGTTGAAAAGAGGTTTTCTTTTGAAAAAAATATCGTTTGATTATAGTGTCTGATGAATATGAATCGTAAGCTTCATCTGTAGTGCGATGCCTTAAGGTTCCATAGCATACTTTCATTGTTTATAATAGTTTATGTCGGAAGTCGTCAATATACCGACAAAGCGTTACTATCAAACAGCAGCGCCAAAAAACTGTAATTAGGGAAAATGGAGGAGTACAATGGAGACTTTAAACGTGACAACATCAAGAGATGAAGAGCAGTTTTATCGGATTTTGAACAATCTGATGCGCACCAACAAAGCGTTTCAGATTATGATAACCGTACCGTCGGGAACGAAAGAAGACGATATACAAATAACGGAGGCGGCAGCACAGCCGAATACGGTACGTGATTTGGAGAAAGACGTGACGGATATGATCCATGAGATCGGCGTGCCNGCNCATATTAAGGGATATCAGTATCTGCGGGAGGCGATCATGATGTCGGTGGAGGATGTGGAGATGCTTGGNTCGATTACCAAGATACTTTATCCGACAATCGCCAAGAAATACCAGACCACGCCCAGCCGTGTAGAACGCGCCATAAGGCACGCTATTGAGGTGGCNTGGTCNAGAGGNNGGATGGAGACGCTGGATGCNCTGTTTGGCTATACGATCAATACCGGCAAAGGCAAGCCTACGAATTCGGAGTTCATTGCGCTGATTGCCGATAAGATACGGCTGCAGTATCGCAACTGACAATATTTGCAGCNGCCGCTGTGCCTGCGGGAACAANCCCCGCTTTTTTGCGATGCTGTTTTTCAAAATTAATCCTTTTATTGCCAATCAAAATGCTGTATAATATGTTTTAAGAGTTTACAAGACTGGACAATCTATTTGTTGGAGGGTTAGCATGAAAAATATTTTGTTTGTAGCGTCAGAGGGTGTTCCTTTTATCAAGACAGGCGGTTTGGCGGATGTAGTAGGTTCCCTGCCGAAATGTATCGACAGGCAATATTTTGACATCAGGGTGATCCTTCCCAAATATACCTGTATGAAGCAGGAGATGAAGGATAAGCTCACATATAAGACTCATTTNTACATGGGTTTTCATTGGAAGGAAGAATATGTGGGTATCATGGAATCCGAGGTTGACGGGGTGAAATATTATTTCATCGATAATGAGTCATTTTTCGGCGGTTTCAGACCATACAGCGACAATGCGCTGTTTGAGATCGAGAAGTATGCGTTCTTNTGTAAAGCAGCACTTTCCATCCTGCCGGTGATTGATTTCAGACCTGATCTGATCCACTGCCATGACTGGCAGACGGGACTCATTCCGGTATATCTGAAAGAGAGATTCCAGGGCGGCGATTTCTACAGAGGCATCAAGACCGTTATGACCATTCATAACCTGAAATTCCAAGGNAAATGGAGTGTGAAGGAAGTCAAGGAGATTACGGGNCTGCCGGATTATTTCTTTACGTCCGATAAGCTGGAAGCATATAAGGATGCCAATCTCTTAAAGGGCGGTCTGGTGTATGCGGATGCCATTACTACCGTCAGCGATACTTACGCAGAGGAGATCAAGACGGCGTTCTACGGAGAGGGATTGAACGGACTGCTTTGTGCCAGNGCGCGGGATTTGAGGGGAATTGTCAACGGTATCGACTACGATGAGTTTGATCCGGAGACAGATCATTATATTGAGAGTCATTATAATGCGGTTAATTTCCGTAAAGAGAAGATTAAAAACAAGCGTGCATTACAGGCGGAGTTAGGGCTTAATCAGGACGACAGGACGATGATGATCGGTATTGTGTCCCGTCTGACGGGTCAGAAAGGTTTCGATTTGATCGCATATATTATGGATGAACTCTGTCAGGATAATGTGCAGATCGTGGTGTTGGGAACCGGTGAGGAGCAGTATGAGAATATGTTCCGTCATTTTGATTGGAAATACCATGGAAAAGTATCGGCCAATATCTATTACTCCGATGCGTTATCCCATAAGATCTATGCGGCGAGTGATGTGTTCCTTATGCCTTCCCTGTTCGAGCCTTGCGGTTTGAGCCAGCTTATGTCGCTGCGGTACGGCACGGTACCGATCGTGCGGGAAACGGGTGGTCTGAAAGACACCGTACAGCCATATAATGAATATGAGGGAACCGGTACGGGCTTCAGTTTTACGAATTATAATGCCCATGAGATGCTTGGCACCATCCGCTATGCGGAGCACATATACTACGATAAGAAGCGCGAGTGGAATAAGATCGTGGACAGGGCGATGGCGGTAGATTTCTCGTGGCATGTGTCTGCGAAGAAATATCAGGAGATGTATGACTGGCTGATCGGTTAAACCGGAACTGATGGTAATACTTACAGGATATCAGAGCAAGTCCCTTGGCTTGCTCTTTTTGACCGTATGGGAAAACAGCGATTACTCGGAGGCAGCACATGAACGAACAAAAGAAAAAGAATAATTTTGTGCGCCAAGCGGGTATTCTGGCCGCGTCGGGCATGATCGTCAAGGTCATCAGCCTGATCTATCGAAGCCCGCTGCGGAGTATTATCGGGCTGGAAGGCAACGGGTATTATAGTACGGCGTATAATATTTATGCGATCATACTATTGATCTCTTCCTACAGCATACCCTCGGCAATCTCTAAGGTGCTCGCACAGAAACTGGCCTTTAAGGAATACCGAAACGCGCAGCGGGTTTTTCAGTGTGCGCTTCTGTATGTACTGGTGGTGGGTGGTTTCGCGTCTGTCTTTACCTTTGTGGCGGCGCCGTTATTGATGGCGAACAGCGTTCATTCCGTGGCGGCGCTGCGGGTGCTTGCACCGACGATCTTTTTTTCCGGCCTTCTGGGCGTGTTAAGGGGTTATTTTCAGGCATATGGCTCCATGCTGCATACATCGATTTCCCAGATCTTAGAACAGATTTTAAACGCTGCGGTAAGTATGCTCGCAGCTTATCTGCTGATGAAGATGGTGGCGGAGGAAAGCACTACCACACAGGCGNTCTATGGATCGGCCGGGAGCGCATTGGGCACCGGGGCGGGTGTGGTGATAGCACTTCTTTTTATGTTCGGCATGTATCTGCTGAACCGTAAGATGATTAACAGGCGTGCCGACCATGATAANACACAGCATACNGACAGCTANGGGGAAATTTTTAAAACGATCTTTACGGTCGTGACCCCGTTTATCTTAAGTACCTTTATTTATAACTGCTCTACCGTCGTGAATATGTATATTTATTATGGTATCCTGATCGATTACAGGAAAATGGATTCGGTGACGGCGCATATTGATTACGGTATTTTTTCGACGCAGGCCGTGTCGATGATCAACATTCCCATCGCCATAGCTTCCGCCATGTCTTCNGCNGCCATGCCGGGAGTGGCGGCATCTTATGTACGGCAGGAATACAGGAAGACAAAACAGCAGGTATCCAAGGCGATCCGAATGACAATGCTGATTGCCATACCGGCATCCGTCGGGCTGCTGCTTTTAGCCAAACCGATCATGCACTTTATTTTCCCGCAGAAGGATTCGCTGGATCAGGCATCGGGACTGCTGGCGGCTCTGGCAATTACGGTTATTTTGTACTGTCTGTCAACGCTGACGAATGCTGTTCTGCAAGGAATCGGTAANGTTAATACACCGGTCATCCATTCGGTGGTGGCGCTGGTGATTCAGGTGCCTGCGCTGGCGGCGCTTTTGTGGTATACGGATCTGAATCTGTACGCGCTGGTCTGCGCCAATATCATCTATTCTCTGGTCATGTGCATTCTGAATCAGATTTCGGTCAGAAGGAATTTGGGATATAGGCAGGAGCTGGTGAAAACTTTTGTCATACCGTTTGTTTCCTCGCTGTTGATGGGGGCGGTGGCGTACGGTGTATATTATGGATTATATATGGTTCTTCCCGTCAGCAGGGTGGTTCTTTTAGTGGCGATNGGAATCGGGGCGATGGTTTATTTTGCTATGATCCTGCTGCTCGGCGGCGTGAACGAGAGAGAACTGCGGGAATTCCCGAAGGGAGCTATGCTGGTGCACATTGCGAAGAAGGTGCACTTATTAAAGTAAAAAAGAAAATAGTAGAAAACGGAATAAATGATTGTCCAATAACAAATACTGTTTAGGACAATCATTTTTATTTTAGGAGGTAATCATATGGCAAACTTATCTGAGTTAGATCTACAGAATCTTCGCCACCTCATGGGCGGCTACGATGTGACGCACTGCAAGATGAAAGAGTACGCGCAGTGTGCGTCCGATACGAAGGTAAAGNAGTTTTTTGAAAAAGGCGCGCAGTCTGCAATGCAGAATAAGCAGCAGTTGATGGAGTATTTGAGATAACGCCTGTTATTTTGAATGCGGCAATGTGCAAGATGTGAAATGTAGGTGGAATATAAAGAAAAGGAGTGCGAATTATGCAGATGGAAGAAAAAACAATGGTAGCGGATACGCTTACCGGTATCAACGGAGAGCTGGTGCGCTTCGGTGAGATGATCGCCCAGACAGAGAATAAGGAGTTAAAGCAGACATTNAAACAGTTCCGTAACGCCTGCGAGCAGTCCCAGGAGGAATTATATCAGATCGCACGTGAAAAATCGTACTATGTGCCGGCCGCAAAAGCGACACAGGCGGAGATCGATCATGTGAAATCGCTGTTTACTTCGCAGACGCTTTAAGAAAAGTGCAGCATAAATAATATAAGAAAAAGTTCCTCGTGCCGGAGGATTCATTTATAAGAATCCGGCAGGGGAACTTTTTGAATGTCTCAGAGACGGAAANGAGCACGAATGGGAGATATTTCAGACTATCTCGATTCCTGAAATATCCGAGTCGATTGCCATGGAATAATTCGTATAATACACGACAAATCCCGGTTTGGCTCCGGCCGGTTTCTTCACATGCTTTTTCTGGATATAGTCGATCTCCACCTTGTTCTGTTCCCGCCCTTTGGAATAGTAGGCGGCCAGNCNNGCGGCTTCCTCGAAGGTGCGGTCGGGCAGTTCTTTTCCTTCGGTTTTGACGATGACATGTGATCCGGCTTTCTGCTTGGCATGGAACCACCAGTCATTGCCGGTGGCNAACTTGAAAGTCAGTTCATCGTTCTGGTAATTATTNTTGCCCACATACATATGNAANCCNTCGCTGCTGATATAGTGAAAAGGCTTGCTGGTGATCTTAGTCTTTTTCGTGCCGCCCTTCCTGCGAATGTAACCGCTCTCNATNANCTCNTCCTTGATCTCCACGAGATCTTCTTCCTGTAGGGCAATGTCCAGAGCCGCCAGGATGGACTCCAAGTGCTCAATCTCCTCTTTGACTTGAATGGTCAATTCGGAGAGCGCTTCGTACGTTCTTTTCATTTTGCCGTATTTATCGAAATATTTCTTGGCATTTTCCTGCGGGGTGAGNGTATCATCCAGCGGAATTGTGACAGTCTCATTGGTATAGTAGTTTAAGGCTTCCATGGATTTCGCACCGGGTTCTATGTTGTAGCCGTAGGTGTTGAGCAGTTCGCCGTATACTTTATACTGCTCGCGCTTATCGGTATCTTTCATCTGTTTCATCTGCAGGTCGTATTTCTTCACATTTCGCTCTAAAGCGGTCTGTACGATCTTGCGCAGGTCAACGGATTTCTGACGAATGCGCGTTACCGTGCTGCGCTCCGCATAGTATTGCTCCANAACNNCGCTGACGGAATCATAGGATTTGACGTTTTTATCTGCGTAAAGCGTCAGCGGCAATGAAGCAAATTCGATAGGTTCCCGGCCATCATAAATAATGGACGGAGCAAAACTACCCGACACGATCTGAGACATCATGTCTGTGAGAGTATCGTAGAGCGCGTGTAGTGAACTTTCTTCCAGCACGTTGGCAGGCAGATCGCCGTCTATTCCGGCACGATAACAGATTTCCTGCGCTATAATAGGGGAGAGACCGGTATAGGAAGNGTANAGNGCTTTATANGTTGCCATGGGNTTTNCNNGCATATGTTCANANAGGTTTACATAACTNAANNNCTCGGCGCTTTCATNNNATTTCNCGAATACNGAAGCAAGAGGCGGGTATATGGCNGCGTTTNCTACTTCTGTCTGTTTGTCCAAAGGGGTGTCGGTCANGNCNTCGGATACANTTNTCTGNCATCATATNNGNATANNNNGCACAGAANCNNAGCGGATTCCANTTATTCTGTGTCTGCGGGATAAAGTAGTCTCTGCCCGGCAGCACNTCNCGGACGGAACTCACCATACCGGAGATATGNTTGATNCTGTCGATNATCTTGTCCTGANCGTCGCAGAANATAATGTTGCTGTGTTTGCCCATGATCTCTATAATCANTTTCTTGCGGCAGAGATCNCCCANTTCATTCAAGTGNTCCAGTTCCAGATGAATGATGCGTTCCAGACCGGGCTGNNATATGCCGATAATTCTGGCNTTNTGTAAATGCTTGCGCAGAAGCATACAGAAGCCCGGNGCNGTCATCGGGCTGGGTTTGTTCGTCTCCGTCAGATAGACCAGCGGNAGNGANGCATTTGCAGACAGCANCAGCCGGTATTGCGAACTGTTATTTTTGATTGTCAGCATAAGTTCATCGCTTTCCGGCTGCGCGATCTTATAGATTCGTCCGCCGAGAAGCGTATCATGCAGTTCCTTTGTAATATTTGCAATTGTGATTCCGTCAAAAGCCATGATTCTNANTTCCTTACTNTNTTNATAGAATNTTNTNNTTTCNTNTATNCACGCCCNNGCCAATAGTCAGCCTGAATAGATAGANAATTCTCTATCTGTTCAGGCGTCACTCTTAGTNAANGTAATAAATANTAACTTNAATNTTACTTTCNANNCCTNTNNCACAACCTAAGCTCAGAGNGGAGATAATATCTGAAGGAACCCCTTAAAAAAAGTAAATTCCTTCGGAATTAACTTTGGTCGGCACTTGACGAGNTATTTTACGAGTCTAGTGTCCGCTACGCTTTTTACGGAGCGAGAGCGCGGTGACGCAGATATTATCTCCNCTCTGAGCGACCGGTTTNNCNNNGNNTGAATANNAACTCNCATTTTACACCACGCNNATATACTTTTCAACTTTCTTGACTACTTCCCACAATTATTCTATAATTAAATCTGTACGCACAGATATACAATGAAGGCGGCAGCANAGCAGACGGCTAGGCTGTNGCNGAAAGGTCAGTATACGATTATGATAAAGAGCATGACCGGTTTCGGCAGATATGAGATTGCCAAAGGAGCGCGTAAGATCAGTGTGGAGATGAAATCCGTCAANCACAGATATCTTGACGTGAGTATTAANATGCCTAAGAAGCTGAACTTCTTTGAAGCGGCGATACGAAGCGAGTTAAAGAATTATATTCAGAGAGGTAAAGTGGATATTTTTATCACTTATGAAGATCTCACAGAGTCTAATGTATGCGTGAAGTATAATAAGGAGCTGGCGGCGGAATACATGAGCTATCTGACACAGATGGCGGAAGATTTTGCGCTGGATAACGATATCCGTGTCTCTACGCTATCCAGATATCCGGAAGTGTTCAGCATGGAGGAGCAGACGGTTGACGAAGAGGAACTGTGGCAGCTTCTAAGCGAGGCCATCAAGGGTGCGGCGGAAGGATTTGTGGAGACCCGGATCAAGGAAGGCGAAAACCTCAAAAACGACTTGGTGGAGAAGCTGGACGGCATGCTCACTCACGTGGATTATATTACGGAACGTTCACCGCAGATCATTGCAGAGTACCGGCAGAAACTGGAAGAGAAAGTGAAAGAGCTGATCGAGGATGTGAAAGTGGACGAAAGCCGGCTGCTTATGGAGGTCACGATCTTTGCGGATAAGGTGTGTGTGGATGAAGAACTGGTGCGCCTTAGAAGTCATATAGAGACCACAAGGGAAAATCTCGTTCAGGGTGGCAGCATCGGGCGTAAACTTGATTTTATTGCGCAGGAGATGAATCGTGAGGCAAATACGATTTTGTCTAAAGCCAACGATTTAGAGATATCCAACCGTGCCATTGAGTTAAAGACGGAGATTGAGAAGGTGCGGGAGCAGATTCAGAATATTGAGTAGAGAGAGGAACCGGATATGGGCAGGCTGATCCACATAGGCTTCGGCAATGTTGTAAATACGGGCAAGATCATCGCCATTGTAAGTCCCGATTCCGCACCTATCAAGCGTATGGTGCAGAAGGCGAAGGAATCCGGCATGGCAATTGACGCTACACAGGGACGTAAGACAAAAGCGGTGTTGGTGATGGAGAACAGTCAGATCGTGTTATCGGCGCTGCTTCCGGAAACCATATCGGGCAGAGCACAGGCAGAAAGCGGGGAGACAGATGAAACGTAAGGGCATATTGATCGTTGTTTCCGGATTTTCGGGAGCGGGCAAGGGCACTTTGGTAAAGAAACTGATAGAAGAGTACGAGGGCTACGCATTATCCATTTCGGCCACGACCAGACAGCCCAGACCGGGAGAAGAGGACGGCAGAGAATACTTTTTCCTGCAAAAGGAACAATTCGAGCGTAAGATCGCTGAGAACGGGCTGATTGAATATGCCTGTTATTGTGAAAACTATTACGGTACGCCGCGGGAATATGTAGAACAGCAGCTTACGGACGGCAAGGATGTGATTCTGGAGATTGAGATCCAGGGTGCGCTTAAGATCAAGAAGCAGTATGAAGACGCATTACTTCTCTTTGTCATGCCGCCGAACGCAGAAGAGCTCAGGCGCAGGCTGGAAGGCAGAGGTACCGAGACGCAGGAAGTGATCGACAAGCGGATGCGCCGCGCCGCAGAGGAGGCGGAGGGGATCGAAGCGTACGATTTCATTGTGATCAACGATGATCTGGATATCTGTGTCGGACAGCTTCATGAAATCATTACGGCAGCTCATAACACTCCTGATAGAAATAAGGAGTTTATAGAAAATATCAGAACAGAATTGGAAGGAGAAAAATAATGTTACATCCATCTTATGCAGACCTGATTAAGGTCGTAAACAGTCAGGTAGAGGAAGGGGAAGATCCTGTAGTAAGCAGCAGATATTCCATCGTAATGGCTACGTCCAAGCGGGCGAGACAGATTATCGCAGGAGATGAAGGTCTGGTGGAATGCAAAGGCAAGAAACCGCTCTCTGTTGCTGTAGAGGAATTGAATCAGGGCAAGGTGAAAATCACAAGTGAAGAAGATTCCGACGAAGAGTAATAAAAAAGTATTGTTCATATCCTTAGGGTGCGACAAGAATCTGGTGGATTCCGAGATGATGCTGGGAATGCTCGCCGAAGGCGGTTACGAATTTACCGATGATGAACGGGAAGCGGATATTGTGGTGGTCAACACCTGCTGTTTCATTAACGATGCCAAAGAAGAGAGCATCAACACGATCCTAGAGATGGCGGAACTCAAGAAAACAGGTGATATTGAGATCCTGCTGGTAACCGGCTGTCTTGCCCAGCGCTATCGGGAAGAGATCCAGACAGAGATTCCGGAAGTGGATGCGATCCTCGGCACGATGGCGATCGATGAAGTGGTGAAGGCACTGGACGAAGTGTCCCATGGCATCAGAGAGAATCATTATAAGAGCCTGGACGGGAAACCGCTGACCGGCGTGGAGAGGATGGTAACCACCGGAGGGCATTACGCTTACCTGAAGATTGCGGAAGGGTGTGACAAGCACTGCACCTACTGCATCATTCCGAAGGTACGGGGTAGTTACCGCAGCGTGCCGATGGAGAGTCTGGTGCAGGAAGCGCGTAAGCTGGCTGAGAGAGGTGTGAAGGAACTGATTCTCGTGGCGCAGGAGACGACACTCTACGGTTCGGATATCTACGGACATAAGGCATTGCCGGAGCTTCTGCACAGGCTTTGTGAGATAAGCGGCATTTACTGGGTTAGAATCCTCTACTGTTATCCGGAGGAGATCGATGATGAGCTGATCCGTACGATTCGGGATGAAAAGAAGGTCTGTCATTATCTGGATCTGCCGATCCAACATGCTTCCGACAGCATATTAAAAAGAATGGGACGCAGAACCGACAGGCAGCAGCTTCAGGATGTCATAGCAAAACTGCGGCGGGAGATCCCCGATATCTGTCTGCGGACGACGCTGATTACCGGATTTCCGGGAGAAACGGAAGAAGACCATGAAGAGGTCATGGAGTTTATCGATCGGATGGAATTCGACAGGCTGGGAGTCTTCACTTACTCTCAGGAAGAAGATACTCCTGCGGCGATCATGGATGACCAGATACCGGAGGAAATCAAGCAGGAGCGACAGGCGCAGCTTATGGAGCTGCAGCAGGAAATCGCCTTTGAGGCCGCGGAGAATATGGTCGGTAAAGTGGTCACAGCCATGATCGAGGGAAAGATTGCGGATGAGAATGCGTATGTGGCGCGGACCTATAAAGATGCCCCTAACGTGGACGGCTATCTCTTCGTGAATACAGCCAGAGAGCTGATGACGGGAGATTTTGTCAGGGCACGGATAACGGCGTCCAATGAATATGATTTGATTGGAGAATTAGAAGATGAATTTACCCAATAAATTGACGATGTTTCGGGTGATATTGATCCCGTTTTTTGTAGTATTCTTGTTGGTTGACATAACAACATACGATAAATGGATTGCACTAGCTATTTTCATCGTGGCGAGTCTGACAGACCTGCTGGATGGTAAGATTGCCAGAAAATATAATCTGGTGACCAATTTCGGCAAGTTCATGGATCCGTTGGCCGATAAACTGCTTGTGTGTTCCGCATTGATCTGTCTGGTATCGCTTGGGAAGATAGCGGCGTGGATGGTTATTGTTATCATAGCAAGAGAGTTCATTATCAGCGGTTTCAGGTTGATCGCATCGGACAACGGCGTAGTGATCGCGGCAAGCTACTGGGGAAAGTTTAAAACAACGTTTCAGATGGTTATGATTTGCCTTATGATTGCGGATATCCCGCAGATCAGTCTGGTTACGGATATCGTGATGTGGGCGGCAGTCATCCTGACAGTTGTTTCTCTGGTTGATTATCTGGTGAAGAATAAAGATGTGATGAAAGATACAAAGTAAACAGTGTGAGAGTTTCTGTATCTGTGTGGAAGCATCGCAGATATGGCGGCTGTGTCTCTGTGAATTGACAGACAGTGTACAGATAGCAGGAATGCTTCAGAATGGATGAGAATATGGTTGTAGAATTGATTTCGGTTGGAACGGAAATTCTCTTGGGCAATATTGTGAACACCAATGCGGCATACTTGGCTGAGAAATGTGCCGGTCTGGGGCTTTCCTGCTATTATCAGGATGTGGTCGGTGATAATGAGCACAGGCTGTACGACACGATCAAGACAGCGCTGTCCAGAGCCGACATATTGCTTTTGTCGGGGGGACTCGGACCGACGCAGGACGATCTGACCAAGGAAGTTGCCGCGAAAGTGCTGGGGAAGCCTCTGTATCTGCATGAGCCGAGCAAGGCCGCCATTCAGGAGTTTTTTGAAAAAAGAGGAATGGAGATCACGGATAACAACTGGAAGCAGGCGATGGTGCCGGAGGGGTGTACCGTGGTAGATAATCCAAACGGTACGGCGCCGGGCATTATTATGGCAGAGAAAGGCAAGCATGTGATCCTGATGCCGGGACCGCCGAATGAGATGATTCCGATGTTTGAGACATCTATCATGCCATATTTAAGCGGCTTGCAGTCCTGCGTCATTTTTTCCCAGACTGTCAAAGTATGCGGCGTGGGGGAGAGCAAGGTCGAGACGATGGTGCAGGACCTGATCGATCAGCAGACCAATCCGACGATAGCGACTTATGCTAAGACGGGCGAAGTGCATCTGCGCGTGACGGCAAGAGCCGAGGATGAGAAGGCAGCCAGAAAACTGGTTAAGCCGATGGTGAAGGAATTAAAAGGACGGTTTGGCAATCATATCTATACGACGGATGATGATGTGACATTGGAGAAGGCAGTGGTGGATCTGCTGCTGGCCAACGAGCTGACGATCAGCACGGTGGAGTCCTGCACAGGAGGTCTGCTGGCGGCGAGACTTATTAATGTGCCGGGCGTGTCGGAAGTGTTTAAGTCCGGATATATCACATACTCTAATAAGGCGAAGCGCAGGCTGCTTGGAATTAAAAAGAACCTTCTGATGAAACACGGTGCGGTCAGTGAAGAGATCGCAAGAGAGATGGCGAAGGGAGCGGCGTTAGTGTCCAAAGCGGATGTGACAGTCAGCATTACCGGAATCGCCGGACCGGAAGGCGGAACGGAAGAAAAGCCGGTCGGGCTTGTGTATATCGGCTGCAACGTCTGTGGGCGGATCACGGTAAAAGAGTGTCATTTCAGCGGTAACCGCGCTAAGATCAGAGATAATACGGTTTCGGCTGCATTATCTTTAATGAGGGAATGTATATTGCAGTACTACAGTGAAGTGACATTCGGCGGTAAGGACAAGTAGTTCATCGGAGATTGCGTTAAGAAAGATAAGAGGATAAGCAAATGAGTCAATCGGACCAGTTTGATAATTATTATAGCGGCAGTGATGACGAGGTGCCGGAGAGCGGTGTAAATGAGGTGGCTGAGACCGGAACGGATGTAGATGTTGTAAGTGAGCCGGTTGAGGTCTGGACAGATGGGAATATGACGGTCGAGGCCGGTACAACTGAGATCAGGACAGATACAAATGAGGTGATTGAGCTCGGAACGAGTATGAGTGAGGCAACCGAGACCGGGACAGATGTGATTGAGATTGCTGAGGGAGGAACGGACGGAAGCGATGTAACTGTGAACGAAGTGGACAGTATGGCGGAAAATGCCGGAAATGATTCCGTAGAAGCAGGACAAAATGGCGGTTCATATGATGGGCAGCCCGACAACAGTCATCCGTACGGTAATATGGATTCATACGGTAACGGTAATACGTATGACAATAGTGTATCATACAACAACATTACTCCGTACAACAGTAGTGCACCATATAACAGCAATCCGTACGACAATAGTGCACCATACAATAACAGCAATCCGTATGGCGGCAGTACACCATATAATAACAGTAATCTGTATGGCGGTAGTACACCATATAACAACAGTAATCCGTATGGCGGTAGTGACCCATATAGCAACGGTAATCCATACGGCAGCAATGCAGCATACAACAACGGCAATCCGTACGGCAGCAGTTCACCATACAATAGCAGTAATTCGTATGGCGGCAGTACACCATATAACAACAGTAATCCCTACAGCGGTAATTCCTATAACGACCGACAGGCGCAGAACGCAAATCCATATAATACACAATATAATAACAATAATCAATATAATGCGAATGCCTCAAACGGCAATGGATTTTATACCGGACAGCCCTACGGAAATAGCAATCCGCCATATGGAAATAATCAGTACAGTCCTTATGCCACACCGCCTAAGAAGAATAATACCGGTCTGATCATAGGCATTGTCATAGGCATTATTGTGCTGTTTCTCATTGCTGTATTTGCGCTTGCATACAAGTTAGTGACGTATACAACGGAGAAGACCACGAAGCGTAATACTCGTGAAGAATATAATTTCGATTACGACGATGATGATCGGAATAATAATGACTACGACGACTATGATCATAACGGGCACCATTACGACCATGATGACTACTATTACTATGACGATGATGATGATTTCTTTGGCGGCTATGATGACGACTATGATTATAACTATGATGATTATTTCGATTATGATTATGATGATTACTTCGACTATTACTATAATGATAACAGCGATGATGACCGCTATTACACGCTCCATAATGAGATCAGGAGCGATCTGTCCTATTCGGTAAAAATGGAAGACTTCGAGTATGATACCACATATGAGAATGTGGATATTATGGTCACTTATCCGGTCGTTGAAGGCAAGGATGTTCCCAATCTGGACAAGATCAACAGTACGATCAAGGACGAGATTGACTTTATCACGGAGTATTTCGAAGATGAATATCAGGATTACATGAGTGATGACAGCGACTATTTCACCGGGGTTTCAGAGGGATATGTGGCATATATGGATGAAGAGAAACTGAGCATTGTATTCAATGAAACCATATACTGCGACTATTTCACTAATGTATTTCTGTACAGTATTAACATTGATATGGAGAATGGAATCATTTTGGATAATGAGAGTCTCTTAAGTATTGATGATGATTTCTCGGTGGATTTCAGGAAGCGAAGTGAGATCCAGAACAGCGAGACAAGTACCCGCTATCTGGCGATGATGACCGATCAGGAGATTACGAAGCATTTTAAGTCCTCAGATATTATCGTCTTCTATACACCTATGGGGATGGAGATCGGATTCAATTATGATGAGGGATGGGTAACGGTTACCTATGAAGATTATGAGAAGTATTTGAAAGTATTTTAGCTGTATTAACATTCGGATATCGGTTGTTTGCGGTATGTGGTGTTATGAAGAAATTTTATGCGGAAAAGAGTTATGCCTGAGCCGGGTGGTTTGGGCATTTTTTCTTTTTACAGGAGATTCTGTTTGCGATAATGGGCGGGATGAGTACATTTATTTGTTCATGTCATGAATTTGATATTTTATAAATAAATCTGATATATGTGCTCACATAAAGAAGGTAGAATAGACAAATAATCGGATCATATGAGAACGGGTTTATCACAAACGAATCACACATAAGGAGGGATGTAAATAACGTATTGTAGATTCAGTGAGTGCAAGACAATGTATGATCAAATAATAGAAGGAGGAGCTATGAAAAGGAAAGTAAACATTTTGATACATAGTATAATTCTGATATTTATACTGGCGTTATTTGTGGGCAATTCTGCCGTCCGAGCAGAAGATGAGGTTAAGATCAACTACACAAAATATACAGTGAATATCGGAGATGAAGACAATGAACTTCAGCTTAAAATGGAAAACCAGAAAGAAGGAGATAAGAAACCGAGATGGGTCTCCTATAATGTGAATGTGGCGACCGTTGACCAGAACGGATACGTAACGCCGCTCAGAAAAGGAAGTGCCATCATTTCATCGGGGATCGGTTTCCCGCGTAAGACTTGTGTCGTTACGGTGGTGGATCCTAGCGTGAAATTAAATAAGTCAGCGGTTACGATCTATCGTTCGGATAAGGAGAATACGCCGGGCAATTCGATCATGCTGACGGCGAAAGTAAACGGAGCTACGAAAAAGGCAACGGATGTTGTGTGGAGTAGCAGCGATACAAGTGTTGCCAAGGTAGTACCGGACACTAAGGGCAGAGGTGTGGTTACATCTGTGGATGGTGAGAATGGTAAGGCAGGTGAGGCAGTCATAACGGCCAGAGTAAACGGCAGGACTGCGTCCTGTAAAGTGACCGTTCTGGAGAGCACCATCTCCTTAAATGTCAACGAGATGCAGCTTAGCACGAAAGGAGCGGGAAGCTCTATCAAGCTGGTTCCTACAGTCGTAGGATCGAAGAAGACGGTTAAGTGGACAAGTAGTGATAAAACGGTTGCCACAGTAAGTGGCGGCAAAGTAACCGGTAAGAAAGAAGGTACCGCGACCGTGACTGCGAATGCGAACGGTGTGGAAACTATCTGTAATGTTACTGTGTTGCCAGGGCAGATTTCGATTAATGAGGAGAATGTTCTGCTCTTTGTGACAAATAATGCCTCCGATGAGACAACAGGAGAGACAAAAGAACTGAAAACCAATGCGGCAAACAACGATGTCGTAACATGGTCTTCCAGTAATGAAAGTGTTGTTACGGTGGCAGACAAAGGCAAGGGCAAGGCTGCAATCACTTCTGTCGGTGCCGGAACTGCTGTCATAACCGCAACATGTAACGATAAGACAGACACTTGCGTGGTAGAGGTTAAGAATACATCCACATCCATAGCGGAGAAGGTCGTTCATCTGACAAACAAGGGAACTGCTAATAAGTATACCCTCGGCTATCAGGTGACCGGACGCAATAACAAGGTGACATGGAAGAGCTCTGATACGAAGGTGGTATCGGTAAGCAAAGGAAAACTCACCGGTAAGAAGGCGGGAAAGGCAACAGTCACCATGACGGCTAACGGCGTTGAGGATAAAGTGCAGGTTATCGTACAGGATTACACGCCGACCATCGCGTTAAACCAGAAAGAGTATACGCTGTATACGACAGGAAGTGGCAATAATGTTGCGTTAAAGGCGACTGTCAACGGCGCAAATAAGAAGGTCGAGTGGCAGAGCAATAACGCGTCGGTTGCCGAAGTAAATACAAAAGGTAAAGTAACGGCTAAAGCCAAAGGCAGGGCGCTTATTACGGCGACAGCAAATGGTGTGACCGCGAAATGCTGGGTCAATGTCAAAGAACCTACGATCATTCTGGAGAAGAATGCGTTGGTGATCAAGCCCGGAGAAAAAGTGAATCTGTGTGATTATGCATCCATCGAAGTCACAGGCGCCAAACAGTCTGTTACATATAAATCTTCTGATAGCAAGACGGCTACCGTGGATAAAAAGGGTAATGTAACCGGCAAAAAAGCGGGTGATGTAACGATCTCGATTCAAGCCAACGGTGTAAAAGAGGAATGCGCCGTGACTGTGTCGGAGTGCACAGAGCATACGTTTGGTGCGCCGGAAACGCTGAGAGTAGCTACCTGTGAAGAGAACGGACTGACTAGCAAAACCTGTACTGTGTGCGGAGGTAAGGAGCAGGAAATTACGGATCCGTTAGGACATAATTACGGGAGATGGAGCGTATACGCATATTCTACAGAGAATGCAGCAGGTCTTGAGAGACAGGTCTGCACGAGATGTAAGGCAGAGAATACCAGAATCATTCCTGCGAAGAATAAGGGAGAGCTGGCTTACGGCTATAAGCTTGAGTGGGAAGATGACTTTAACGGCACGGAGTTAGACAGAAACTCCTGGAATGTAGAACTGCATGAGCCTGGCTGGGTCAATGCGGAATTGCAGGAATATGTGGACTCTGATAAGAACATATATGTTAAGGACGGCAATCTCGTTATTCAGGCAATCAAGGATGAAACTAAGGCTGACGGAGATCCAGAACAGTATACATCCGGAAGGATCAACACACAGAATAAACATGATTATCAGTACGGACGATTTGAGGCGAGGGCTAAGGTACCTAGCGGTAAAGGATTCCTGCCGGCGTTCTGGATGATGCCTACCGTCGAGGGTTACTACGGACAGTGGCCTCTGTGCGGTGAGATTGACATAATGGAAGTGATGGGGCAAGAGACCAATAAGCTGTACAGCACGTTGCATTTCGGTAATCCTCATACACAGAAGCAGGGAACTTATGAAGGAGAAGCTGATTTTTCGGAAGACTTCCATGTATATGCGTGCGAGTGGGATCCCGATGAATTCAGGTTCTATGTGGATGACCAGCTGTTCTATACGGTAAATGATTGGTTTACTAAGAGAGCAGGATTCGGTGAGACAGCATATCCTGCGCCATATGATCAGCCGTTCTATATGATATTGAATCTGGCTGTTGGCGGAAGCTGGGTAGGCTATCCGGATGAGAATACGGAGTTTGGAGATAATGCGCAGCTTGTTGTGGACTATGTCAGAGTATATCAGAAGGATGAATATGATACTGATGTAAGTAAAACGGAAGCAGATGTACAGTTTAGAGATCCTTACGAAGGTGGAAACTATATCCTTAACGGTGAGTTTACAGAAGTAGAAGACCTGTCAGGGTCAGAAGCGGAACAGGTGAACTGGAAGCTTCATCTGGAAGCTGAAGATGCAGCGACTGCAGAAATCAAAGATGAAGTGCTTCATATTAATCCGAAGGAGATCGGTACGGAAAAATATCACGTGCAGATCGTGCAGGCAGATCTTCCTATGGAGAAGGGCAGCAACTATAAATTGACCTATGATGCATGTGCAGACGAAGACAGAACGATGGTTACCGCCATTAAAGGGCCTGACAATGGATATGTCGAGTATATGCCCGAAACCACGGTAAATCTGACTAAGGACTGGAATACGTTTGAACATGAATTCAAAATGACATCAGACAGTGACGCTAACGGCAGAGTAGAATTTAATCTGGGCGGACAGAACTCCATTGCCGCGGTTTATATCGATAACGTCAGATTGGAGAAGATTGAATCGGAAGAGGGAGAAGAGGAAGAAGAGGACATCAGGAGCGTATTGCCGGATGGCAACTATGTATATAATGGTTCCTTCGACGAAGGTAACGAGCCGGGCAGACAACGTCTTGCTTATTGGGATTGGAATGTCAGCAAGGGTGTAAGCGTATCTGTTACGAATGACAGAGAGCGTGAGCTGAAAGTAGTTGTACCGCAGACGGAAACGGAGATTGCGCTCGATGATGTAGTAGTTTATCAGAAGCCTATTGCAATCAAGGGCGGCAAGACGTATGTCCTTAGCTTTGATGCCTATGCGGATCAGGCGAAGACAATAAAGGCTGCTATAGCAGGAGAAACATTTGAAAGTGCTCTGACTACAAAGCAGCAAGAGTACAGGTATAAGTTTAACACCGCAGCAGAATCAGATGGTAGCGAGCTTCGCTTCCTGCTTGGAGCAGCAGGCACTACATATATTGATAATGTCAGCATTAGGGAAGACGGACTGATTGTAAACGGTGATTTCTCCAGCGGCATGGTAGGATATGAAGTGTATGTGAATGAAGCTGCCAAAGTGAACGGTTATATTGTAGACAACTTAAATGGTGAGGATAATGCTTTCTCAATTGATATCGAAGATACCGGGGCGCAGGATTGGTACATTCAGCTGAAACAGAACGATATCAAGCTGGAAGAAGGTAAGTGGTATAAGATCGGTTTCGATGCGAAATCTACTGTTGATAGACAGATTAAGTATGCGTTGCAGAGGGACGGTAATAAACATAATGATGACTGGACACAGTATTCCCAAACGCCGATCATTGATCTGACCAAAGACTATCAGAACTTTAGCCATAAGTTTATGATGGCTGAGGATACAGATCCGGAAGCAGTACTCAGTATTACTATGGGAGCCGTAAGCGGACAGATTTCGACGCCGCATACGATAAAGATTGACAATATCACATTGGAAGAGACGGATCCTGAAGAGATAGCACCGGTAGAAGAAGGCAAGGAAATGATTGCGAACGGTGATTTCTCGGATGGTGAAGAAAACTGGGAGAATTCGATTACGCAACCGGGAGAAGCAACTGTCAGCTTCGCAGATGGAAAAGCGGTCTACAATATTACCAATGTGGGTACTGAAGACTATCATATCCAGTTAAAGTATAAAGAAGCGCTGACACTGGAAAAGGGCGCTGAGTACGCTGTGAAATTAAAAATCAAATCCACTGAAGCAAGAACCGTGAAGTATGCGTTCTTGGATCCTGTAAAGAATTATGATTGGTATGGCGGGGAAGACTTAATCCTCGAGGCCGATAAAGAAAAAGAAGTACAATATACATTGAAGGTAGGGGACAAGGACACCTGTGCTACGATAAACTTCCAGATATCCATGGGTCAGATATACGATAACTGGGATCCGAAGGACCGTAATCCTATAGCCACACCGACCTCCACCATCGAGATCGATGACATCAGTGTTAAGAAACTCGGCGGAGATATGGGTGATGAAGATGATGAAGATGATGAAGAAATAATTGAAGGCAATCTGATCAAGAATGGTAATTTTGCAGAGGGTGATGCTAACTGGACGAACTCAAGTTGGGGAGCCGGAAAGGCAGAAGTTAACTTTGAGAACGGAAAAGCGACCTATGTGATATCCGATGTTGGTTCGGAAGATTCTCATGTACAGTTGAAGCAAGGAGATTTGACATTGGAAGCGGGCGCCGAATACGCGGTCAAATTCAGCATTAAATCCACCGCAGCAAGAACAGTGAGATTTGCGTTATTGGATCCTGAAAAAGAGTATAAATGGTACGGTGGTGAAGACAAAAAGCTGAATGCCAACGAAAAAACAAAAGTGGAGTATAGTTTTACTGTAGGTAACGACAATGATGGAAATGCATTAGCAACTAGTGAGACTATTGCATTCCAGATATCCATGGGCAAGATTGATGCTGAGACGATTCCTACACACACCATCGAGATTGATAATGTCAGTGTTGTAAAAGTCAGTGACACAGGTGACGAAGGTGGTTCAGACGATGAAGATGATGAAGAAACAATTGAAGGCAATCTGATCGAGAATGGTAATTTTGCAGAGGGTGAGGCTAACTGGACGAACTCAAGTTGGGGAGCCGGAAAGGCAGAAGTTAGCTTTGAGAACGGAAAAGCGACCTATGTGATATCTGATGTTGGTTCGGAAGATTCTCATGTACAGTTGAAGCAAGGAGATTTGACATTGGATGCGGGCGCCGAATACGCGGTCAAATTCAGCATTAAATCCACCGCAGCAAGAACAGTGAGATTTGCTTTATTGGATCCTACAAATGAATACAAATGGTACGGTGGTGAAGACAAGGAGCTGAATGCCAATGAAAAAACCAAAGTGGAGTATAGTTTTACTGTAGGTAACGACAATGATGGAAATCCATTAGTCACTAGTAAGAATATTGCATTCCAGATATCCATGGGCAAGATTGATGATGAGACGATTCCTACACACACTATCGAGATTGATAATGTCAGTGTTGTAAAAGTCAGTGACACAGGAGAAGATACAGATGATGATCCTGAAATTGAGGATGGTACGGATCTGATCCAGAATGGTGATTTCTCAGAAGGTGAAGAGGATTGGGATGGCAGTGGCATATTTGAAGATGGAACAGGAACATTCAAAGTTGAGGAGGGAAAAGCCGTCTTCAATATAACTAACGTTGGTACGGATACATGGCATGTACAGTTGAAGCAAGCACCTTTGAAACTGGAACAGGGTGCCGAGTATCAGTTGAGTTTCAACATCAAATCCGATGTAGCAAGAACAGTGAACTATAGCCTCAAAGATCCTAAAAATAATTATCTCGCCTATTGTAATGAGAACTTAGAACTTAAGGCTGATGATGAAGAGATTGTAAACTATACGGTAACGGTAGGAGATAAGCCAACCAGTAAGACAGTCGAATTCGTAATCTCCATGGGTAAGATTGGCGATGAGGAAATTTCTGATGAGCACACCATCGAGATTACTAATATCCATCTTATAAAGGGTAAAGTCGACACAGAAGAAAAGGGCGAAACGCCTTCGCCAGATGACTCCGAGAACGATGCAGATGATAATTCCGGCAACGCAGGGGAAGTGCAGATCAATCCGAATACCGAGAAGAAGGATGAAATTTCCACTACCCCAGGGGATGATGAAGATGTAGATTCTGAAGATTCGGAGACATCCGATTCACAGGATGGCAACGGGGCTGAGGAAACACCAGATGACCAAAACGACAGCGGAAGTCAGAATAAATCCGGAATTGCGGAGGATGGAGAAGTAGAGCCGTGATAGTCAGATAGATAGTAGATAATAGATTATACGATACTCCCTATCGGGAAAACGGATACTGTCATTTAGATTAGACAGTATCCGTTTTCTTTTCTTCGGCGACATTCCAACTGGAATGGGCGTGTAGATTACGATATTTAAGGGGAGTCATGCCGGTATAGCTCTTAAATAACTGTATAAAGTGGCTTTGTGATGAGAAAGACAGATAATTTGTTATCTCGATCAGGCTGTAATCGCAGTACTTCAGGAGATTTTGTGCCTTTTCAATCTTTTTCTCACGGATATAGTCGCTGATCGATATACCGGTTTCCTTCTTAAAAAGACGGGACAAGTAGCTTGTGGATAATCCCGTATAGTCGGCAAGGTCCTCTATTGTGATACGCTCTTTGATATGGGTGTATATGTAATCAATACAATCCCCGGTTGATTTGGATGTGCCGATATTTCTGACTAAAAGCCGCATTTTGCCGGTGAAATCCAGTACCATGCGGTCGTGAAGATCGGTCACCGCCTGCGTGGTGTGGAGATTGTCAAGCTTCAGAATATAGAAATCACTGAGACGAAAAGCCAGTTCATTTTCCATGCCGGATTCCACACACAACCTCGTAATGAATGCGGTTGTGATCACAAAATGATATTTCAGATTGGTCACCGGATCGCGCGAGAGTATTCCGACACCTTCGGATTCGGTAAAACGCTTTTCTTTGCAGTTTTGATATACGAAATCAATATCTCCGGAGCATACCGCATGAAAAAATAAATTTTCTTCATTGGTCGAGCGGTGGAATATTTCCTCTTCACTGTCCAGTGTCTCCTGCACATGCCAATCCTGTAATAAATCCATTGTATATCATCCCCTATTCAGTAATTTGGTAAGTAGGATTACTATAGCATGAATTTGATATAATGGCAATTAGGGATTATATCGAATTGACACCTCTACTAATCTAATGATAGAATAGTGAACGGTAGCGAAATGTGACAAAAGACAGGAAAATACTGTGAAAATTTTCACAGGCGGATCTGTGCATACGAGTGGATTCGCAGTTTCAGTAAGATTGGAGGAAAGTTATGCCACGCAGAACAGATATTCACAAAGTGTTGATCATTGGTTCGGGGCCGATCATTATCGGACAGGCCTGTGAGTTTGACTATTCGGGAACGCAGGCGTGCAAGGCGCTTCGGAAGCTGGGATATGAGATCGTACTTGTTAACTCTAACCCGGCAACGATCATGACGGACCCGGAGACGGCTGATGTGACCTATATTGAGCCGCTTAATGTAGAACGTTTAGAGCAGATTATTGCAAAGGAACGCCCCGATGCGCTGCTTCCCAATCTGGGAGGGCAATCTGGGCTTAATTTGTGTGCCGAATTGAATAAGGCGGGTATTCTTGATAAATATAACGTGAAGGTCATAGGCGTACAGGTGGATGCCATCGAGCGTGGAGAAGACCGTATTGAATTTAAGAAGACGATGAATGCGCTCGGTATCGAGATGGCCCGCAGTGAGGTGGCGTACTCTGTGGAGGAAGCGCTTGCTATCGCGGAGAAGCTGGGCTATCCGGTGGTTTTGCGCCCCGCTTATACGATGGGCGGTGCCGGCGGCGGTCTGGTATACAACAAGGAAGAGCTGCAGGTGGTATGCGCCAGAGGTCTGCAGGCCAGTCTGGTAGGACAGGTTCTGGTAGAGGAATCCATTCTCGGCTGGGAAGAGCTGGAACTGGAAGTAGTGCGTGATGCGGACAATAACATTATCACAGTGTGCTTTATAGAGAATATAGATCCTCTGGGTGTACATACGGGAGACTCTTTCTGTTCCGCCCCGATGCTGACCATTTCGGAAGAGTGCCAGAAGAAGCTGCAGGAGCAGGCCTACAGGATCGTAGAATCCGTGCAGGTGATCGGCGGTACGAACGTGCAGTTTGCCCATGATCCGGTGACGGACAGGATCATTGTTATTGAGATCAATCCCCGTACTTCGCGTTCCTCCGCATTGGCTTCTAAGGCGACGGGATTCCCCATCGCGCTTGTATCGTCCATGCTGGCGGCAGGTCTTACTCTGAAAGATATTCCCTGCGGTAAGTACGGTACTTTGGATAAATATGTGCCTGACGGCGATTATGTGGTTATTAAGTTTGCCCGCTGGGCATTTGAAAAGTTTAAAGGTGTTGAGGACAAGCTGGGAACGCAGATGCGTGCCGTGGGTGAGGTCATGAGTATTGGTAAGACCTACAAAGAAGCTTTCCAGAAGGCAATTCGTTCTCTTGAGACGGGACGTTACGGATTGGGACATGCGAAGGATTTTGATACTTTGTCCAAGGAAGAACTGCTCAGAAGGCTGATCACACCTTCCAGTGAGCGCCATTTCCTGATGTATGAGGCGCTTCGCAAAGGTGCAACGATAGAGGAAATCCATGAGATCACCAAGGTGAAGGCTTACTTTATCGAACAGATGAAGGAGCTGGTGGAGGAAGAGGAAGCGATTCTGCAATGCAAGGGCAGCATGCTGCGGGATGAAATGCTGATCACAGCCAAGAAAGACGGTTTTTCCGATAAATATTTAAGTCAGCTTTTGGAGATTCCCGAGGAGGATATCCGTAACCGCCGTCTGGAGCTGGGCGTGGAAGAGGCTTGGGAAGGCGTTCATGTCAGCGGAACGCAGGACAGCGCATATTTCTATTCAACCTATAACGCACCGGACAAAAATCCGATCAATGAGGATAAGCCGAAGATCATGATCCTTGGCGGCGGACCGAACCGTATCGGACAGGGAATCGAGTTTGATTACTGTTGCGTACATGCGGCCATGGCGCTGAAAAAGCTGGGATTCGAGACGATTATCGTGAACTGTAACCCGGAGACGGTGTCAACCGATTACGACACTTCCGATAAGCTGTATTTTGAGCCTCTTACTTTAGAGGATGTTCTGAGCATATATAAGAAAGAAAAACCTCTCGGCGTGATCGCGCAGTTCGGCGGGCAGACGCCTCTTAATCTTGCGTCCGAACTGGAGAAGAACGGTGTCAGGATTCTGGGAACATCACCTTCTGTCATTGACTTGGCGGAGGATCGTGACCAGTTCCGCGCCATGATGGAGAAACTGGAAATTCCCATGCCGGAGTCGGGAATGGCGACCACGGTGGAAGAGGCGCTTGCCATCGCGGCGAGAATCGGCTATCCGGTAATGGTTCGCCCTTCCTATGTGCTTGGCGGCAGAGGAATGGAAGTGGTTTACGATGATGAGAGCATGACGGAATATATGAATGCTGCGGTGGGCGTGACGCCTGACCGGCCGATTCTCATCGACCGTTTCCTGAATCATGCGCTGGAATGCGAGGCGGATGCCATCAGCGACGGCACCCATGCTTTTGTGCCTGCGGTGATGGAGCATATTGAGCTTGCCGGTATTCATTCCGGAGATTCGGCGTGTATCATTCCTTCCGTACATATTCCGGCGGAAAGTGTGGAGACAATCAAGGAATACACCAGAAAGATTGCGGAGGAGATGCATGTCAAGGGACTGATGAACATGCAGTATGCAATTGAGAATGGTAAGGTTTTCGTTTTGGAAGCCAATCCGAGAGCATCCCGTACGGTGCCGTTAGTGTCCAAGGTCTGCAATATCCGTATGGTGCCCCTTGCAACAGATATCATTACTTCGGAAATTACCGGTCGTCCTTCGCCGATAAGGGAATTGAAGGAGCAGGTGATCCCTAATTACGGTGTGAAGGAGGCAGCGTTCCCCTTCAATATGTTCCCGGAAGTGGACCCCATTCTGGGACCGGAAATGCGCTCCACCGGAGAGGTGCTTGGTCTGTCACGTTCTTATGGCGAAGCGTTCTTCAAGGCACAGGAGGCGGTACAGTCGAAGCTGCCGCTTGAGGGAACAGTGCTGATTTCTGTTAATAAAAAAGATAAGGATGAAGTCGTGGAGGTGGCGAAGAGCCTTGCGGAGGACGGTTTTAAGATCGTGGCTACGGAAGGAACCTATAATCTGATCACGGCGGCGGGCATTCCGGCAACGAAGGCGAAAAAGCTGTACGAAGGCCGCCCGAACGTGGGAGATATGATCACCAATGGCGATTTTGACCTGATCATCAATTCGCCCGTAGGAAAAGACAGCGTGCATGACGACAGCTATCTGCGGAAAGCGGCGATCAAGGCAAAAGCGGCGTATATCACGACGGTTGCCGCTGCGAAAGTGACTGCTGAGGGAATCCATTATCTGAAGACGCATAACAGCAGTGAGGTGAAATCGCTGCAGGAACTGCATAGTGAGATTCATGATAAGGAGTAGGCGCTGTAAAATTGATTGTTGTAAATCGATTTAAGATATGCTATATTAAAAACATAGAAGGAACAACCGCCCACAAGGTGGGTTGACCTAGTTTGAGATAGAAATGCCACCCCGTCGCTCGGCCAAAGTTTAGGGGTGGTTTTTCTATGTATGACGTTACTTACAGAACGTAAATACGAATGTAAGCAGCGCCAAAAGGAAAAGACCAAAGGTCATTAAATCCTTAAAATTGAAACGATTTTCCATAGGCGTCACCTCCATTCTTAAAAGAATAGAAGGTCAGCCCACCCTGCAACACGGTTGTCCTTGTGGAGTATTCTAACATGGGAATTATAGTAAATACAATAAATGTTTTTACGTCAATTAGAAGCTTTTTCAAGGAGGTCTGGTATATTTCGCGGTATTCGTAGATTTATCCGGATTTTTTAGATAATGATTTGATGTGAAAATTCTCGGCAAAAAAATTTAGGTAAAATTCTCATAAAAAGATGCTTGACATTTAAAAAAGTCTGTGATACATTATCTGAAAACTTGAAGCGGAGATAAGAATATGTTTGAAATTAATAAAGTCCTATTTACAATGATTATTCGAGTGCAGCAGATTTTTCAGATTACGGTCACAGCCTGAGGGCGGCGGAAAGCCGACAAAGCGCATGGCCGTAAGACGGAAAGTCTTATTTGGCTATGCGGTAATCAGGATAGAAGATAGGAGAACCGCATGGTATATACACAAAGGTGTATGTAACAGAGCGGTTCTTTTTATATGCATAATTTAAGACTACGAGGGAGGAGACAGCAATGCAGGCAATCAAAGTAGAAGATTTATCAAAATCATTCCGGGTAAGGCAGAAGGAAAAGGGAATGCGTGGCAGCATCAAGGCGATCATCAGTCCGCGAACGGAAGAAATCAAGGCGGTAGACGGGATTTCTTTTGAAGTGGATGAGGGAGAGATGCTGGCTTTCATCGGACCAAACGGTGCAGGGAAGAGTACGACCATTAAGATGTTGACAGGCATTCTTTATCCGGATGGCGGAAGCGTGGAAGTGATGGGGCTTGATCCGACGAAAAAAAGGAAGCGGCTCGCTTATCAGATCGGAACTGTATTCGGGCAGAAGGAGCAGCTCTGGACACATTTGACGCCCTATGATAATTTCCGATTCTTCGGTGCAATCTATGATATTCCGGATAAAGAGACGGAAGAGCGCATAGGGGAGCTTGGAGAGCTTTTTGAGCTGGACGCTTTTATCAATACACCGGTCAGAAATCTCTCGCTTGGCCAGCGTATCCGCTGTGAGATTGCGGCATCCCTGATTCACAAGCCGAAGGTCTTATTCCTTGATGAGCCGACGATTGGACTCGATCCGGTAGTCAAAGAGACGGTCCGCTCGTTGATCAGGCAGATGAACAGGGAACTTCATACTACTATTTTTCTGACAAGTCACGATGTGGGAGACATTGAGAAACTCTGTAAACGTGTCATTATTGTCAATGACGGGCGGATCGTGTTGGATGACTCCATAGAACATTTGAAATATGGAGATATGCCTTTGGAAGATATTATCGTGGAGATATATAGGTCGGAGGGGAAGGTGACATTAGAATCATGAGAAAATACGCAGTTATTTATCGATCTGTGTTGATGGAGAATTTACAATATGCAGCTAATATTGCTATGGGGTTTGTCAGCTATTTTATTATTAATTTCGTATTTGTGAATCTCTGGGATTATATGTACGGCGCTTCCGGGGAATTAATTGCAGGTTATACGAAAGAGCAGATGATCTGGTATGTCATGATGACAGAGATGATCTGGTTTGGAGCCCGCTCGGCTACGATAGCGAGGCAGGCGTCAATGGATATCCGTGGCGGGAATATCGCTTATATGATGAATAAACCATACTATTATCCGTTGTATATTTTGGCAAAATACATGGGAGAGTGGAGTGTGCAGATGCCCATGTACATGGCTCTTGCCCTAGTGATGGGCATGACAATGGTGGGCGGACTGCCGCGCTTTAGGGCAATTACACTTCCGGCAATTGTTCTATGCACTGTAATGGGCATTATGATCAATGCGACTTTCAAACTTTGTATCAGTCTGCTGGCTTTCTGGATCGAGGATGCGTCCCCTTTTCAGTGGCTGTACGACAAATTGATTCTGGTGGTGGGAACATTATTTCCGGTTGAAATATTTCCGGCCAGGTTACAGGTATTATTTAAAATGACACCGATTTATACAGTATGCTACGGGCCGGCAAAACTGATCGTGGATTTCAGTACACAAAAGTGTGTGGAAATCCTGTCGGCACAGGTCATGTACCTGGCAGCCGGGAGTGTGCTGATGTTCTGGATCTATCGAAAGGGGGTTAAGAAACTGTATGTCAACGGTGGTTAAAAATCAATTGCGGGTTTGTCTGCTTTCTGTAAAATACAATATTATGAAAGAAATGGTCAATAAGGTTACTTTCCTTACGAATATTCTTTTTATGATGCTTAACAATGCAGCATTTATCATACAGTGGACTATTTTGTTTAGTCTGAGGGAGGATATCGGCGGATATACCATGAGGGAGGTCATGCTGTTGTGGGGGCTGATTGCCAGTAGTTTCGGGTTGTCACGTATTTTGTTTGCAAGGACGTTCTACTTACATGAACTGATTGTCAGTGGCAAACTGGACGCTTATCTGGTGCAGCCGAAGAGTGTTCTGCTCAGCGTGATGACTTCCTCTACCGAGACGTCAGCAATTGGTGATTTCCTGTATGGAGTGGTGCTCTTGTGTGTTTTCAGTTTCAATATTGGTCGCTTATTGCTCTTTCTTCTGTTTACGGTAACGGGAGCATTGATCATTACGGCATTTGCGTTGCTGGTGGGGAGTCTGTCTTTCTGGTTTGTGAGAACGGATATGTTCGGGCGCCACATGATCAATTGCATGATTAGTTTTGCGACTTATCCGGACGGTATTTTCCGAGGAAAAGCGAGATTTCTGCTCTATTATGTCATTCCAGTGGGCATGGCGGTCTATCATCCGGTGCATATTATGGTTGCGTTTGATGCGGGGACATTTCTTGGGGTATTAGGATATACTTTTTGTATTTGGGTGGTGGCGGTTTTCGTATTCTACAGAGGGCTTAGGCGCTATTCTTCCAGTAATTTGATGGAGGCGAGGATGTAGATTCGATTATGAAGAATATAGGATGTAAATTTGAGCTATTTATGGCACGAAAGTTGTGCAGTAAATGGCTCTTCTTTATTTTGGAACCTATTTCACCTTAAAAATTTTTTAATACTATCTTAAATAAATTAGTACTTGACATTACATAGTAGTAGGTTTAATCTGATACTAGAATAAGAGGAGGATCATCATGAATCCACAATTTAAAAAAGGAGTACTGGAACTCATCGTCTTAGAATCCGTGTACCAGAGAGATATGTACGGGTATGAGCTTGTAGAGGAAGTCTCTCAGGTGATTGATGTGAACGAGGGAACCATATATCCCTTGCTGAAGCGGCTTACCAATGAGCGATATTTCGAGACTTATCTGCGGGAATCCTCTGAGGGACCGCCGAGGAAATATTACCATCTGACGGCGGCGGGGATCTTGTATCGGGATTCTTTGTCGGCGGAATGGGAAGAATTTCAGACAAGAGTCAACGGATTTTTGAAGGGGAAGGGCGGACATGAATAAAGAAAAATTTTTATCGGAGCTGAGAGAGTACCTCAGTATATTGGAAAATCAGGAGCAGGAAGATATTCTGGCGGAGTATGCCCAGCATATTGATATGAAGATTCAGAAGGGGCTGAGCGAGGAAGAGGCTATTCGGGATTTTGGTGCAGTCGAGGAGCTTGCGGCGGAAATTCTGGAGGCTTATCATGTTAATTCGGAAACAGATACTGTGAATGGCAGAGAGTCTGTATGGCGGCGGGCAGGCAGGCGTGTGAAAGAAGTACTGGCAGGTGCCCTGCGGGGAATCGGGCATGGGTTTCGATGGCTGGGCGGAAAGTGCCGTGCTTTTGCCGGTTGGTGCAGCAGACCTTTTACAAGAAGAAAAGCAGAAACAGGCGAGACTTTGCAGGAGAGCCGGGGCAAGCGGAAAGGAACGGAAGAGATGGAAGGGCGTATCGGTAATTTTTTCAGGGCAGTGGGACGGGGAATGGTAATGGCATGGAGATGGTTTGTCGGATTGTGTGTCTTTTGCCTGAAGTTTATGTGGAATGCGGCGTGGCTGCTGTTTGGCGTATTCTGTGCGTGTATGGCGATGATCGTATTGATGGGAGTCGGTGCGATACCTGTTCTTCTGGCGCAGGGATATCCGTTTGTAGGGATTTTCCTGATTTGTCTGGGCGGACTTCTCTGTCTGGGTTCTCTTTCCTTCGGAGCATTCAGCCTGTTGATCAGGAAGAAAGATAATGGAGATGACAGCGGTAATCAATACGGTAAAGATGAAATGACGGAGAAGTCCGATAAGGAGGCAGCGTATGAGCAGACAGCATAAAATATTGATCGGTGTATTTTGTTTAGGGGTGTTACTGTGCGGAATCGGCACAGGTGTGGCATTTACGGAGTTTAGCGGATTTGAGTATGGCGGGAAGTATATCTTAGGTGAAACGGATATGCAGACGGAGGATTTTGATGTGACATTTGTGCCGATGGAGGATCGATGGACGCTCATAGGCGCCGGCGGGGCATATGTTGCCGGCATGGGTGAAATTCAGACGGATCGCAGTATTCCGGAGAACACCGTTAGGTTTCATGTGACTTATAATGCGAAACGTGCAAAGCCTTTTGTATATCTGGACGAACAGACTAACAGGATTGAATTCTCTTGGTATTGGAGGAATCACAATGACGATACGGCGCTGATGATGGAAGCGAAGGATATTCTGTTGAAGAACCTGAAAGAAGGTAAAATTGCTTCTTTTGACACCGTGGAATTGGAGGAAGTGACTGTGATGGTCAATCCTAAGAATGAGAATGATGTGAGAGTGGTGCATTAGTAATTGGGGCAGCTGAATCGGAGCAGGCGGGAGTGTGGATATGCGGATTGATAAAGATATTGTAACAATGGAGTTGGACTTTTTTATAGACAATATATTCCTGTTTCCGGAAGTAGATTGTGTCAAAATCAGAGATGTGATCATTAAGAGAGATGAGGAAAAGAGTGAAAAAGTGCGGGAAGCGATGGATAAGAGTTATCATGATTGTTACAGTGATGTGGACTTGTCTGTTGTAGTGAGAATTTCGAGTCGGGATGTAATGACACCGGCTGAATATATGAAGCGTATAGACCGGTTTGGTGTGAATACAGACAGCAGCCTGGGGTGGTGTTTTATTGATGAAAATAATATGTATCGTATTATTTTCAAAAGCGGAATAAGATACGATTTTGGATTTGAATTCACATATGACGATAACGCGGATTTCATCAATATGCCGCCGAGAGAAGATGAATATAGTAACCCTGACTGGCCGGTTGAAAATGTGAATCGGTTTTGGTTTATTCAGATTCAGGCACTGGGAAAACTCTATCGCAAAGATTTCCTGATCAGTAGTCACCTTGCTAATGTTAATCTCAATGAAACGCTTGTGCAGCAGATGGTACTGCGGGATATACGGTACGGGACGAATCATCATCGGTACGGATATGAAGAAGAACTTGTTTATATGAAAAACAGAAATATGTGTCCTATAAAGACTGAAAATGATACGTTTAATATCATTGCGGATAAATTGTATTGTGCTGCTTTAACATATGACGAGCTGACTTTGGCGTTTTATCCTCAATATAAAAGGAGATGTCCGGATTTCTTTGCTGTATGGGAATGTTATGCGCAGGGGGAAAAATAGCGATTAGTTTTCGGGAACTTTACTTTTTTCAAATATCATATGAAAAGCAGAGCGGTGGTCATGTGATGACGTAGCTCTGCTTTTTTGTGTTCGTTTTTGTAGTTTGGTTGAGATTTGTATAGAAGTTTTGGACATTCATGTGACAAACTTGGTGTTTTTGGAGGTTTGTCACATAAATATTGATTTGTTTATTAATCAATAATAAATAGCGAAAAAAATTACGAAATTTGATTGACATATTTTATCTGGTTTCATATAATAATATTAGAGACGGAGCAATCCGCCATCGAAAATATTGTTCGCATACCGTCTGCGACTAATAAGTGTACGGCCCGAAAATATTGTTCGCTTACCGGAAGCGTCTAATAAATGTCCGGCTTGAAAATTCTGGCCTTATCGCTTAGGTGATAAGGCTGTTTTTACGGAGAAAATATTATGAATTACCAAGAAGGATATGTTTATCATATTAAGGACGAGTATTTTACAAAAGTAAGCGATCCAAACCTCATGCAAAATAAGGAAAATGGCAATTAGCGTCCTACTTTTTATTGTATGCGTGATGATAAAACATCTTTGCTCTGGTTGGTTAAACTCAGCAGTCGTGTTGAAAAGTTCCAAGCAATCTATGATAAACAAATAGAAAAATATGGAAATTGCCTGACGATTGTTATGGGAGATTATGACGGAAAACAAGCCGCATTTCTTTTGCAGAATATGTTTCCGATTACAGCAAAATATCTTGACCATATACATACCCGTAATAATAACCCCGTTCCTGTCAAATATTCCCTACAGACTGAAATAAGCACAAAAATGAAGCGCATACTACAACTCTACGCGCGTGGGAAAAAGATTGTTTTCACGGATATTTCGAGACTTGAAAATCTAATGTTAGAAGAAATTACATCTGTTGAATAGCCAAAAAATCCATCGCAGATTCGCGGTGGATTTTTACTGTTATCATAAATCTAAATCAGTTGTTACAATACCGAATGATTCAAGTTTTGCTTTTAGTACTTTTAATTGGTAATCAAGCTCTTTTTCTGGATCATCTGCCTTTTTAATGCGCTGTAGGTTGCTATAGCTGTCAATCAAATTGATGATTATTTCTTTATCGTCTGGCTTATAATCACCTGCTTTCTGAATGCCTTGCTGGTATGATACGTTTTCCAAATGCTTGTATTTTTATTATACTAAATGGCTTGTAGTATGTAAACTCTATTCAAGTTTCCGGCTTATACCCGGCATAATTACTTTGAGATAAATATTGTTTTTCCTATCCACTGTGAGCTGTTGGTTTGACTAATGTGTAAAAAGTAACAAATGAATCAAAAGGGTATAAAAAACATTGTGTTCTATATGATGTATAAATAATATAATTGACAGATAAAGTATAACAATTTATAATTTCATAATAACCTACAAACACAATCCAAACAATCCTAGAGAGGCAGGTGAACAGACCAATATGGATATACAGGGCAATATAGGCATACAGAGCAGCATAAACGTACAGAGAAATATCGATATACCGACCAACACAAACACGCAACCGGACATAATCGCACATCAACAAAACAGCGCTGGATATTTCGAAACCAACGACGCATTTGTACGGACAGCCGTGCAGAAGTACATGGCTCCCTCTGTAATCGCGCTGATCGGCACCACGGTCACGATCGTTGCCAACAGCGTGATCGTGGGTAATTACATAGGAGCGGGCGGACTTGCCGCGCTGAATATCGTAAACCCAATCTATTTTACTTTTGCCACGCTGGGAGCGTTGATCAACGTAGGTGCGTCTACCAATGCCTCCGTGTGTATCGGTAGGAATGAAAAAGATAGGGCGGATTCCTATATCACGCTTGCTCTCTGGCTGACGCTTGCCTTTTCGGTACTGGTAACTGTTATCGGGCTGGCACTGTTTCCACAGCTTGTCCGTGTGTTGGGCGCGACCCCGAGTACAGAGCCGTATGTACTGGAATATGGTCAGACACTGCTGCTTGGCGGCACCTCCGTCTCCCTCATGTATTATCCGTTCAATTTTCTTAAGGTGGATGGTCGTCCTAGGCAGGGAACTTATATGTTCCTTATGATGTTTGTGTTTGATCTGCTGTTTAATGTTCTGTTTGTAGGCGTGTTGAATCTGGGTATGCGCGGTGTGGCTTTTTCTTTTGTCTTAAGTACACTCTGCGGGGATCTCTTCGGGCTTTTTCTCCTGCTGGGGAGGCCGTCGGGATTTACCTTCGGAAAAGTGAAGCGCGTGGGAGATAGTGTCGTGCAGATCGTGAAGACGGGAAGTTCCATGGCGTTGAATAATCTGTGCAATATTTTCCGGACGGTGGTGTTAAATTACATTATTCTGCGGGCACTTTCCGAGGACGGGCTGACGGTGTTTGCGGTGATCGGAACCATTAATAATTTCTCGAATTCCGTGATATCCGGCATTGCCCAGACGATCACGCCGCTGATCGGAGTCTTTTATGGTGAAAAAGATAATATCAGCATGCGGACGGTAGTGCGGGAGGCGGTGCGTAAAGGAAACGGTGTAGTTCTCATTATGACGGCAGTCATCTGTCTGTCTGCCCGTCTGATCGGGTCTGCGCTTGGCGTGACGGACCTGCCGCAGCTCGTCCCGGCTGTAATTATGTTCGCGGTCAGCTTTTTACCGGGGATGATGAACCATGTTTATATTTTTTACTACTTTACGACGGAAAAGATAGGACTGGCGAACATGCTCACTTTTTTGAGAGGTTTTGCGGTGCTGGTGTTGTCGGCGCTTTGCTTTTCCTATATTCGGCTTCCGGGACTGATCTGGTTGTCTTTTGTGGCAGCGGAGGGTGTGACGCTTCTTGTGAACATGGCTGTGGTCTGTACGAAGTGTGAGAGGAACGAACATCTCAAGGGAATGCTCATGTTGGATGACCGCTATGAGGAAGAGGAGAGGTATCTGGCATTTACAGTGGAGAATACGGCGGCGGCTGCCGCAGAGGCCTCGGAGAAAATCACTCTTTTCTGTAAGGAAAAAGAGATGTCGTCCAAGATTTCCATGACCATCGGGCTGGCGGTGGAGGAAATGCTGCTCATCATATTTGAGCATTGCCTTTCCGAACGGGAGGGGCAGTATGCGGATGTCCGGATCATGCGGATGGATAAGGAGATCATCCTACATATGCGGTGTGCGGGCAGGCTATTTGATCCCATTACGTATTATAAGGAGAAGAAAGCGGAGGCGTTGCAAAGGGGAGAAGTGTTGGAGGATGACAGTTTAGGTATAGAAATGATTGTGAAGCAGGCACAGGATGTTACTTTCAGCAGAACTTTCAGCACGAATAATTTGACCATATTGTTGTATGAGGAGTAATCATGTAGCTATGCAGATTCTGAGAAGAACTGGAAGAGAGGTCAGAAATGTTTTTCGAGATGCATTGATCTGAATTTCATACAAATGCATGTAGAGATTGACAATATGCATAATAGAATAATCAGGCGCTAAGAAGGTAGTCAATATTTAGTGCCTGAAATACTTTTTAAAATGATCATGCGTTGGTAGATTAAGAAAATTTTGGTGGAGTTGTGTATGCATATGTGATAAAATAATGAAATTGTATAATTCAATAAAAAATTTTGTAATGACTTCCTGGGAGATATGTATATGAACAAGCATAAAAAGATAACCATATTGGTATGTGCTTCTCTAACGGCTTTGAGCATTGTCGCTTGTGGGCAGGCAAAAGAAGACGAATTTGCTGCAAATCAGCAAGAAAGCGATATACAGACGAGTGAGAGTTCAGATTCAGAGATAAAAGAAGATGAAATCATAAATACAGAGGAATCCACTGTAAATCAACAGGAAAGCAATGTGCAAGTAATTGAGAATGCATATTCAGAAGCAGAAGAAGATGAAGCCATAAATGCAATGGAATCATCTGTAGATCAGCCGGAAAACAGTGCACAGGCGGTTGAAAATCCGGATTCGGAAAAGACAACAGAAGAACTGTTAGATTTATTTATCAATGGCTCAATAGATGCAGTTGACCCCACAGATTTGACATCGGCATTTTATATTACTGATTTAAATATGGGCTCTGAAGAATGGGACTCATATTCTGTTGGAGAGAGAGTCGATCTAGACAATGATGGAGAAGATGAACTGGTTATCAGCGGTCCTTATGGCGGAATATACCTTGATGCGCGTAATAACAAGGTATATATATTTGCTGCAGGAGAAGGCAATGGTCTAATGCTTTCTTATACTTATTATAATGGAGCTGTATGGATTATGTATAGTAACAGCATGAATGCAGGATATGAAGCTTACCATATGGAAAAATTTGAAGGAGCTGATAACTTAGTTGCAGAAATGAATTTCGGTGAGGAACTTGTTGACCCAAATGATTCAGAGTCTGAAACGAAATATACTTTGAATGGTACTATAATTTCATATGACGAATATACAGAATTATGCAGTAAAATTTTCGCTGCTCAGGTAGATACAAATTGAAAGAAACATTAAGTTTGTTAAGAAAGATATAACATAAAAAATGAATACTGTTTACCTTTTGGCAGCGATTATCTTAACAGACAATCAGCTGCCGTTTTTTTCAGAAACTATTAATTACAATATAGAAAGTATGGATTATCAGAAACCATTGACAATTTGCAGCAGTCAGGAGCGGCGGATCGACGCCTCCTGCACGGCAATATAGTAAATGCCGTACAGCAGTATAAAGAAGATATAAGAGATACCAAGTGCTCTCATAATCCACAGGTGATTGTCCATGGCGTTGAGGTGGAAAACCGCCGATCGCATTTTCAAAGCAATGATATACACAAAGCTGCCGCTAATCATAAACGCCGGCAGGAGAGGAAGCAAAAAGATTAGCGTGAACCGACGGTTGTTTAATTGTGTGATCAGTTTTTCATTCATTCCAAGTCGGCTCAAAATATGATCCTGTCTACGCGTTTTCTCTCTGTCACTGAGAATCTGTGTCGCGAGGATCGCCGAGCCGATGATTTCGAAGATCAGCGCAAGGTAAAACAGGCAGATTGCCATAGAGTAATATATTACTAAATTATCCTGGTCACCCCACCTGCCGGTGAGGTAATCTGCATCCTGCAACAAGGATGTGGCTCCTAGATCTATATCGTCAACCCATGTGCTGACCGCAACATTTCTTTCTAGCGGGACAAGCCCATCGCAGAGCTGCATGAGGCGTTTCGAATCACTGCTGTCAAGAGGCGACTCTGTTATGACTGCAAGCAGACTGTATAATACTTTCATCCGGTTCACGGCAGCATCAGGAACGATCACGCAATAATCCCAGCCATTTCCGTAAGTCTCCATCTGGTTGAAGGGTTCGCAGAAAATACCGTCCGCCGCAAAAGAATATCCGGCACGGTTTAAATCATCTCTTTCCCGAATCAAGCTTTGGAAAGCATTTTCCAGCGCGGGCATACAGTGGACATAGCAAAGGGACGGATCAAGAGATACGGAATGATAGCCGAGCATTTCACGCAGCTTCTGATAGTCGCTCTGCCGCATATAGGTGTCGTATTTGTATTCTTTGTACAGGAATATATCGCCGCTTCCTGTGTCTGTGATAACTCTGTTTCGGACTGTGAGGAAATCATCTTTTTCATCGGTATATATGCCGTAGCTGTGGCATGACCGGATCGGGAAATTGCTGCGCAAGGTGTTTTCATAGCTTGCAAAGTCGTACAATTCCGATTGGTGCAGGATCATTATATCAAACACGCGCTGTTCCACATGCTGATCGGCAATCATGTAGACGGATGTGCCAATACCCATAAAAGTCAGAGACAGCATGAACAGAACCGACAGAACCCCCAGGACGGCGCTTGTGGAACGGATCTTCGCCGTAAATTCCCGGAAGATCACCAATCTGTTATGACGGTACTTCCATTCGGTACGCCCTGCAAAGTGTGTGACAAGGAAGGCAGGAATGCTTTGGAAAAACCCGATCAAAAAAAGTGCAAGGCAGATGATTCCGATTAAAATATCATAGCCGTCGCCAAGTGGCAGAGTCGTTATCAGGAATACGCCCATGCAGCCTGACAGCACGGATATGACCAATACAACAGCAGCAGAGGCATTACCTGTTACCGGACTTTTTTCATTTTGACGGTCAAACATCAGCAGGTCATGAACGCTTATTTTGCGCACCCATTTCCGGTTTTTGCGGATTGCGCGAAGGAGGATGGACAAGAAATACAGGAGTGTAAGTCCCGTGGCGTTCCATGAAAAGTGAACGCGGAATGTATACTTTATCCCAAACATATGGTCAAGAACAGATTCCAGAATCTGTGACAACAGGATACCGACGGGAAGCCCAAGCGCAAATGCGAAAGCACCGATCAGCGTGTTATCATAGAAAACAAGTCTGCTTACGGAGCGGTTCGGAATACCGGACAGCATGTAGATACTCAGTTCCCGGCTGCGCTTTTTCAGGATAAAATTAGTCATATAGCCAACGATCCAGCCCATGACAAGCACGACCAGTAAAGAGGCGGCCACGATCATGTAGGGCAGTATCTCTGCGCCGGAAAATGTTTTGAGCATATCCGAAAAGACCAAGGTATTGAAAGCATACATAAATGAAACAGTACACGCCAGAGTGATAAAATAGAGGGAATACTCTCTGGACTGACGCTTGGCATTGCGGATCGATAATTTTCTCAGCATGGTCTGTCACCTCCTAACAGAGAGAGCACGTCAAGAATCTCATGGTAGAATATACTGCGTGTTTTCTCTCCTTTTCGTATTTCATTGAAAATCTTTCCGTCTTTTAAGAACAGAATGCGATCTGCGTAGCTGGCGCAGAATGCGTCGTGCGTCACCATGAGGATCGTGGCGCCAAGGTCTTTATTGAGATCCGACATGATCTCTAACAGAATACGGGAAGCGTGGGAGTCCAGCGCACCGGTGGGTTCATCCGCCATGACCAGCTTAGGATCACAGATTACGGCACGGGCAAAGGCGCAGCGCTGCTTCTGACCGCCGGATACCTGAGAAGGGAATTTCTGCAGTGCATCGCTTATCTGTAATTTTTCTGCAATTTTATACACACGATCATCAATTTCCTTGGGTGGAATACCGCTGATCGTCAGGGGCAGGGCGATATTTTCTTCCAGCGTCAATGTGTCCAGCAGGTTGAAATCCTGAAAAACGAAACCGAGATTGTCACGGCGAAATGCCGCTATGTCATTATCATCTATGGAAGTAATATCTTTTCCGTCTAAGAAGATATGTCCGGCACTTACGGTATCGATGGTGGAGATACAGTTGAGCAGCGTAGTCTTGCCGGAGCCGGAAGCGCCCATAATGCTGACGTATTCTCCGGGACGGACTTGGAAGCTGATGTCGTCAAGGGCTTTGGTGACGGTGCTTTGGCCGCCGTAGTATTTTTCGATGTGCTCTACGTGGAGTACAGGGGTGGGTGTGTTGTGGCTGATGGATTTCGAAGCCGTTGGGGTTGTATTCATAGGTGTTTTTTGTATAGAAGTCATTGTGCTGCCGCCTTTCTGTTTAGACTTGTTCGATATGTATTTTACATGCGGAAGTGCGGGTATGGTATAGATGTACTTTGATTTTATCTAACAAATTTGTAAGATACAGAGTGGCGGCGCTTGCATTCATCGGATATAAAATCAATCGCCGCATTTGTATGGATGTATACTTTGATAGGCGACATACGGAAATCACATGTTTAAGTGATCGCTTTTCGGAAAATACAGCAGAACAGTGGTGTATTTTCCGACTTCCGATTTTATATCGATATCGATTCCCAGCTTCGCACAGAGCTGTTTGCACAGATACAGACCCATTCCGGTAGCGTTTGCTCCGACTCTTCCGTTGCTGCCGACGAAGCCTTTATCGAAGACGCGGCTTATTTCACTTGGTTTGATACCGATGCCGTTATCCGTAATAGACAGGGAGACGCAGTTTTCCGTATTGTGCGATGTGATTCGGAGCACCGGCGGCTGAACGCTGCGGTATTTGATACTGTTAATAATAATCTGATTCAGGATGAAGCAGATCCATTTCTGATCTGAATATACCGTGTCCGCAACAGCGTCGGTATGCACGCAGACGTTATTCTGAATCAGAAATTGTTTGTTGCGGGCAAGAACCTCCAACACGCAGTCTTTTAGGGAGATTTCTTTGATCAGATAATCTTTTTCCACGCTGCCGAGACGGGCATAAAACAGAACTTTTTCCACTTCCTGTCCGATCAGCTCCGTCTGTGTTATGATCTTGCGCGTGACATCTGTCTTATGGTTTTCACAGATCAGTTCAATCCCCGTGATGGGAACTTTGATTTCATGAATCCATTGTTCGATATAATCCCGGTATTCGGTATTAATCCGCTTGGAGTCGGCGATCTCATCTGTCATATCTTTCAGTGCAGTCTTAAGCAGGCGGAAATAAACTTTTTCAAGTTCCGTTTCCGGCTTGTCTGCAATTTCCGCTAACAGGTATTTCTGATCTAAGGAATCCAGAGTAGACAGGAGCGAACGGATTCTCTTTTGCTTACCCAGATAATCAGTCCATATGGTAAAAAAGAAAATTCCGGCAAAGCACAGCCATAGCAGAAGCAGTTCGGATGTACCGAGCCCGAAGAAAAAAAGGAGAACGGAAAAGAGCAGACCGCCGGCAAGGCAGATAAGCAGGATTTTTTTGTTATCATTAATATAGTCCGAAAATTTCATATTTTATACCCCATGCCTCGCTTCGTCTGTATCAGGTCATCAGCTCCGAGACTGCGCAGTTTCTCTCTGATCCGCATGATGTTTACGCTCAGAGTATTATCGTCGATGTGGATTTCATTGTCCCATAGATATTCCACCAGCTCCAAGCGGGTGACGATCTCGTTCGGGTGCGTGAAGAAATAGTGCATGATCTTCAATTCCGTTTTGGTCAGCTCGATCTCCTGTGTCCCGAAGGAAAGGGTTCCGGCGACAAGGTTCAGTTTAATACCTTTGTATTCTGCATGGCAAGTTTCCGCTGACGCCGTACCACACCGGCATAACAGGCGATTGATCCGCGCCAGCAGAACGGGGATGTTGTAAGGCTTAGAGATATAATCATCTCCGCCGAGCGTCAGTGCCTGCAGCTCGTCCATCGCGGTATTTCGCCCTGTGATGAAGAGGATGGGTGTTGCGGAAAAGCTGCGGATGGAGGTGCAGAGAGTATAGCCGTCCTGTCCCGGCAGGTTGATGTCCAGCAGGATCAGGTCAGGGGAAAAGGAGCGGACTTGCTCTAAGGGATCAGAGAAGTCGGTGACGGTGTCTACGGTGTAGCCGGCGTTGGAGAGGAGAAGTTTGAGTTCATCACGAATTATAGGATCGTCTTCGATGAGTAGGATTTTTGGTAATGCAGGCATTGGTGCGGGCTCCTTTTTATTTTATAGAATAATTTAATTATAACGCGATAATTGCGCGATGCAATACACTACACAATGATAAACAAATGTAGTATTATATAATTGTAAAAAGGGAATGTGTATCGGAGATAAACGGTGCACATAAAGAAAGCCGCGGAAGATTTTTCTGCGGTTTTCTTTATGCGGTCACAATGTTTGCAACGTATTAATTTGTATCAGAAAGCTTTTAGGATTGCATTTACAATTTGTGAAAAATGGGTGGAGAGTATTGAACCTGTCCGGTAAAAAAGATATAATGAGTGAAATATAATTTTGACGTACATTTATATGATTACTATTATATTAAGAAAAATACATAACCGCAGAAAGGATCACGAATGGACAAACTAAATACGCTAAAGAAATATTTCGGCTATTCCGCGTTTCGGGAGGGGCAGGAAGCTCTGATCGACAACATTTTACAGGGGCGGGATGTACTGGGAATCATGCCTACCGGTGCCGGAAAATCTATCTGCTATCAAATCCCCGCACTTCTTTTATCGGGAATCACATTGGTCATTTCGCCGCTTATCTCCCTCATGAAAGATCAGGTACACGCATTGAATCAGGCAGGCATTCATGCCGCCTATATCAACAGTTCGTTGAACGAATCCCAGATTTCAAAAGCACTCAGACTGGCAGCCGCGGGACAGTACAAGATTATCTACGTCGCGCCGGAGCGTTTGGAGACTTATGAGTTTATGCAGTTCGCAAGGCAGGCAGAGATCTCTATGGTGACGGTAGATGAGGCACATTGCATTTCCCAGTGGGGACAGGATTTCCGTCCCAGCTATTTGAAGATCGTGCAGTTTATCAGAAAGCTTGAGAAAAGACCTGTTATCAGCGCATTTACGGCTACGGCGACGGAAAATGTGAAAGAGGATATCGTCTGCGTTCTGGGACTTAATGATCCTTATGTGCTGGTCACGGGATTCGACCGTAAGAATCTGTATTTCGCAGTGGAGACGCCTGCCGGTAAAGACA
This sequence comes from Lachnospiraceae bacterium, assembly GCA_014804485.1. Classification (GTDB taxonomy): domain Bacteria; phylum Bacillota; class Clostridia; order Lachnospirales; family Lachnospiraceae; genus UBA3282. The sequence continues at coordinate 105,085 of JAAUZT010000028.1, forward strand.
AATATGTATTACAATACATAGGGGAACATGAAGCGGAAAGCGGCATTATCTATTGCGCTACCAGAAAAAACGTGGATACATTATATGATAAGCTGCGTGCGGAGGGAATTGCGGTGACGAAATACCACGCCGGATTAAGCAGCGAGGAACGCAGACAGAATCAGGAGGATTTTATCTACGACAAGAGCCTTGTCATGATTGCGACGAATGCATTTGGTATGGGAATCGATAAGTCAAATGTGCGGTATGTCATTCATTATAACATGCCACAGAGTCCGGAAAATTATTATCAGGAAGCGGGCAGAGCGGGAAGAGACGGAGAACGGGCGGAATGTATCCTGCTTTACTCGGCGCAGGATGTCATGATCAACCGTTTCCTGCTGGAGAATAAGGACCAGAAGGGGGAGTATACGCAGGAGGAAATGGAGGCTATCACGGAGCGGGATGAGGAACGTCTGCGAATGATGATCTATTACTGCCTGACCCCGGACTGCCTGCGGGAATATATACTCCGCTATTTCGGGGAACAGGGCGCAGGACACTGCGGTAATTGCCGGAACTGTCTGCGGGAGTATGAGGAGATTGATGTGACGGAGGCGGCGGTGAAGATTATAACCGGCATCAAGGAAGTGCGTCAGCGCTACGGGATCAATGTGATTGCGGGGATGCTTGCCGGGGAGAATCGTGCGAAACTGCGGGAATACGGTGTCACGGCGTATGAGTCTTTCGGCAGTCTGCGGGGCATGCGGGAAGTGGAAATCAAGGAGATCATTAACCGGATGCTTGTGCAGAATCTGCTGTTGATGACCAATGATAAATATGCTATTCTGAAAATCACTTCCGAGGCGGACGCAGTCATGGCAGGTGATGCAAGTGTCATTTTGAGAAGGGCAAAGAAAGAGCCTGGGCAGGAGACGGAGGGAAGCAGACGAAAGAAGAGCGGTAAGGCGAAGGCTCGCAAGTCTGATATTCTGAATTCCAGAGGATTGGAGCTTTTCGAGCAGCTTCGTCTGCTTCGGACAGAGATTGCCAGAGAGGAGAATGTGCCGCCGTACATCATTTTTTCAGACAAGACACTGGTAGATATGTGTGTGAGGGTTCCGCTTAACAAGACCGACATGCTGGAGGTGTCCGGAGTCGGTGAGAATAAATACGAGCGGTACGGTGAACGTTTCTTAGGTGCGATCGCAGACTATACGGGCGGCATCCGGGAGAAGTTCTATTTCGGGGATGCGGAGGAACTGTGAAGGCGAATTAATAGACATGTTGACAGGTGTGAAGGGTTTTTGATCCTCCACACCTTATTTTAGTCTGCCGCTATTGATCTGCTTTTGATGAATTTGCAAATGAAATAATAGAACAAAATTCCGATTGATACTTTGGAAAATACTTCGCCGACCTGATCAGTATAGGCGGATGACAGTATGATCCGTGCCACGATAATTCCGAACATTGCCACTAACGCTTTTAATATGTTTTTCATATTCATATCTCCTTTTCGCTTTTTTTCCTGTGTGTAGAGGGATGTTTGACTTCCTGAAATTACAATATCAAATATTGCTGTCCGGTTCCATTGATTTGCCTTACAGTTATACGCTGTAGCTTACAATTATGTAAGATTGATTTTTTGGTAAATTGAATCATTACAGAAAGCGGTCTATGATATGCCATACTTATTTGTGAAGAGTTGGCTGCCTAATAGAAATAAACGGAACAGGGACACGATCAGCCGCCGCGTTACAACACACCAGAAAGGCATACGCTCCAACACTTACAACATCATTCCGAGGGAGCAGAGGGAAGTCATAGAGGACTGCCACGAAGCCATTATCCCTAAAGCGGAGTGGGAAAAGGTTCAGCAGCTTATAGACCGCAGACCGCCGATTATGACGGGAAATAGCTGTCCGTATTACAATATTTTTCATGGTATTATCTACTGCGCTACCTGTGGTAAGTCCATGCAGGTGCGCTATGAAAAAGTTGGAAGGACAAGCAAAGACCGCCGGATAGGGAAAGAACGTGAGCCAATAGACAAGGCTTATTATATCTGCCAGACCTATAACCGCTTGGGTAAAAATGCTTGCACAAGCCACAAAATCGAAGCGAGGGATTTATACAACCTTGTGCTTGCGGACATACAGGAAGTTGCAGCTATGGCATTAAAGGATAAAGAAGCGTTTTACAACAGGTTAAGCAGCAGAATGGAAAAACAGTACCTTGCTGATACGGACAGTCTGAAAAAGGAATACGAGAGCCTTGCACAGCGCAATCAGGAGACAGATGATACCTTTATCAGCTTATATGCGGACAAGGCAAAAGGGATACTTACGGAAAAGCGTTTCCTGAAGCTGACGGATGCAATGGAAAAAGAGCCGGAAAGCAACCAGAACCGTATGCAGGAGATAGCGGCGCTTATCAGCGAGGAGGAACATTCAGAGGGTGATGTGCAGGTGTTCATGGGAGAGAGCAGACGGTATGCTGCCATTACAGAGCTTGACGAAACGGTACTGAACCGGCTGATTAACCGCATACTGATAGGAGAGCCTAAGAAAGTGGACAGTGTAAAGACGCAGGAAGTGCGGATTGTTTATAATTTTGTCGGGGAACTGTAAAATAATTTATGCAATTAACGAAAAAAATTGAAGAAATAATTGCTTGACAAACATTTTCATTTATGTTTATAATAAACCAAATTTCATATTCAAGTGATTTGATTAAGAAAAGCAATGATAAGAAGAAGTAGCACAAGGGGAAACATACAGAAAGTAGTCGGTTGATGAGAGGCGCATGGGAAGCTTTGTGTGAATACATCTTTGAGCTTCGCACCGAATTCTGCAAGACTGTGGATAGTAGGCTGCGACGGTTCCTGCATCCGTTAACGTGCTAGAGTATAAGCCGTAAGGTCGTACTCGAAGAGGTAGACAGTGTGAGCTGTCTATAAACATTAGGTGGTATCGCGAGATAATTAGACTCTCGTCCTTTTGAAGGACGGGAGTTTTTTGTGCGCATGCGCACTGTAAATACAGTAGCATTCATTGGTTGTCTTAGTCTCACTGGAATTGAAAAAAATAATAGATTTGCAGGAGGTATAGGACCTCGGAAAGGAAGAAAAAATGACAGCCAATGAAACAATCAAACAACAGGTAAAACACCAGATGCGTATTATCAAGCAGGGAGCAGCGAATCTAGTGGGAGAGGAGGAACTGGAGGCAAAGCTTAAGAACAGCATTCTCACAGGTAAGCCCCTTACTGTGAAATTCGGTATGGATCCCAGCGCTCCGGATATTCACATTGGACACGCGGTAGCGCTTCGCAAGTTAAAGCAGCTACAGGATATGGGGCATACAATTGTTATTATTATCGGTGATTTCACTGCCAAAATCGGAGATCCCACGGGTAAATCAAAGGGACGTAAAGCCATGACGGAGCAAGAGGTAGTGGTGAATGCCCAGACATATCAGGAACAGATTTTTCGTATATTGAACAGGGAGAAAACCCAGGTACGTTACAATGGGGAATGGCTGGAACAACTACGGCTTGATGAGGTGCTGAAGCTGGCGTCTACCATTACAGTAGCAAGAATGCTAGAGCGAGATGATTTTGAGAATCGCTTCCACAACAATGTTCCCATCGGTCTGCATGAGTTCTTTTACCCGTTGATGCAGGCATATGATTCGGTGGTGCTGGAAGCGGATTTGGAGCTTGGAGGAACAGACCAGACATTTAATATCCTGATGGGAAGAAGTCTTCAAAAGGATAGGGGAATGGAGGCTCAGGCAGCATTGTTTATGCCGATTTTGGAGGGAATCGATGGTGTGGAGAAGATGAGCAAGAGTCTGGGGAATTACATTGGCATTTACGAGGATGCCAAGACCATGTTCCGTAAGGCCATGCAGATACCGGATTTCATCATAATAAAATATTTTGAGTTGACCACGGATATTCTGCCGGAGGAGTTGGATGAGATAAAGGCCGCTCTAGCAGCAGGGCAGAATCCCAAGGAGAGTAAGCTTCTGCTGGCTAGAACTGTCACTTCCCTATACCACACACCGGAAGAAACTGTGGCGGGAGAAAGATTTTTTGAGGAAGCATTTACCAAAAAGGAGATTCCACAGGAGGTAGAGAGCCTTGAAATTGTAGCGCAGCAGAGAAATCTGTTTGATTGTCTTACTCCGTTTGTGGAGAGTGGATTGGTGAACAGCGGAAGTGAACTGCGAAGACTGGTTGCACAGGGCGGAGTTCGCAAAAACGGTGTCCCTGTTACCGGTATGGAAGATCCAATTGAGAACGGTGACGTACTCCGCATTGGCAAAAAGAAATTCGTGAAACTGATATTGGTTTAGTTGTATTAGAAATTCAGCAACATTCACAACAAAGGAGTAGGCATACTTGATAATTCAAATTTGGAAGGAGATTAGCAATGGATTTTTTGAAAAATTATTATAACAGCTATGATGAAGATGGTCGGTTGCTTTTGCAACGTGGTCAAGTGGAGTACATCACGACGCAAAAGTACATACATGAGTATCTGCGTGATGTTGAGGCTGGATCGATTCTTGAAATTGGCGCAGGTACAGGAAGATATAGTGTTTCTTTGGCAAAAGAAGGCTATAAGGTGACGGCTGTAGAACTGATAGAACACAATATTGAAATACTCAAGAGCAAACTTAACGGCACGGAGACAATTTCCGTTTTACAGGGAAATGCAGTAGACCTGTCCGCCTTGTCAGACAACACATTTGACATGACGCTTTTGCTTGGACCAATGTATCATTTATACTCAAAAGAGGAAAAAATACGTGCTTTATCTGAGGCGGTCCGGGTGACCAAACCAAAGGGATATATTCTTGTGGCATATTGCATGAATGAAGCAACGATTATCCAGTTCGTCTTTGAACAGAATAGGCTCCATGAGGTGATGGATCAGCATATGTTGACGGAGGATTGGCATTGTATCAGTGAACCGAAAGACCTGTTTGAATTGATTCGAACAGAAGAAATTGCGGAGTTGGATGATGCTGTTCCGGTTACCAGAATCAAACTCATAGCAACGGATGGCGCTACAAATTATAGGAGGGCGCTCATCGATAACATGGACAAAGATACATTTGCGAAATGGGTCGAGTATCATCTCTCTGTGTGTGAGAGACAGGATCTTGTCGGAGCTTCTCATCATACACTGGATATACTACAAAAGAATTAAGCAAATTCCGATTTATCTAATCGAAAAACTAAATAACCGTCACTCATATAGTGGCATAACAAGCGGTAGAACATTATAGTTTTACCGCTTGTTTTATCCAAAACAGAAAGGAAGAGGAGAAATTAAGTGAATTCACCACTTGACATTGTGGCAAGGATTTGATGGGGTTCGACAAATTGTGATATTAAAATGCATTTTATTGTTTGAGGAAAGATTTGACCAGAAAGACTTGTATGTAATTTGATGAAAACAATAAGGGAAACCAGCTTATCCAGATTCGCTTGTCCGGGCTTTTCCTGTAAAGATATGATGTGTTAGCCAGATATATATTTTTCACAAAATTCTTTTGCTGTTATGATCTGAATATTCTCATATTTTTCAATCACAAGAAGGTCTTTATCACCGATAACAATATACAGTGAATGGGAATCTTTTGCACAACCGAGAAATTTATTGTCATCAGCATCCCGGCATATTTCTATCTGGGTGATAGGCTCAATGATCTCCATGGCTGTAATCAGAGGAGTAAGGATATTTTTGTTGATATGTCCCAGCTTTCTGTCAATCATTTCTTGGACAATCGCTTCATATTCGTTGATGATTTCTCATCTTTTTTTGTTCCTTCTTGCCGATTTGATAATATCATTGACATCGCTTTCCTCATAGCCTACAGAGGCAGCCCATTTTTGGGCTTCATCTAAGGAAGCCTCGAATTCTTCCGCTGTGGGTAGCTTCAAGGTTTTTAGCATAATAACATCTCCAGAAGTATAGGCTATCAGTTTATCTCCTGTGTCAATAGACAGAAGTTTGCGGATGCTGACAGGCAAAGAAATCTGGCCCTTAGAGGAAACGGTTAATATTTGTGTATTCATTTGATTAAACTCCTTATAAGTAAGAATTTCTTACTTATAGTATGTCATAGGCAAGCATTTTATGCAAGATAAATTTGAATTCACCATTTGACATTGTGGCATAGTGGGTGAAATTTTTTGTAAGGTAAATGCAAGCCGCCCGTAATGTTCCCGCAAGGTAGCAATGTTAAAATCATGATTAACAAAAAGAAGAAGTATTCCGGCATTATATGTACTTGAGAGGCAGCGCCGTTAGTTTAGTCAATGGCAAAGCAGTATGCTGCGGGAAACTTCGGAACGGAGGCTGGAATGAAAAATAAGATATTGATCGGAATCGGAACCGCTATTGTAATTGCTGTATGTTTGTTAAGTTTATTCTTGTACGCTTTTTCCGAAAATGATAGCGGCTATTATTATGTGCAGATTGACAACAGCAAGATTGAACAGGGAAATTTACGGGACGGTGTCATTAACTTTCAGGGAGGAATGGATTATTCCTACACGCTGCCGGCTTATGATGCAAAAGGCAGGCGGACAGACATTACTTTCGGAGCATCAAGAGAATTGAGAGAAGGTGCGTTCCTGCAACTGACGGTGAAGCCGTTGCGTGGTGTGGTCGAGTGGGAGGAAGTACAATATGACGAGCTTCCCGTGGATGTACAAAGGCGTTTACAGCGTTGACCACAGGACTTCGTTGACAGTCGTATAGCAAAAAGAAAAAATCAGCAGTGACAAAAACAGATTGCGTGTGCAAGACAAAATAAATTGCAGAAATTGAGATAACATGAAACAGCGGTAAGCCTATCAAGGGTTTACCGCTGTTAGTTTGCCCGGAATACTTTGCATGTGCTTTTTATGTAATATAACACAAAAATCAGTTGCCATATTACCATTTATCCAATATGATTTAAAGATAGGGATAAAATTTGAAAAGACACGGCAAAACAGCAGAAAAGAAGAGGGTTAGGCTATGGCAACTTTGTATATTAATGAAAAAAACAAAAAAGGACATATTAATCCCGAAATTTACGGACACTTTTCGGAGCATCTCGGAAGGTGCATTTATGAAGGCCTGTATGTCGGAGAGAATTCCGACATTCCGAATGTAAACGGAATGCGAAAAGATGTTGTAGATGCTTTGAAAGAGATTAAGATTCCGGTACTCCGCTGGCCGGGCGGCTGTTTTGCGGATGAATATCATTGGAAAGACGGTATCGGACCAAAAGAAAACAGAAAGAAAATGATTAATACGCACTGGGGCGGTGTGGTCGAGGATAACAGCTTCGGTACGCATGAGTTCTTCGAGCTGTGTGAACAGCTTGGCTGTAAGACCTATGTAAACGGTAATGTCGGAAGCGGCACGGTGCAGGAGATGAGCGAGTGGATAGAGTATATCACATTCGACGGCGTCTCTCCGATGGCGGAACTGCGGAAAATAAACGGTCATGAGAAACCGTGGAAAATTGATTACTTCGGTGTCGGAAACGAGAACTGGGGATGCGGTGGTAACATGACGCCGGAGTATTACGGCAATCTGTACAGAAGATATCAGACTTATGTAAGGCAGTATCGCAGTGACGCGCCGATTCGGAAGATATGCTGTGGTGCCAATGCGGCGGACTATTTCTGGACAGAAGGCGTCTTGAAGACTTGTACGGCAGCACCGGCTCCCGGTCCCGAAGCGGATAATCCGGGCTTTATGAACGGTCTGTCACTGCATTACTATGTGCACCCCGGCGTATGGGAAAATAAAGGAAGCGCAACGGAATTTGACAGCAAGACCTGGTATCAGACTCTTTTCAGGGCGGTCTATATGGAAGAATTGCTCAGACGTCACGGCGCCATTATGGATCAATATGATCCGGAGAAGAAGATCGGTATGATGGTAGATGAGTGGGGCTGCTGGTTCGATGTGGAGCCGGGTACGAATCCGGGATTCTTATATCAGCAAAATACCATGCGGGATGCGCTGGTGGCGGGTATTACCCTTAATATCTTCAATAAGCACTGCGATCGTGTCAAAATGGCATGTATTGCACAGATGGTTAATGTGCTGCAGTCCGTTATTCTGACGGAAGGACCTAAGATGATTCTGACGCCGACGTACCATGTTTTCCATATGTACAAACATCATCAGGCTGCTAAGCTGGTTGAAAGCTGCGTGGATGGCAATAAGATCATAGGCGAGGCAGAATATCAGGTGCCGATGCTTAGTGAATCGGTGTCAGCCAGCGAAGACGGCACGGTGAATATAACGGTAGGTAATTTGTCCGTAACGGAAGATGTTCCGGTAGAGATCTCGTTCGCGGAACTTACACCTTCCCGTATCGAAGCCGCAATTTTGACGGGTGCGATGTGTGCGCACAATACCTTTGAGGAGCCGGAAAATGTAAGAGAAGCTGCATTTAATGACTTTAAGGCGGATGGCAGGAAAGTCAGCTTCACCGCACCGGCATGCAGTATAATCAGTTTCCGTGTGCAATAATGGGGACAGAAGAACGAATCAGGGTAAAGCGGATTTGCAGAAAATGCCTGACCGCGGATATGGATGAGAAGGAATATTTTGCGAATCTGCATGCCTATATTGCAAATCTGGATGCCGATATTAAAGCGGATCAGGAAATATACGATAAGAGACTTGCCGTTTGTAAGCAGTGTGATTTGCTGACAGATGCTATGTGCAGGGCATGCGGCTGTTTCGTGGAATTGCGCGCGGCTATAGGGAAGAATTCCTGTCCGTACGATAAATGGAAGGCGCAAAGGAAAAGAGGGATATAGAACTATGAACGAGTATCGGGTAAAAAAGATAGATCACATAAAGGAAATAGAAGTACAGGTGCCGGGGTCAAAGAGCATTACGAACCGGGCGCTTCTGCTCGCAGCCCTGTCCGCGCACAAATGTACGCTGCACGGCGTTTTATTCAGTGACGATTCCAGAGCTTTTCTTGACAGCCTTGAAAAATTAGGCTTTGAAGTGCAGACGGATGAAGAGACCAAGGATGTGGTGATTCAGGGGTTAGGCGGAAAGATTCCCAATAACCATGCCTCGATCAATGTGAGAAGTGCGGGCACTGCGGCAAGATTTCTGACGGTTATGCTGGCGCTGGCGGGAGGGGAATATGAACTTCAGGCTTCGCCGCAGATGTGTAAACGTCCCATGAAGCCGCTTTTGGATATTTTGAAACAGGCAGGCGTTGCATTTTCATTCGTCGGGGATGAAGATCATTTTCCATTTGTGATGAAGTCACAGTCGGTTTCCATGAAAGAGGTTCAGGTGGATACCGGAATCAGCAGTCAGTTTGCCAGTGCGCTTCTCATGTCCGGAGTACTTCTTCCGGATGGAGTGACGGTGCTCCTTTCCGGGGATCGGGCGGAAGGTTCCTATATTAAAATGACGCTTGCCATGATGGAGCAGTTCGGAATCAAACCGGTTAAGCTTAAGAACGGATATCGGATTCCGCATACAGAGTCCTTTGGGGTGGAACAATATCAGGTAGAGCCGGATGTGTCCGGAGCATGTTATTTCTATGCAATGGCACCGTTATTACAGACTGATGTCAAAGTAAAAAATGTTCATATAGATTCTTTACAAGGAGATATTAAATTTTTGCAGGTATTGGAAAACATGGGCTGTGTGCTTACTGACGAAGCCGATGGCGTGAAGATGTCAGGCAGCGGTCTTACAGAATATCCGGGAATGGATGTTTCCATGAAAGATTTTTCCGACCAGACAATGACAATGGCGGCGCTCTCGCCCTTTGCCCAGGGGACGACACTGATTCGGAATATCGGTCATATACGGTTTCAGGAAACAGATAGAATTCATGCAGTTTTGACAGAGCTTACCCGCATGGGAATAGAATGTGAAGAAGCGCCGGAATGTGACGGAATCAGAATTATGCCCGGAACGGTGGAAGAATGCAGCGTGGAAACCTATGAGGACCACCGCATGGCGATGGCCTTTAGCCTGGTCGGTCTGAAAACAGGGAAGATAGCGATTAGGAATCCGGAATGCTGCCGGAAAACGTTTGAAAATTATTTTGAGCTGCTTGACGGGCTGTATTAGGGAGGAATTTGCCATGGCGGATAATGAAGAAAAAGAATTGTGGGATATTTATACGAAAGATCGGGTGAAGACCGGCAGATTACATAGACGTGGCGAGAAGATGAAGGACGGAGATTATCATATGGTGGTCCATGTCTGCATTTTTAACAGCAAGAATCAACTGTTAATTCAGCAACGGCAGCCCTTTAAAAAGGGATGGTCTAATATGTGGGATATCACGGTGGGAGGATCCGCGTTGCATGGAGAGAGCAGCAGTCAGGCGGCAGAGCGGGAAGTGTTTGAGGAGATCGGTTTAAAACTTGATTTGTCAGAGACCAGACCGGATTTTACGATCAATTTTGAGGATGGATTCGACGATTATTATCTGTTGGAACGGGAAGTGGATTTGGATAAACTTCATCTGCAGGAAGAAGAGGTTCAGTCTGTCCGGTGGGCGGATAGAGAAGAGCTGCTTCGAATGCAGGAGCAGGGAATTATGATTCCCTATTGGTTTCTGGATAAATTATTTGAGGTGCGCGGCTTTGATGCGCATGGCAATCAAAAACGGGATATAGAGGTTGAATTTGCTGCGCCGCACCGCCTTGCTTCCTGGATGAGTCTGGTGGAAATTACAAGGGATAATTTTCCGGGACTGGAAACACAGGAACTGTTAAACGGATATCGGGATACGGTCATTAAGAATATGGAGAGGCAAAGCGCCATATGCGCGTTACATGGCAATATAGTCGTGGGAATTCTGCTTTTTTCCACAAAGCACAATATGCTGTCTTGTATGGCGGTACATCCTGAGTATCGCAGACGCGGAATCGCGAAAAAGATGATCGATTTAATGCTGCCCAAATTGGATCAGACAAAAGATATTACCGTTACGACATTTCGTGAGGATGATCCGAAAGGAGCTGCACCGCGGGCGTTGTATCAAGCTTTGGGATTTTTTCCGTCAGAACTATGCATCGAGCAGGGATATCCGTCTCAGGTGTTTGTGTTGAAGGGGAAGTGCAATAAGTAATTAAGAAGATAAAAGAGTGAAAGGAACTGTCGATCAGTCGTGACAAGACGGGAAGCATATAAAATTCTTGGGATCTCACCGGAAGCATCGAAAGATGAAATCAAAAGAAGGTACAGGCAGCTTATGTTCCAAGCGCATCCGGACAGCGGCGGATCATCGGCGGAGGGCTGTCGATACAGTGCGCAGGAAATTAATATTGCCTATGAACTTGTGAGCATAGCTCATCCCGCTGAAGAGTCTGACGAGGTAGATTTCCATAAGGCTGCCGGTGCCCGTCACAGGAGGGGTAAGGCGGCGCGAAACAACAGAAAAGATGAATGGGGTGCGCCGATTAACGGGAATGCTTACAGAGAGCGGGAAATCTTATGCTATGCAGAAGATTATGATGGTACTGTGTTAGGCAGTTTTTGTGTTGCAAAAGGAAAATATGTGTGGACAACCGAGGAAGAGTTTCCTCTATTCCTGCTCAGCATTTATCAGTGCGGCAAACAGCTTTTGGATGAGTGTGACGAACAGTTTCACGGCGGAGCAGCTTCGGCGGACAGACAGCGTGTTCAGGCGGAGCTCACCTATCTGCTCACGCAGCAGTTCATAAACGGGAGTGCACTTTTGCAGGAACTGGCGAAAGAAGAGATGGCGGAAGCAGACGGGAAGCAGATTTTTTATGTTTCGGCCATGGTGGAGCTGACAGCCGGTACAGTAAGTTTGGAAGCCGGAGATTTACTTTATCCGTCGAAACTCAGACAGCACAGATTGTATCTGCAGAATCAGAAGGGACGGGAGATTGGTTATCTGTCTTTTCATGACGATCGCTTCTACTACATTATTCTGCCCCTTTTTGAGCAAAAGAGAGTACAGATTAAGCTGCAGGTGGCGGAAAAGCAGGAAAAAAGAAGACGCAGTAAAACTCCCGGATACAGGAATCTTCACTTATGGATCAAGCTGCTTGACGTTTTCGAAGACTGTGTGCCAGAGAATCTGAATATGCGGATTGAGGAATTAATGGAAGCATATAAAAAGGTGTAAAAATAAAATTTTTATATATAGGAGGACGAAACGATATGTGTACGGCAGCGACATATAAGACGAAAGATTTCTATTTCGGCAGGACATTGGACTATGAGTTCTCTTACGGCGATGAAGTGGTCATAACGCCCAGAAATTATCCGTTTTGTTTTAGGGAAGCGGGAAATATAAATACACATTATGCAATGATCGGAATGGCGTATGTGTCGGAAGATTATCCGTTATACTATGACGCTGTCAACGAGAAGGGGCTGGGGATTGCAGGATTGAATTTCGTGGGCAATGCCACCTTTTGGGATAGCAAAGAAGGCATGGATAATATTGCCCAGTTTGAATTGATTCCATGGATTCTCGGTCAGTGCGCCACAGTGCAAGAGGCGAGGGCGTTAGTGAAGAAGATGAATCTGTCAAAAGTTGCTTTTAATGAGAAGCTTCCGCTGGCACAGCTGCACTGGCTCATTGCGGACAGCAGCGAAGCGATAACAGTGGAAGCGGTGAAAGAGGGCATAAAGATATATGACAATCCGGTAGGCGTTTTGACGAACAATCCGCCTTTTGACCGGCAGATGTTTGCGTTGAATAATTATATGAATCTGTCTGTGAAATCACCCGCGAACACTTTTGCAAAAGGTTTGGAGTTAGAACGGTACAGCCGCGGGATGGGAGCTTTGGGACTGCCGGGAGATTTATCGTCGCAGTCCAGATTTGTGAGAGTAGCGTTTGTGAAGATGAACTCCTTATCCGGGGAAGGAGAAGCGGAGAGTGTCAGCCAGTTTTTCCATATCCTTAATTCGGTGGACCAACAGCGCGGCTGCTGCGAATTAGACGACGGAAAGTATGAGATAACCATCTATACTTCATGCTGTAATACCAATAAAGGAATTTACTATTATACTTCCTATGATAATCACCAGATCACTGCGGTAGACATGCATAGAGAGGAACTGGACAGGGATGAGCTCATAAGATATCCGATGATCAAGGAGGAGCAGATCCGAATGCAAAATTAGTATAAAGTTTTGTGTTGTATGCCGTCAGGATCGGCGGATCAGCTACAATGCATAGAAAAGACTGGGGTGGAGATATGAAGATTGCAGTGTTTTTTCCGGGAATAGGATATCATTGTGACAAACCGTTGTTATATTACAGCGGAAAGATTGCAGGACAGCTTCAATATGAACTATGCAGGGTTAATTACGTTAATTTAAGTAGGTCATTAGAGGAAGCATTTACGCAGGCCCTTGCACAGGCAGAAGAGATTCTGGCACAGATCGATTGGAGCCGCTATGAGGATATTGTGTTTGTGTCAAAGAGCATTGGTACGGTAGTTGCAGCCGCTTATGCCGGGAAACACGGAATAAGCTGCAGGAACGTTTACTATACGCCGGTAGCGCAGACTTTTGAGTTCGATCCCCAGCCCGGTCTCGTTTTTCACGGCACCGCGGATTCCTGGGTGGAGACTGCGGTTGTCACCACGAAATGTCGGGAACATGACCTGCCGTTACATGTCATAGACGGTGTCGATCATTCACTGGAACAAAAAGATGATACGATGAGAAGTCTTTGTATTTTGCAAAAAGTAATGGAATTAACAAAGAGTTATATCGCGGATATTTAAATTTTTCTGTAAAACATATTGCACACCGCACTTATTTCTGATAGACTGTCTTCATCCGAACAAATGGAATTCTGCTATGCATGTCAGGCATTTCGCCACGATTTCCATTATTCATTATAACAAAGGAAGTGACTTGCCGGAATTCGAGTTTGCCGCAGGCAAATCTCGCAAAGTTAATTCCGCGGGAATTTACTTTTGGGAAAAGGAGGGATGAAGTGTCATTTATTGGACATATAAGATGTTAGAATCAGACTATAGTTTTTAAAATGTGATTGACAAAATCGAACATCTGTTTTATTCTGATATCAGAACGGATGTTCTATGAGAAAAGGAGAGCAGGACATGGAAAGAGATGAGAAATTAAAAGCATTGGATGCAGCGTTAGGACAGATAGAGAGGCAGTTTGGTAAAGGCGCCGTCATGAAATTGGGTGACCCTTCCGTGCAGATGAATGTGGAGACGATTCCGACAGGTTCCCTGAGTCTTGACTTGGCATTGGGACTCGGCGGCATCCCGAAGGGAAGGATTGTGGAGATATACGGACCGGAGTCCAGCGGTAAGACTACCGTGACATTACATATGATTGCGGAAGTACAGAAGCGCGGCGGTATTGCGGGATTCATCGATGCAGAACATGCACTGGACCCGGTATATGCGAAGAATATCGGTGTGGATATCGATAACTTATATATTTCTCAGCCGGACTGCGGCGAGCAGGCGTTAGAGATTACGGAGACCATGGTGCGTTCCGGTGCTGTAGATATTATCGTGGTGGACTCGGTTGCCGCACTGGTGCCGAAGGCGGAGATTGACGGCGACATGGGAGACAGTCATGTCGGATTGCAGGCGCGTTTGATGTCTCAGGCACTTCGTAAGTTGACGGCAGTGATCAGCAAGTCTAACTGTACCGTGGTGTTTATCAATCAGCTGCGTGAGAAAGTCGGTATTATGTTCGGTAATCCGGAGACGACTACCGGTGGACGTGCACTGAAATTCTATTCGTCCGTACGTCTGGATGTCAGAAGGATTGAATCCCTGAAGCAGGGAGGAGAGGTGATCGGTAACAGAACGAGGGTGAAAGTGGTTAAGAACAAGATTGCGCCGCCTTTTAAAGAAGCGGAGTTTGATATCATGTTCGGAGAGGGAATTTCCGTGGTTGGTGATATTCTGGATCTCGCTGCGGATAACAATATTGTCAATAAGAGCGGTGCATGGTATGCATATGAGGGCAATAAGATCGGACAGGGCAGGGAGAATGCAAAGCAGTATTTACGGGATAATCCGACGGTATGTAGGGAGATAGAGCGTAAGGTACGGGAGCTGTTTAATCTGGATACTGACAAAGCGGAAGAGACAGCACAGGCGGCGGAAGCAGAGAAGAAGGCCGATAAAGAGAAAGAAAAAGCTTCTAAATAATGATAGTGACGGAAATTGTATTCATAAAAGAATGCAGGAGATCAATGTAAACGGAGAATTATCATGCTTGTAACACAAATATCCGAAGTGTCGAAGTCGCGCTGTCGGGTTTACTTAGACGGGCAGTTCGCCTTCGTACTCTACAAAGGCGAACTGCGACGGTTTCAGATCAAAGTCGATCAGGAGCTTCCTGAGGAAAGTTATCGGGAGATCATGACAGAGATCCTGCCGAAGCGGGCGAAACTGCGCAGCATGAATTTACTGCAGTCACGGGATTATACCCGCAGACAGCTTGCGGATAAATTGGAACAGGGTGATTATCCGCAGGAATGTATTGAAGAAGCGATCGCATACGTAGAGTCTTACGGCTATATTGATGACAAACGTTACGCCAGAGACTTTATTGAGTATAATCTTGCCTCCAAGAGCAGAACCCGCATAGAGAACGATCTGATGAGAAAAGGGATTGGGAAAGAAATAATCAGGGAGGCATTTGAAGAACTAACCGATCTGGGTGTGCAGCAGGACGAATTGGCTCTGGCATGTGATTTGCTCAGAAAGAAAAAATATTGTGCGGATACTGCTTCAGGACAGGAACAGCAGAAAATGTACGGTTTCCTTTATCGGAGAGGTTTTCGGCATGACATAATCAGCAAAGCACTTTTGCTTGACATAACATCAAATTCAGTATAGAATTGAAGTGTTGTAATTTTGCTTAGTATAGAATGTTTATATATATGAATGCTGATACAGCTTAAACATTCTAGAATAGATTATGTACAATGAAAACTAAATAAGGAGGTGCTCCTGTAATGTTGATGCCAGTTATTTTAGCGGTAGTCATCACACTGGTGATTTCGATTCCGGTATCTGCCTTGGTTGCTATCAACTATCGTAAGAAAGTTGTGGAAGCCACGATTGGCAATGCGGATGAGAAAGCCAGAGAGATTATTGACGAGGCTCTCAAAACTGCTGAAGCGAAGAAGCGCGAGTCATTGCTTGAGGTCAAGGAAGAGTCCATTCGTACCAAGAACGAACTCGACAAGGAGATCAAGGAACGTCGTGCAGAGGCGCAGCGTTATGAACGACGCGTGCAGCAGAAGGAAGAGAACATCGACAAGAAAGCTGATGCTATCGAAAAGAAGGAAGCAAGTTTGGCACAAAGGGAAGAATCCCTGGCGAAACAGCGCGAAGAAATATCCAAACTTAACGAGCAGAGATTACAGGAACTAGAACGAATCTCAGGATTGACCTCCGAACAAGCAAAAGATTATTTGTTGAAAATTGTTGAAGATGAAGTGAAACATGAGACTGCTGTCATGATCAAAGAGATTGAGAGCAGGGCAAAGGAAGAGGCAGATAAGAAGGCTAAAGAGTATGTAGTCACGGCGATTCAGAAATGTGCCGCAGACCATGTATCCGAGACAACCATATCTGTTGTGCAGCTTCCTAATGATGAGATGAAAGGCAGAATCATCGGTAGAGAGGGACGTAACATCAGAACTCTTGAGACGATGACGGGTGTTGATCTGATCATTGATGATACGCCGGAAGCAGTTATTTTATCCGGATTTGATCCGATTCGCAGGGAAGTGGCAAGGATCGCGCTTGAGAAACTGATCGTGGATGGACGTATTCATCCCGCCAGAATTGAAGAGATGGTTGAGAAGGCGCAGAAAGAAGTAGAAGTAATGATCAAAGAGGAAGGTGAAGCGGCTACACTGGAGGTAGGTGTACATGGCATTCACCCTGAACTCGTGAGATTACTCGGTAAGATGAAATTCAGAACCAGTTATGGTCAGAACGCATTAAAGCATTCGATCGAAGTTGCTCAGTTATCCGGCTTGCTTGCCGCTGAGATGGGATTGGATGTCAGAATGGCGAAGCGTGCAGGTTTGCTGCATGACATCGGTAAGGCTGTTGACCATGAGATGGAAGGTTCGCATATTCAGCTCGGTGTGGAACTCTGCAGAAAATACAAAGAGTCTCCGACAGTAATCAATGCGGTAGAGTCTCATCACGGGGATGTTGAGCCTCAGTCTCTGATCGCATGTCTTGTACAGGCTGCGGATACGATTTCTGCTGCAAGACCGGGTGCGAGAAGAGAAACATTAGAAACATATACAACAAGACTAAAACAATTAGAAGACATTACAAACAATTTCAAAGGTGTTGATAAATCTTTTGCTATTCAGGCAGGTAGAGAGATTCGTGTTATGGTAGTTCCGGAACAGATTAACGATTCTGATATGGTATTACTTGCAAGAGATATTTCTAAACAGATTGAAGCTGAATTAGAGTATCCCGGACAGATCAAAATAAATGTGATCCGCGAGAGCCGTGTCATTGACTATGCTAAATAGTATTGATTGCCCCGTAGAGAAATCTACGGGGCTTTTCATATCTGTACAGAATCACCAGAAATAGGGAAAAAGCGTAAAGAAAATTGTTTTATCTATATACTTGTGGAATGTGAAAAACTGTAGTAGAATATTTAACGATGTATGATTGTATACAATTATTCAATGCGTATGCCATATCGAGAAATTAGCGTGAGTTTGTTAGTCTGATTAAGAGCATACGCCTTGAGTGTTGATGAGAAAGGAGTATATTTATAGAGATGAAACCGTACAAAGAGATGAGCAGGGAAGAATTACTGTCACTGAAAGCAGAATTTGACAAGCAGTTTGAGGATGTGAAAGGGAAAGGGCTTAAATTGGATATGTCCAGAGGAAAGCCTGCACCTGCACAGCTTGATATAGCAATGGGACTTATGGATGTTTTGAATTCCGAGTCGGATATGAATACGGAAACGGGAGTGGACACCAGAAACTATGGTTTAGTAGATGGTATTCCGGAAGTCAAGAGATTCATGGGAGAGATGATGGAAGTGCCGGTGGAAAATGTAATCGTGTATGGTAACGCAAGTCTGCCGATTATGTATGATACCGTGTCGCGTTCCATGACACATGGAGTTCTCGGCAGTACACCGTGGTGCAAATTGGATAAAGTCAAGTTTTTGTGCCCGGTTCCCGGATATGACAGACATTTTAAGATTACGGAGCATTTTGGGATTGAGATGATTAATATCCCGATGACACCCACGGGTCCTGATATGGATCTGGTAGAAAAATATGTGCAGGAAGATGCGGCAGTAAAAGGTATCTGGTGTGTGCCTAAGTACTCTAACCCGCAGGGTATTTCCTATTCCAATGAGACGGTGAAGCGGTTTGCGACCCTGAAGCCGGCAGCAGAGGACTTTAGAATTTACTGGGATAATGCATACACGATTCATCATTTATATGAGGATAAACAGGATTATATACTGGAGATTCTGCATGAGTGTGAAAAGGCAGGAAATCCTGATATGGTATACAAATTCAGCTCGACCTCTAAGGTCAGCTTTGCGGGCGGCGGTATCGGCGGATTTGCTGCTTCCAAAGCAAATATCGAGGAAGCGAAAAAGAGCATGTCGGTACAGACGATTGGCTATGATAAGATCAACCAGCTTCGCCATGTCAGATATTTCAAAAACTTGGACGGAATGATGGCGCATATGAAGAAGAGCGCGGACATCATAAGACCTAAGTTTGAGGCAGTTTTAGGCGTCCTAGACAGAGAGCTTGGCGAGTTGGGAATCGGCAGTTGGACGAGACCGCTCGGAGGGTATTTTATCTCTTTCGATGCGATGGAGGGGTGTGCAAAAGCGATCGTAGCAAAGTGTAAAGAGGCGGGTGTTGTTCTGACAGGCGCCGGAGCGACATTTCCTTACGGAATCGACCCGAAGGACAGCAACATCCGTATTGCACCTTCCTATCCTTCTGAGGAGGAGCTGGCTGCGGCGGCAGATCTGTTTGTGCTGTGCGTGAAGTTAGTCAGCGTTGAGAAGCTGTTAAACGCATAAATGCAAGTTGCCGGCAAGCGGGCATTGCAACAGCAGGCTGGACAAGATACGGCAGATATTGTATGATGGAATAAAGTTATGTTAGAAGCAGCGAGGCATATATGGATAAGTATGAGCGAATTGGCAGAGAATTGGTGCATAAGGGTGCTATCATAGACTATTATCAGGATACCATCAAAATCCCCAACGGTAATATTGCAAAATGGGATTATATCCGGCATAAAGGTGCCGCTGCAGTAGTTGCCGTGAAAGAGGATGGAAAGCTTCTGATGGTCAGGCAGTACAGGAATGCTCTGAACAGAGAGACGTTGGAGATCCCGGCCGGCGGGTTAAATGATGTGGATGAACCCACCGATCTTGCTGCGGCGAGAGAGCTGGAAGAGGAAACGGGGTACAGCGCGGGGAAACTGGAACTGCTGCTGTCACTGCGCACAACGGTTGCTTTCTGTGACGAGAAGATAGATGTCTATTTGGCAACGGACTTAAAACGGAGCAAGCAGCATCTGGACGAGGATGAATTTCTGGATGTATTAAGCTACGATGTGAAAGATCTGCTGGAGATGATTTACGACTGTAAGATTCAGGATGGCAAGACGGTTTCGGCGATTTTGGCATATTACAATAAATATTGTAAATAACCATATTGCAACAGACAATACAGACAGATACAAGATGGTACAATTAATTTATGATTGCAAAGGAGAATCATGCTATGAATGAAGCAAGAGCAAAAGAACTGGCACATGAACTGACAATGGAATATGTCAGAGAGAAGAATATGTTAAGTAATCCGCTGTTAGAGAATATTCCCAATGTGGTAGAGAAATTTGCAGACATTAACAAGAGATTTTACGATGCTATCATAAATAATGATACGTTAAAAGAGTTGTATTAAATGTGGAGACTGCTTTTATGTGCTGTCGTCAGCGATCTGTGTGACTAGATCGCTGACGATTTTTTATTCTATAGGAAATTTCTTGTTTATGCACGAGTTTGCGAAGCAAATCTCGCAATTGAGCGAAGCTCAATTTTTTATATAGAAAATTAAAAATCGCATGCGGGCGGACGAACCGGCATATATTTAGGTGAACAGGACATACCGTGAAAGAAGGTAAGATATTGCAGCATTCACCGGTTAAAAATTGTTACTATGTGATTTATCTGTTTATGATCGGACTTTTTCTTGGCATAGTGATCGTTAATGCAGGGTATGACACGTGGATCAGAAACGGCAGTCTCTTGGGAACGGAAATGATTCTGCGCCTGAAGAACAGTGTGCCGGACGGCAGTGAACTTCTCGGATATATTGTGAAGCACAGATTATTTACCGTCTTTATGCTTGGGATTTTAGCGACCACTATGATCGGCATTCCGGCGGTGTGCGCATACATATGCTATATCGGGCTGGCGGCCGGGTGTCTTCTTTCGGTTGCAGTGATCCGCTATGGGATCCGCGGACTGCTGCTGATGGCGGCAGGAGTGTTCCCGCAGGGAATTTTGCTGATTCCGGCCTACATAGCCTTGTTTGTATGGAGCATAAGCATCAATCGGATATTGTATTCCAAAAGCCCATATGCGGATTATTATGGCAAATCGGGAAGGCAGAGTTATCTGATAAAGGGGGTACAGATGATCGGGATCGTGGGAGTTGTCATAATGGGTTGCCTATTGGAGAGTTATGTTAATCCTAAAATGCTTCATTTAATTCTAAAAATTTTTTAGAAAGTTTTTATATGTGCGTTTTCCCATATATAGTAGACATAAATTCTTCCGCTGACGATATGTTGTGTTTTCATGAAAATAAGGCTGAAATGCCCGTAAAATCGGGAAAAAATCCATTTGCTTTTCTTTGAAATTCTGATTATAATGATAGGCAGACGATGAGTTGATTTACATAAGAGGGGTCGCTCAGGGAAGGGTTTCCGGTTTCATGGAAAAAGAGATCAAGGCTTTTATAACATATTTACATAATGTGAAGGGTACTTCTGCCAATACGGAGATGTCATATAAGAGAGACTTGGAGAAAGTGCAGCATTTTATGGCGGAGCGGGATGTTCACGAGATGGGATCCGTGACAGAGAAGGACCTGGAAGAGTATGTGAAATATTTGGAGGATAACAAATTTGCCGCGGCTACCGTATCCAGAAACATTGCGTCATTGAAAGCATTTTATCATTATCTGGTGCAGGAAGGGATCGTTGCGGAGGATATCTCCGGATCGTTAAAAGCACCGAAGATCGAGAAGAAGGTTCCGGAGATCATGTCACCTGACGAAGTGGTTCGACTTTTAGAGCAGCCTTCCGGGGATACTCATAAGGAAATTCGTGATAAGGCTATGTTGGAACTTCTCTATGCTACCGGAATCAGAGTTACGGAACTGATAACCCTTAAAGTTTCCGATGTAAATATATCCATGGGATTTATTTTGTGCCGTGATCGCAATAAAGAGAGAGTGATTCCTTTCGGAACCGAGGCTAAGAACGCCATGACGAGATACTTGGACGGTACGAGGGATGACATGTTGGAGAACAAAAACTCCGATGTGCTTTTTGCGAATTGCTCGGGACAACCGATGAGCCGACAAGGGTTTTGGAAATTAATCAAATATTATGCGAAGAAAGCGGATATCAAGGCGGACATTACGCCGCATACGCTCAGGCATTCTTTTGCGGCGCATTTGGTGGAGAACGGAGCAGACTTAAGAAGTGTGCAGGAGATGCTGGGGCATTCCGATATTTCCACGACACAGATTTATGCACACTTAAATCACAGTCATATACGCGAGGTGTATGCGAAGGCACATCCGAGAGGATAAAAGTATATAATAAAGCTTATAAGGCATGGGACTGTTTCTGTTGAAACACCCCGTGCTTTTTGATGCGCAGACCCGTGCAATGGAAGTCTGGGAGGGCATACCATGTATAAGATTTTGATCGTTGAGGACGACAGTACAATTTCGGAACAGATCGGAAAATATCTGAACAGATGGGGATATGAGACTGCCTGCGCGGAAGATTTTGAGAATGTGCTTCAGCAGTTTATTTCTTTTGATCCGCAGCTTGTCCTTTTGGATATCGGACTGCCTTTTTATAATGGGTATTACTGGTGCAGTGAGATTCGTAAGATTTCACAGATTCCGGTGGTATTCATTTCTTCGGCGTCCGATAATATGAATATTGTCATGGCGATGAACATGGGCGGAGATGACTTTATCATGAAGCCTTTTGATTTGGAAGTGCTGCTTGCCAAGGTGCAGGCGATTTTGCGCAGAACGTACTCTTTTCAGAAGCAGTCCTCCGTGATGGAATACGGGAATGTAATTTTAAATCTGACGGATATGAGTCTTCTCTATCAGGGTACGAGAATTGAATTGTCTAAGAATGAGTTTCGGATTTTACAGATTCTCTACGAGCATGCGGGCAATACGGTAAGCCGTGAGAACATTATGAAAAGGCTGTGGGATAATGAATGTTTTGTGGATGATAATACGCTCACCGTGAATATGAACCGCCTTCGAAAGAAGCTGGAAGAAACGGGAATCCATGATTTTATCCTGACAAAGAAGGGTGTAGGATATCAGTTGGCGGCGAAGAATTCGTCAGAATGAGTCAGTATACTTTTTTACTGTTTAGAGATACTTTGCAAAGTGATTTAGGTAGTGATGTCAGCGTCACATGACGGAAAGTGTAAAACGAATTATGAGTAAAAAAGAAATGAACAGACAGATACGGCGGTCATACTTGCGTGACCGCTATATAATCCTGTGCCTCTATGTGTTGATTATAGCGGTATTCTTCGGAGTAGCCGCTCTTTATGACTATGTGCAGGTATTGAGGAATATGCTTTATGCGGTGGAGCTCACGCTCTTTTTCGGTGTGTTGGCTGCATTGATCGACTATCGGAATTACCGTGCAAGGTGTTGTTCGTTGTTTCTCGCAGTGCAGAAGGAAGAAGAGCGGACACGCGATCTGCCGGAGGCGAAGAACCTTCCGGAAGTGCTATACAGGCAGCTCCTTATGGAGGAAGAGCAGGAGAAGCGGAAGCTTCTTACCAGATATGATGAGAAGCAGAAAGATATGGCGGACTATTATACGATGTGGACACACCAGATCAAGACACCGATTGCGGCCATGCTGCTGCTGCTGCAAGGCAGTGAAGAGATGGAGAGCGGGCAGGAAGAGGCGGATCGCCAGAGGGAGAGAGAAGAACTGTTTAAGATCGAGCAATATGCGCAGATGGCGCTCTATTTTGCAAGGCTGGACAGTGCGTCTTCGGACTTCCTGTTTAAGGAATACGATGTGCAGGAGATCGTGAAACAGGCAGTTCGTAAGTACTCCGTATTATTTCTGCGCAGCGGCCTTAGCTTTCGGATGGAGGAATTCGAGTTAAGGGCGGTGACGGATGAGAAGTGGTTGTGTTTCGTGGTGGAGCAGGTTTTTTCTAATGCGCTGAAATATACCCAGCAAGGCGGCATTGCGATTTACGGTGCAGATGCACAAGGGAATCCGGAAGAAGGGAAGGTATCCTATCTGGTCATTGAAGATACGGGAATCGGGATCAGAGAGAGCGATCTGCCGAGAATCTTTGAGAGAGGTTTTACCGGATATAACGGGCGGCTGGATAAGAAGGCGACCGGACTCGGACTGTACTTGTGCAATCAGATCATAAGCAGGATGTCCCATACGATAAGAGTAAAATCCGAACCGGGGGTTGGGACGAAGGTTATTCTGGGATTTGTGCAGGAGGAGTAAATACTCTGGTTTTGAGTTTGCGAAGCTCATGTGACAAAAACGTAAGATTACAGAGAAGAAATGTAAGCCGGATGTATGGCAGCACATTTCTTCTTTTCATATAATTGTCTTGTACGAAAGGAGTAGGGCTATAAAAATAAGAAAAATGGGCAGTTTCCTTTTGAATACAAACAGACATTGACAGAAAGGGGTTGACATAACATGTCACTGTTAGAAGTTAAAAACGTGAAGAAAGTATATACCACAAGATTCGGAGCCGCCAAAGTACAGGCGCTCAGCGATGTAAACTTCTCCGTGGAGGAAGGGGAGTATGTGGCGGTCATGGGAGAATCCGGTTCCGGTAAGACAACGCTTTTAAATATCCTTGCTTCTTTAGATAAGGCGACAAGCGGTCAGGTGCTTTTAAACGGAAAGGATCTGACGCAGATCAAACAAAGAGAAATCTGTGCCTTCAGAAGAGAACATCTGGGGTTTGTATTTCAGGATTTTAACCTGCTAGATAGCTTGTCATTAAAAGATAATATTTATCTGCCGCTTGTGCTGGCAGGAGCGGATTATAAGAAGATGGAGGAGAAACTGCGTCCGCTTGCGAAGAAACTTGATATTTCGGATATTTTGGAAAAATTCCCTTATGAGGTATCGGGCGGACAGAAGCAGCGTGCAGCAGCATGTCGGGCGCTGATTACGGAGCCGGATATTATTCTGGCGGACGAGCCTACCGGTGCATTGGATTCCAGAGCGGCGGGCAAACTGCTTAAGTTGTTCGGCGANGTGAACAGGGAGGGCCAGACNATTTTGATGGTGACGCACAGTGTTCAGGCGGCGAGTCATGCAGGGCGGGTGCTTTTTATTAAGGATGGCTGTGTATTTCATCAGATTTATAGAGGCAACCAGNGTAATGAGGCCATGTATAAAATGATATCGGATGCGTTGACGGTATTGCAGACACAGGTACAGGAGGTACAGTCAGCATGAAAGAGACATATAAGACAACAAATACATTGCGCATTAAACTGCTGCCTCAGTTGGCATGGAAGGGNATCACGGCCAACGGAAATGTATATTATCCGTATCTTGCGGCGGGAATTTTTNCNGTATTTACCTATTTTGTGTTTGCTTCGATCCTTCAGAATGATATACGAGACTTGTTCCCGAAAAGAGAGTATGCATGGATCATGCTGTATTTGGGAAAATGGCTGCTTTCTGTTATCCTGCTTTTCTTTCTGATTTATGCCAATGGATTCTTGGTAAAAAGGCGTAAGAAAGAATTTGGGCTGTATCATATCTTAGGATTAGAGAAAAAACATATCGGCGCAATGATGTTTGTGGAATCTTTTCTNCTCTATGCTGCTGCACTATGTGGCGGTATCATATTTGGGCTGGTGCTCTCCAAGCTATTGTTTTTGCTGCTGCTTCGGATATGCGGAATGCCGACGGATATACGTTTTGTTTTTGAGCCGNAGGCNTTTAAAGAGACAATAGTCTATTTCGGTTACGTGTANCTGATCAATTATGGNGGNAGTCTGCGGCAGNTCGGCAAGGCNAGNCCGGTAGAGCTTATGAGCGGCAGCAGGAAAGGCGAGAAAGAACCGAAGTTTCTGTGGCTCTATGCATTTCTTGGAATGGCNGCCCTGNGNGTTGGTTATTTCTGTTCGATTACCTCACAAATTGATGAAATGATTTTTATGAACTTTTTTCTGGCGGTCTTCCTCGTAGTTATAGGAACTTATCTTCTGTTTACTTCGGGAAGTATNGCATTCCTAAAATGGATGAAGACAAGGAAGAGGACTTANTATCAACCGGNGAACTTTATCACCGTTTCGGGAATGCTTTACCGTATGAAAAAGAGTGCCGCNAGCCTTTCCAATATCTGCATTTTTTCTACCATGGCNCTNATTACCCTCATATGNACNTTNTCNCTNTGGATNGGNATGGANGGGTGNNTGCATTTTNNATGTCCGTACGATATGACAATGTCTTACTGTGAGGAAAAAGTGTCACAGTCAGATGTTATGCAAGAAATCGATAGCCTNGAAGAAAAGTATGGTCTTNCCGCGCAGAGAGTGGACGTATATGATAAGGTGGAACTCTCTGTGAAAAAGATTGAGAANAGATTTGAAATACAGGACGGAAAAAATTATGCGGAGTGGTACGCCGTGGATATTCTTACACAGGATGATTATAACAGCGTACAGAACAGTNCGGTCAGNCTTGCGGANGATGAGGCGATTATTTACAGCAGCGGCAGAGATTTTGNNTATGATACTATTGATTTCTTCGGCAGAGAGTTTCGGGTACAAGAAGAGATCGACGAATTTTTCCCTCATCCNAAGGCAGAAGGAAATATATTTGAGGCGCGTTATATGATNGTCGTCAGNGATGAACANGTGCGGGATNCATGTGTNAGAGCATGGTGTGAGANGGTCGGTGTGGAGGACGTAGACGGATTCCTGCAAAGTGATGAAACCAGGCGTGTNTTACTNCTTTTGNAAGGCGCTGATGAAGAGAAGTCCNCATTTTTAGAGGAATTCAGTGTATGGGGACAANGNCAGCCGGGATTTACAAGTCTCCAAAACGGCGTGGANCGGAGAGAAAANGATCATATNATGTATGGTTCACTTCTGTTCATCGGTGTCCTGTTTGGGCTGATATTTTTCATGTGTCTGATTCTGATTATGTACTATAAACAGATTGCGGANGGATATGAGGACAGAGATAATTTCGGCATTATGCAGAANGTGGGNATGAGNGATCAGGANATTCANCAAACGGTACACAGACAGATCCTTATGGTNTTCGGACTGCCGNTTGTCGGAGCGCTTCTGCACACTATGGCAGGGATGTTTATGGTAAAAGGGTTNTTAGGGGTATTATCATTCTTTGACATGAAANTNTTTNTTGGCAGCATAGCGGGGGTATCGGTGTTGTTTGCGGCAGTGTACGGGGCAAGTTACCTGTTTACGGCGAAGACATATTATCGGATCGTGAAACAGGGTTAGACCTATATGATTGTATATTCTGCAAAGCAGGTAACAGCTCGGCCACGCACAAATTGCACAGTCAATTTTGGTGGCTGAACTTATGTTGGAATCGTAACAATTGATATTATAACGGCAGCAGTGTATTATGTAATTATGCGGAAAGGGTGTAATGATAAATATATGCGAGGTAAATGGTGATGCGGAATAAAACGCAGGAAAAGCGGATGGCTCTGCGTTCCCTTATGAACATCCGTATGCCGGGGTGGATGAAGGATGATGTGATAAGGGTGCAGGATGAATTGACAATGCGATCCACAGTGCTGCAGGGATGCAGTTTAGGGAAGATTGAGCGGGTTATTTTTAATGTGTTTAAGNATGAGGATAAGGGGATTTATATCGGTAATTTTGAAAACTAAAATGAATAATTGTATATACCAAAAATAGTATGATAAAATTGGTACAAGCAGGTTGATTTAATTTTTATGAGGACATTTGTAAAAAAAGAACGGATAAAAGCAAACTGGAGGAATAAAAAAATCATGATTCGACCAATCCTTGCTTGTATAGACCCATACAAGACGGCAGAAGAATTTGCTGCCGTCGGGTGGAAAATTGACTTTTCGCAACCGCCGGAGAGCGGAGATCCTCTTGTTGGCGTATCGTTGTGCGGCAATTCTGTNCTGCTGGGTGTCACAGAGGGGTATGTTTCCAAAGAACAGNTGCCCCATATTGGTTGTGGAGTGGAGATTTATATGACTGTACCAAACGAACAGATTCGGGAAATTTATGAAAATCATTTGAAGCTGAATCCTAGTGAGCTGACAGTTCAGCCTTGGGGCGATATGGCATTTGAAGTGAATATCGGCGGCTATCAGTTTATGATTGCTGTTATATAGGAAAAGAAAATGAATAACATTATAATTCGATTTAACGAAATGAATACGGCAATCTCTGTCATGCGAAATGTGGCTGCATGGTGGCACTCCCCAACGGCGGCAGGATAAGCATATTGTAACAAGAATAAAGGAATAAAGACATGGAAATCAAGAGAATTGATACATACGATGATGCCCGATTTTCTAAATCGGTTCTTNTTCAACATGGCTGCTTTCTTGTGGATGAGGTTCCCTACGAGGTGGAAATCATCTCCGAGAGCGAAGCGGTGATTCGGGGTGCAGAGCAAACACTTTTTCCGATGGTGATTGATGAATTTCGATTTTATACACCACACATTGTCATATTTTACGATAATGACAGAAATGTTATTAAAGATTTCCCAAACATAGAGCTATTGAAAATTTCGTTGGATCAGATTCAGCCGTCCCAGTTCTATGTTGATAGAGACAAAATTNCGGCAATTAGCAACTATATTCATGAAGCAGACGATATTGTGATTCAAGTTATGTCCCATCAAAACGGATTTATATCGCTGGATGGACATACCCGGTTATATTACGCTGCTATGAAAGGCTGGAGGTATGTTCGTGCTGTGGAAGAAACATCCGATGATTGGGTATATCGTTTCGTTGCGGAAGCACAGAAACGGAATATTTACACACCCAAGGATATGATGCTGATAAGCCATGAAGAATACGAAGAAAAATGGAACCNCTTCTGTGATGAGATATTTGCAGATGCAGAGGAATAACAATGGAAATCCAACGATTTATAAAACAGCTTATCCCGGATGTACAACTACAGCAAAGGGTCCAAAGCGGAGCAGGACATAGCAATTTATGATTTTCCAGATAATTACATAAACGGCGGAGAGNACTCNCCGCCGCNAAATCNTAATTATTCGATTTTACCTCANTTCCNTTANTCATACTCCGCAATATCATANATCANCCNCTCNGATGCNTCCCATCCCAGACAAGGNTCNGTAATNGANTTNCCATAGACACCTTCCCCAATCTTCTGGCAGCCTTCCTCTATATAACTCTCCACCATAACACCTTTGACCATACTGTGGATATCGCTGTTTAACTTCCTGCTGTGCATGACTTCCTTGACGATACGTATCTGNTGCTCGTACTGTTTGTTAGAGTTATTGTGATTGGCATCGATGATACATGCCGGATTCACAAGATCAAACTCTTGATATAAGGAGTAGAGCATGGCGAGATCCTCATANTGATAGTTGGGCAGGCTNCTGCCGTGTTTGTTGACGGAACCGCGCAGTACGGCGTGTGCCAGCGGATTACCGCCTGTTTTTACTTCGTAACCTCTGTAGATAAAATCATGAGGATGCTGCGCCGCATAGATAGAGTTCAGCATGACCGAAAGCGTACCGCTGGTGGGATTTTTCATACCTGCGGGAACGTCAAAACCGCTGACCGTCATACGGTGCTGCTGGTCTTCCACGGAACGCGCGCCGATAGCGACATAGGAGAGGATGTCCTCCACATAACCCCAGTTGTCGGGGTAGAGCATCTCGTCGGCGGCAGTCAGCCCGGACTCTTCGATGGCGCGTATATGCATTTTGCGCATGGCAATCAGTCCGCTTGTAAAGTCGGGCTTCTTCTCAGGATCGGGCTGACTGACGATTCCCTTATAGCCTTCCCCGGTGGTGCGGGGTTTGTTGGTATAGATTCTCGGAATGAGAATTAATTTATCTTTGACTTTTTCGTTAACACGTGCAAGTCGGTTTACATAATCACATACAGCCTCCTCATTGTCTGCCGAGCAGGGGCCGATGATGACTAGAAATTTTTTGCTTTTACCGGTGATAACATCACTGATTTCGGCATCGCGCGCTGCTTTCAGTCTGACAAGATGTTCAGGCATCGGAAACTCTTTGCGGATATCATCCGGCGTTGGTAATTTTGCTACGTAATGAAAAGACATTGTTCTATACTCCTTAATTGTTCTTTAGTAACCATTCAAAGATTTCTCTGGCAAAAACACATACATTATAGTATATTAAGCTAAGAATCGCAAGTAAAATGCGAAGGAATGATTTGGGTCAACAGCCATGCCCCTGAGTCCTCTTTGAAATACGCAATGCGGATACCGTACATAGGAATGTCTGCAGCATCTGGCTCGCCAGCATACCCCACAGGTATCCTTTGATCCCGTACACCGGGATGGCAAAGAAGACGAACAGCAGGCGCAGTAAGAGGCTTACCACACTGAACAGGAATGTCTGGGCAGTCTTGCCGAGTCCGTTTAAGATGCTGCCCAGTGTACTTGCAATATACATAAAAGGACAGATAAAGCTGAGCGTCAGGATAAAACTGCCGGCCAGTTCCGAATGGAACAGCAGGCGGCCGGCGCTGCGTCCCAGAAGAAGAAACATAGCGGTACACCCGCAGCCGAGCAGCAGACAGTATCGTATGGAGGTCATGATGGCCCGTCTGACGGCATTCTGATTGCCGCTTGCGTCCGCTTCGGAGACGATGGGCAGCAGCAGTACGGAGATTGAGTTGGTGATGGCGGAGGGGAACAGGATGAGCGGAAGACTCATTCCCGTCAATACACCGTAGACTCCCAGAGCGTCCGCATTATTCAGGCCATAGGCCATGAGCCGGTTCGGGATATAGATCGCTTCAATGCTCTGCAACAGGTTGATGACCAGCCGGTTGGCAGACAACGGCACGGCGAGCCGTAACAGCTGTCCCATGATATGGCGGTAGGCGGCGGGCACGTTGTCGGAAGCAGAGAATTGTGATTTGCGGCGCAGTGTGCCGCGGGCAGGCAACAGGTTATACGTCCTGTGGCAATCCTGAGCACCGACGG
Source organism: Lachnospiraceae bacterium (assembly GCA_014804485.1). Taxonomy (GTDB): domain Bacteria; phylum Bacillota; class Clostridia; order Lachnospirales; family Lachnospiraceae; genus UBA3282. Next base: position 135,648 of record JAAUZT010000028.1, read on the forward strand.
CAGGGAAAACCTGATGTGCGCGGGACATAATCGCGATGACGGAGACGATCATGGAAGCGCTCTCGCCGATCACCAGACCGACCACGGCGAAACTGATCGTCGGTTCCATGTTATGCTGTCTGCAGATGTGGCAGATCAGATAAACGGAGCCAACGCGGCAGATTTGTTCGGCTAATTGTGATATGGCAGGAATCGCAGTTTTGCGGATCCCATAGAAATATCCGTTGATACAGGAATGTACGGTTGCCATGGGAATGGAAAGAGCAGTGATGCGAAGGAGCGGCGCAGTCCGCGCTTCCAATAAGAGGGTGACGGCGATCGTATCCGCGTACAGATAGATATACAGGGCACAGGCGATGGAAATTGCCATTGCCATAAGGAAGCCCGCCCACAGTGTTCGGAAAGATGTCCGATAGTCCCGCGTGCTTGTTTCGCTGGCCACGTATTTCGAGATGGCAGTCTGTATGCCGGAGACGGTGAGCGCAAAGGAGAGGGCGAGTACAGGGGCAATCAGCTGATAGATTCCCATGCCCTCGGCACCGAACACATTGGATAGGAAAATACGATAGAAAAAGCCGATAAACCGACTGAGGAGTCCTGTCAGAGTGAGGATGACGGTTCCGGTTACTAACGGATGATTTAACTTTTGCAGCTTCATAGAACACCATCTTTATATGGGATATGGTTTAAATGTATGCGCAAGCGTCAGACGGAAGAACCGGGCGGACCATTTTTCCCTTTTCACAAATACTAAAAAGAAAAGAAAAAGAATTATTGTATTTTATAGAAGGAATCTGTTATGGAAAAGAAAAAAGTCGTAGTAGGCATGTCTGGTGGAGTGGATTCTTCCGTGGCTGCTTACCTGTTAAAAGAGCAAGGGTATGACGTGATCGGGGCGACCATGCAGATCTGGCAGGATGAGGACCGGGATGTGCAGGAAGAAAACGGCGGCTGCTGTGGGCTCAGTGCCGTAGACGACGCGAGAAGAGTGGCACAGTTATTGGATATTCCATATTATGTGATGAATTTCAAGGAAGAATTCAAATGCCGTGTCATGGATTATTTCGTGGAGGAATATCTGGCGGGAAGAACCCCCAATCCCTGTATTGCATGTAACCGCTATGTGAAGTGGGAAGCTATGCTTAAGAGGAGTCTGGAGATCGGCGCGGATTATATCGCCACCGGACACTATGCGAGAATTGCCCGGCTGCCAAACGGCAGATATGCCATTAGGAATTCCGTAACGGCAAAGAAAGATCAGACTTATGCTTTATATAATCTGACGCAGGAGCAGCTTGCTCACACGCTTATGCCGGTTGGGGAGTATACGAAGGAGGAGATCAGGGAGATCGCTAAGAAGGCAGGACTTCCCGTAGCACATAAGCCGGACAGTCAGGAGATATGCTTTATACCGGATCATGATTATGCGGCATACATTGAAAAGGCGGCGGGAGATCGTGTCCCGAAAGAGGGGAATTTTGTAACCGAAGACGGAGAGGTTCTGGGACGGCACCGCGGTATTACGCACTATACGGTGGGGCAGCGGAAAGGATTAAATCTTGCCATGGGGCATCCTGTGTTTGTGACACAGATCAGGCCAAAGACCGACGAGGTAGTGATCGGTGAAGCCGGAGATGTGTTCGGAGATGTGCTGCTTTGTGATCATATTAACTATATGGGAATGGAAGATTTATCACAGCCCAGGGAGGTGTTGGCGAAGATACGTTATGCCCACGCGGGAGAATGGTGTGTGATAGAGCGCGTGGCGGAAGATATGATCAAATGTACTTTCCGGAAACCGGTGCGCGCCATTACGCCGGGACAGGCAGTGGTCTTCTATGAGGACGGATGTGTGCTTGGCGGCGGAAGCATAGTGGGCGTAAATTGAACATCCCGTAAGAAAATCTTAAGAAATTCTACCGATTTCCTTCACGACATTTTCACAGTCTCTGTGATAGGATGGGTACCTGAAGGAGAGATTATTATGGTAGAATCTAAGTTGAGCAAGGTTAAAGTGAATAATGAGATCGCGCTGTGCGAAGTATATGATAATGCAACGAAAGAAAGGATCAAGAAAGTTTTCTTCAGAGAAGGGATTTCGTTCTTTATCAAATTCAAGAAGAAATTCGGAATGGCAGGACTAGCGGCGATGAAGCTGGCGGATTCGGAGGTGCAGGACAGACATGAGACTGTGCCGGAGTGCAAGGAGGGCATCTATGTGATCTGCGTGAACCAAAGTCAGGAACAGCTTGCGAAGAGCTGTATTAAGCGGGTGGTGCCGGACTATCGTGACAGAATGGTCTTTTGATTCGCTTTTTTCATCTGTTTTTTGTTTTCATACATGCGGTTATCAGCAAGATGAAAAGCTTTTTCGATATTGGAATCCATGGCGGAACAGGAAGCATATCCGCACGCGATGGACATATTTAAATCGGGGATTTCTACATTTTTCTTATGAATGTCTTCTCGAAAATGTTCCATAAGAGAAGCAATTTTGGCGGTGTCTGTTGTCTCGGCAATGGCAATAAATTCATCGCCGCCCATTCGTGCAACGATCCCGTGAGACTCAAAAGAATCCGCGATAACCTCTGCGGCGCTTCTGATCAGAATATCGCCCTTGGCATGTCCGTATGTATCATTGACGAATTTCAGATTATTCAAATCAAAACAGAAGACCGTATAATTTAATTCTTCGTCGGCTTTGATTTTATTCATATATTCCATGCAATACCGGCGGTTGTGAATCTGCGTCAGCTCATCGGTGTAAGCGCTTTTGATCAGAAAGTTACGTTCAGTTTCCTGCATCATTTTGCGTGTCAGATTGATATAGAAGGAGACAAACAGAATGAAGATAAAAATTACCATACCGAGAGACGATACACCCTTGAGCGTAGCGACAGTTTCTCCTTGATGCCGACTGGTATAGTATGAGATTAAATCGTAGGCGATGCAGCCGGAAAGTATCAGCATACCGATTAAAAAGAGCCTGTGGACGAACTGACGGCTGGCTTTCAGATTAAGAATTTCAATGATAATAAAATAAATCAAATTACACACAATCAATGTCTGCATATATTTCAGCGTTGCCGCGAAGTGAAGAATATCCAGAGAGTGAAGTACGATCGTACATGTTGTGGCAGCAATCTGTATCGTAAGCAATATGCGGTAAAGCATTTTCACAGATTTATTGTTCAATGTGTTGACGTCTTCGCCCATATAGATCATCAAGGGGATCGGAGCCAGATAGAGCGTAATATACTCTAACAGGCATACGGAATACATAGGAATGGAAAAAATCATGATTACATTATAATAGCACAGTGTCCATAATCCCATGCAGATGGAGAAGACAGACACACACAGGATTCTAAGGAACTTCCGGGAAAATATCAATGCATAAACAGTTATACAGCATGTAACAGTTCCGAAAATCGTCAGGAAACAACCTAAGAATAAGGGGAGACGGTTTTCTGTCAGGAGTACCCGGTACACATTTGACCAGTCGTATATCCGAATCGTGTTAAGCTGGGTAAAAGCTTTATTTTCAGACACGTCCAACATGATTTTCAAAGTTTTGCCCTCATATTCTCCGGGGAAATTGATAAACAGCGGACCACTGCCGACAGTTTTATTCTTTGCGATCCGGTCATGACCGTATTCATAAATCATTTCATCGTCAATATACATGCTGACAGCAGCTTGATTGATATGAAGCCGCAAGGCGCCTTCCGCGAAATCCAGATGTGCAGGCAGTATGCGCTGCATAGTGAGTGTATCCCCTTTATTGACAATTTCAAATTTAAAACTATCCAGGGAAATATCGTGATAGGAAATATCATTAATGGTGACATCCCATGAATCATTTAGCAAAATATGTTGCGATATGGTAGAATAGTCTTTGGAAAATAATCGGTCCACCAGAAAAAGAGTGACACAGATACTTAAAAACGCATAGATACCCCAGAAGACTTTTAAGAATGTTTTACTTGAAAACTTATTGGAATGCTTCATGTGGAGGCTCCTTCTGTTCCGGTGGAGATACAACAGGTTTCATTTGTATAATTCTTCTCTATTATACATATATAAGAATTGAAATACAAGCATTTCAGAACAGGACATTGGCGGCAATCGTTCTGGTAACAGCAGGATTAATGTGATATGATAAATAGTATCAAAAGTAATACATAATACAGGGAAAGGATTAAGTAAAATGAAGGTATTGATGATTAACGGAAGTCCCAGAGCAAACGGAAATACTGATGTGGCGCTTCATGAGATGCAGCAGATTTTTGAAAAAGAAGGAATCGAGACAGAAATGATTCATGTGGGGAATAAAGACATCAGGGGCTGTATTGCCTGCGGTACATGCGCCGGCAAAGGCAAATGTGTGTTTGATGACATTGTCAACGAGACGGCGGCAAAGTTCGAAGCCTGTGACGGTCTGGTGATCGGCAGTCCTGTATATTATGCATCTGCGAATGCAACACTGGTTGCTTTTTTGACGAGACTCTTTTACAGTACGCATTTTGACAAGACAATGAAGGTCGGCGCGAGCGTTGTGGCGGCGCGAAGAGGAGGATTGTCAGCAACATTTGACGAACTGAATAAATTCTTCACGATTTGCGGCATGCCGGTGGCGTCAGGACAGTACTGGAACAGTGTTCACGGCAGGGAACCCGGCGAGGCGGCGCAGGATGCGGAAGGGCTGCAGAGTATGCGGACACTAGCCAGAAACATGACGTTCCTCATGAAGAGTATCGCCCTTGGCAGGAAGGAATACGGGCTCCCGGAGAAAGAGCCGTTCGAGAGGACGAATTTTATACGTTAGCTTGTTTATACGACCCATTTGATTTCACCGCAGCCTATTTTAGCGCCGGCATTTCCGGCGGGCTGGGAGGTGAAGTCGTCAGGGTTTTCGTGTATGATGACGGATCTTCCTATGATTTCCGGGATCGTAAATCTCTTATCATAGAAAACTGCAAAGGCATATCCCTGATTACCGAGCAGGGGAGGCATATCACCGGCATGATTCGGGTGTTGTGTATTCTGCGGATTATAGTGCATTCCCGTATGATCGAGGTTATCGCTGCAATCTCCCGACTCGTGTATGTGCATGGCATAGAAGCTGCTCGAGTCGGGAAGATCAGCATGAGGAAGCCCGAAGATCTGTGCTTCCACCAATACACCGCCGTAGGTGGTATGGTAGAATTTAACCATGCCGCTTAGGGCGGGATTCTGTGTATTTCCGTTGATCCACGCGGCCGCATCCGGTTGATCACGCAGAAGAAGTTCTGTAAAAAGAGTTCGAGGTGTGATTTGATAATTGAGCATGAGAAAAGCTCCGGGATGATTTTAGATTATTATATGTTCCAGATTGGGTTCCGTGCGGGTTGAAATGCATCTGAGGATGAAATAATCATCATCGGCTCCTTCTACTATGCCTGCTAAAACTAAGATTATGGTACGAAGATGAAGCGTTGCGGGAAAAGAGGGGAAGAAGATGAAAAATATTTTAAAGCAAAGGTTTGAATGGCACTTTAGACATTGGATATTTTTTATAAAAAGTATTTGACTTAATGAAAATTCATATGATAGAATCTTAAAGCAAATTAAAAACATATTAATTAAGAAACATACATGATGACACAGGTAGTGCGCGGCACGTAAATCTGATTACGGAACATGGTTTGGAATCCGTAATAGATTACGCGAGAGACTGCCTGTGTTTTTTGTATGTCTAAGGAGGAAAAGTTATGCCTAAAAATCAGTTTCAAAGGATGGTGTTTGCCTTCCTGACCGTTGTGGTGACGGTTCACGCGTATGTGTTTTACAGTCTTTATGTAGTCAATGGTTCCACCTTGATGGAGGTTACGGGGGCCGATTCCGTGATCCATGCGATTAATGAGCAGGGCGGTGTCTACATGTTCGGAAGAATGTTCCCGATCTGGGCGGTGGTTCTGGTTGAGTTTATTTTTGCATACGGGCTGGAATGTGTCATGGGAAGCCCGCTTTCTTTTAAGTTTGCCTGCATGAACTTTGAACTTGGCAAAACCCATCCGGTTATTTTTGAAAGCGCGGTTATCTGTGCCACTGTTGGGCTTATGTGTCCGGCAATGAGTTTTCTGGCGGCATGTTTCTATTATCCGTATTATGCGGGATTCAATATTTTCACGCTGTTGGCTAACTGGCTGAAACTGGTATGCTTCAATTTTCCGTTTGCGTTTTTTACGCAGTTATTCTTTATTCAGCCGTTGATCAGAACGGTATTTAAGTGTTTGTTCCGGAATAATGAGGCATAAATTGTGCATTATTTGTGAATTTTCATCTGCCTATTTCATTTATTGTCCAAATGTGATAAATTAATTCATTGTGGAGATAAATATTTTTTGAAAGCGAAGGGCATATAAAATGGCAAAGAAAACAGCAAAAGTTGATGAAANCACAGAGGTAAGTAAGAGTAANGCAAAGCGTGAGGCGCGCAGAAANCAGGTNGAAAAGGAAAAACGNCAGAAGCTTGTTTCCAGAACGATNGGGACTATTGTAAGTGNGGTGNTCATANTGGCCATTGTGGCANTNGTGGGAAGACAGCTTTATATNCTGGCGATCCGCACGACACCGGGNACGGATTACAGTGCAGGTCTTACNGANGACGGGAAGATCGCGAATGCCGATATGAGCACGGCGGTTACNNTGGCTGACTATAAGAATATTTCTATTCCGGAAGATGAGGTTGCCGCCACAGCGGAAGAGGTGGATGACGAGATCAATACGACACTTGAGTCTTACAAAGAGCTTAGTTCGGACACGAATCTTGTGATTGCCGACGGCGATGAGGTCAACATCGACTATGTAGGAACGGTTGACGGCGTTGANTTTGACGGTGGCAACAGCGGCGGGGCCGGCTATGATCTGACCATCGGTTCGGGTTCTTTTGTGGATGANTTNGANCAGCAGTTGATCGGGCACAAGCCGGGNGAGGAGGTAACGGTGGAAGTTACTTTCCCGGAAAANTATAGTGAAGAACTGGCNGGTAAAGACGCCAGNTTTGCGGTGACGATCAACGGNATTCAGAAGGCTCCGGANCTTACCGATGAGTTTGTGGCAGAGAATCTGTCCGAATCCGAAGGTGTATCCACTGCAGCGGAATATCGCGCTAAGGTAGAGCAGGATTTNCGGGAAGAGCACTTAAATGACTATCTGACGGAATATGTAACGGAGAACTCTACTGTNAACACTTATCCTAAGAAATATGTGAAAGCAGTGAAGTCNCTTCTCAAGAACAGCGATGGTCAGGGGGAGGATATTGACGATGAGATCGAGTACGAGAAAGAATTGACGCAGCGTGCCGAGGAAGATGTGAAAGAGTCAATGGTTTATCAGGCGATTTTTGAAGATGCCGGACTTGCATTCGATGCGGAGGCGCATTTTGCCGAGATGGCGGAAGAAAGCGGCGAAGAGTATGTTGAAAACATAAAAGAGCGGTACGGCGCACCGTATCTGGCACAGAGCGAGATGCGGCAGATGGNGATTGATTATCTGGTAGATCTGTATAAGTAAAAAAGGTAAATCTGCTTCGCAGATTAACCTTGCGAGATTTGCTTCGCAAACTCGGAATATACTCGGAAAATTTGCTTTATAATTTAAAAAAGGATGGATATCACTTGCAGATGTCCATCCTTTTTAANCATNTTTAATTATGAAATTTTAGAATCCCGCCATCATCAGTCCGATCAACTGATCGCGCTGTACGGCATCCTGCTTGCCTTTTACGTTGGAGGATATGCTGTCGAGTTCTATTTTACTGGCAGCAGCCCGCTGCAGTTTTTCCTGAAAATCCCGTCTCTGTGCTTCGGCTTCTTCGGCCCGGCGCTCGGCTCTTGCCTGACTGCGCAGCCGCACCACATCTTCCATAGAATCTAATACTTGTTTCATCGCTGTGATTTCATCCATAACCGATACTCCTGTTCTTAAAAAGTCGTTTGCAGACAAACATTCGGAAACTGTAACTGTGAAGAACAGAGTTCTGAACAGTTACTGGAAACTATTCATTTTATTTATCGGAATGAATGTTTAAGTTCTAAAGGCATAAATGTNATAATTTATGAAACGAAGGACTACGCTTTTCAAAGGTTGTATAGTACCGGAAACCGCACTCNTTCAATATATCCGCGGCGCGGTCGAAGGCGTGGGCGATCTGTTCGGGTTTATGCGCATCGGAACCGACAGTGATGATCTCGCCGCCTAATTCACGGTAGCGTTTTAATACGCCGGTGCATGGATTCGTGCTGCGAAGGCCCTTGGCGAGTCCTGCGGTATTGATNTCAATGCCTTTTTCCATAGAGATAATCTTTTCAAGGATCCGGTCAAAGATATCGCGGTACGCTTCGTATGAGTATCCCTCGTCCTTTGTCGGACCATAGCGTACTACATAGTCCAGATGACCATATACATCGAAATTGCTGTATGATTTCAGATTATCGAGAATCGATTCAAAATATTCCCGATATGCCTCGAATTGTGGTCTTCCCTCATAGAAGGAAGGGTAGTAGGGGTCTTTTCCGTTACAGATGTGGGAGGAAGCGATGATAAAATCATAGTCGTGTTCCTTGGCNAANGCAGCGTTTNTGCGGGATANGTGGGGCTGCATTCCCAATTCCACGCCGAAGCAGAGNGTGATCTGACCGNCGTATTTTTCTCTGAGNTTCAGAAAATCATACAGATATGAGTCCGGATTTAATTCAAACTTTCCGGCAGGATCCCGTTCGTTTTNAGGATAGTCGAAGTCATTGTGTTCCGTAAAACACATATGTGTCAGACCGTCTTCGATACCTTTTTTGATCATCTCTTCCATAGGGGTGCTCGAATCGCCTGAGAAAGAGGAATGTAAATGATAATCTGCTGTGATCGGCATAGTGACCTCCTTGCAATTGAATTTTGTAATTGAATGNGTGTATAGGATTCNAGNGTCTTCCAATACTCGAATCCAAACANAAAAATTTTCTGAATTTNCGGTATGATCTGAGCGGTTCAGTCATAGCCTCATTTACTATAACTGATTTCGGCGATAAAAACAATTCTCAAATTCTCAATTATTTTCGAATTACATCTTGAATTTTTNGGACAAATTAGGTAAAATAAACGTGCTGACTAAATTTTACCAATTCCATGTGAATGATGCGCATGCGGAAGGGTAAAATTATATAAAAAAACATTATTTAGGAGGGACTAAAAATGGCAGTAAGAGTAGCAATTAATGGTTTTGGCCGTATCGGTCGTCTTGCATTCAGACAGATGTTTGGTGCAGAAGGATATGAAGTTGTAGCAATCAATGATTTAACAAGTCCTAAGATGTTGGCGCACTTGTTAAAGTATGATTCTTCTCAGGGTAAATATGCTCTGGCAGATACCGTATCCGCAGGCGAAGATACCATCACGGTTGATGGCAAGACACTTAAGATCTACAAAGAGCCCGATGCAAATAACTGCCCTTGGGGTGAGCTTAAAGTAGACGTTGTATTAGAGTGTTCCGGTTTCTATACAAGCAAAGAGAAAGCACAGGCACATATCAATGCCGGCGCTAGAAAAGTTGTTATTTCTGCTCCTGCAGGTAACGACCTTCCTACAATCGTTTACAATGTAAACCACGAGACACTGAAGGCTGAAGATACAATCATTTCTGCAGCTTCCTGTACAACAAACTGCTTGGCTCCTATGGCTAAGGCACTGAATGATCTGGCAGGCATTAAGTCCGGTATCATGAGCACGATCCATGCATACACAGGCGATCAGATGATCCTTGACGGTCCTCAGAGAAAGGGTGACCTTAGAAGATCCCGCGCAGGTGCTGTAAATATCGTTCCCAACAGCACAGGTGCTGCTAAAGCTATCGGTCTGGTTATTCCTGAGCTGAACGGCAAATTGATCGGTTCCGCACAGCGTGTTCCTACTCCTACAGGTTCTACAACAATCCTTGTAGCAACTGTTGAGAAGTCCGTAACCAAGGAAGAGATCAATGCAGCTATGAAAGCAGCAGCTACAGAGTCCTTCGGATACAATGAGGACGAGATCGTATCTTCCGATATCGTTGGAAGCACATACGGCTCTATCTTCGACGCAACACAGACCATGGTTGGCGAAGACAATCTGGTACAGGTTGTTTCCTGGTATGACAACGAGAACAGCTACACATCCCAGATGGTTCGTACAATCAAGTACTTCTCTGAGTTGGCATAAATCGAGCAAAGCTCGATTGCGAGATGTTGCTTATGAGATGCTTCGCATCTCGGCAAACTCGAAAGTATATATAGTGTAAAAGATAGAGGCTCGGCCGTTGGGCCGGGTCTCTTTTTTCAAAAAAATATATTAGGAGGGTTATACAAATGGCATTAAATAAGAAAACTGTAGACGACATTAATGTTAAAGGAAAACGCGTTCTTGTAAGATGCGACTTTAACGTACCTTTAAAGGAAGGCAAGATTACCGACGAGACACGTATCGTTGCTGCGCTTCCTACGATCAATAAACTGATCGCTGACGGTGGTAAGGTTATCCTTTGCTCTCACTTAGGTAAGGTTAAGAATGGTCCGAACGAGGGCGAGTCCCTTGCACCTGTTGCAGAGAGACTTTCCGAGAAATTGGGTAAGCCTGTTAATTTCGTAGCAGATTACAATGTAACCGGTGAGGCGGCTACAGCAGCAGTGGCAGCTATGAACGAAGGTGATGTGGTACTTCTTCAGAATACCCGTTTCCGTGGTAAAGAAGAGACGAAACCTTCAGATGCAGGCGAGGCTTTCGCTAAGGAACTGGCTGATCTGGCAGATGTTTATGTATGTGACGCTTTCGGCTCCGCACATAGAGCGCATGCATCCGTAGCTGTTGTTACAAAATATATCTCCGAAAAAGGCGGCGAGAACGCAGTAGGTTACTTAATGCAGAAAGAGATCGATTTCTTAGGAAATGCGGTTGAAAATCCGGTAAGACCTTTCGTAGCGATCCTCGGCGGTGCGAAAGTAGCTGATAAGTTGAACGTTATCAACAACCTGCTTGAGAAATGTGATACACTGATCATCGGCGGCGGTATGGCGTTCACGTTCTTAAAAGCGCAGGGAATGGAGATCGGTAACTCTTTAGTAGACGATGAGAAACTTGATTACTGTAAAGAGATGATGGCTAAGGCTGAGAAGCTGGGCAAGAAGCTGCTTCTTCCGATCGATACAACAGTAGCAGCAGGTTTCCCGAACCCGATCGATGCTGAGATCGAAGTAGAAGTAGTAGATGCTGATAAGATTCCGGCTGATAAGGAAGGTCTGGATATCGGTACGAAGACGGCTGAGCTGTATGCTGACGCTGTGAAGTCTGCTAAGACAGTAGTATGGAACGGACCGATGGGCGTATTCGAGAACCCGATTCTTGCAAAAGGTACGATCGCGGTAGCGAAATCTTTGGCTGAGACTTCCGCAACAACGATTATCGGCGGCGGCGACAGTGCAGCAGCAGTTAACCAGTTAGGTTTTGCTGACAAGATGTCCCACATCTCCACAGGCGGCGGCGCTTCCCTTGAGTTCTTAGAGGGCAAAGCACTTCCCGGCGTTGTTGCTGCAGATGACAAATAAGCAGACGATAACGTGGAAGCAGCAACAACGCCTGTTGTTCTGCTGCAGACGATAAATAAAACAGAATAAAGTATGACTAAGCAGATCAAAGACATCAGCTTAGTCATACTAAGGTATTCTGGGTTGAGTGATAAGGTTATAAAGAATATAAGGAGAAAATAAAAATGGCAAGAAAGAAAATTGTAGCCGGCAACTGGAAGATGAATATGACTCCCAGCGAGGCGGTAAAGTTATGTGATGAGTTGAAAGATCTGGTAAAATCCGATGATGTAGATGTTGTATACTGCGTACCCGCAATCGACATAGTACCGGTTGTAGAGGCTGTTAAAGGCACTAATGTAGAAGTTGGCGCAGAGAATATGTACTTTGAGGAGAAGGGTGCATATACGGGCGAGATCTCCGCAGCTATGATTAAAGATGCCGGCGCTAAGTATGTTATCATCGGACACTCCGAGAGACGTGATTATTTCAAGGAGGACGATGCTTTACTGAATAAGAAAGTAAAGAAGGCTTTTGAGGCAGGTCTTACACCGATTCTTTGCTGTGGTGAGACATTAGAGCAGAGAGAGATGGGTGTTACCATGGACTGGATTAGACTGCAGATCAAATCTGATCTCACAGAGATCACAGCAGATCAGGTGAAGAGCATGGTGATCGCATATGAGCCTATCTGGGCGATCGGCACAGGCAAGACAGCTACTACAGAGCAGGCTGAGGAAGTATGTAAGGGAATCCGTGAGTGCATCGCAGAGATCTACGATGCAGCTACCGCTGACGCAGTTCGTATCCAGTACGGCGGCTCCGTGAATGCCGGCAATGCGGCAGAGTTGTTCGCACAGCCTGATATCGATGGCGGCCTGGTAGGCGGCGCTTCTTTGAAGGCTGACTTTGGTAAGATTGTAAATTACAAATGATAAGTTTTTCGCAAAATTCTGATAGTTAAAAAATGCAGTAAAATAGGGATATCAAGGGAAATTAAATCCTTTGATATTCCTTTTTGATGTCTTTGGGATTGTCTGAACTATCAGATATATATCATAATATCAGAAATCATTGATTTAAAAGCCAGAATCCGGTTATTTGCAGGATGTTCTGGCTTGTTGTATATTTTAATAAACGGTATAATAGTAGATTGAAACGGAATAGCATTCTTATGAATTGGAAACGGCCCTTTTACGCTTGTATTCTTCGACTACTGCCATCATTTCTTTACTCTTTTGAATACTTATCTGTAATTGCGCTTCATCGACTTTATGATTTGAATCCGGTGTGATTATTTGCAAGGGTTCAAAACTATATATTAAATCGTTCAAAGATGATTTTCCCATACTCAATACCTCGCTTTCTATCGATAATATAATCCTGCTTCACTGCATTTCGCTAAAAAAGTTAATGTTGCTATATATACTTCCGAACTTTGAGAATTTCTTGTTAAACCTTGTATACACTCTCTAAACAGTACAACAACTTTATCATAATCGAAATCCTTATCTCGTTTTATTACTATCGTTGCGCTCTTTAGACATAACCAGAACGTTTTTAGCAAGTTCCGTATAATCTGATTTTGTTCATCTGTAAAACCATAATATTCAATCAGCGGAACCTTATCTATCGCAATATCAGTGGTATACACTTTCTTGCTGTGTTTATGCCATTTCTAAGGATTTCAGTTTGTCTGGCTTATCCGAACTATCCATTGGAATCAGTTCCTTTCTCATCTCTTTATCATTTTATATTATAGCAGAAGGGTAGCTAAAATACACTGTGGTTTTCTGGATTGATTTCTGCAAAATCCGATACGAAATCCATATTGATATTATATTTGCAGGAGCAAGGTAGATATGTTGAAAGCTTTTGAATATGAGAATGGAAGGAGGATAGCAGTATTATGACATTTGGAATTTTTCTGACAATAGCATTAAGGACAAAGCCTAATAATATAGAGTGACTGGGGCATTATCTTAACATTACTTCTTGGAATCTCAATAAATGAGGTTTCACTTGAAATTTGACAACTGAATATCTTGCAGGAAAAGAAATTTAGGAAAAAACTGATTAATTCAAGCATTCCCTCATGAAATGTAGTAAAATATAGGTATTAGCTGAAAGGTGGGATACCTATGAATCAAATAACACTTACTGACATGGAATATTCCAATCGAAAAAAGAGAACCAAACGTGAGGAGTTTCTTGATTCCTTGGAAGAAATTATTCTTTGGCCGTACTGGGTAGATATGATCCATTCATACTACTTTAACAATAAACGGGGCCGCAGACCTGTTGGTATCGAAGCTATGCTCCGCATGTATCTCATGCAGGTATAGTTCAACCTGTCTGATGATGGAATCGAAGATTCTATCTATAGCTATGTGATGCGCTCGTTTATGCACATTGATTTTAATGAAAAGCAAGTGCTTGTTGCAACCATCCTGCTGAAGTTCTGCCATATGCTTGAAAAGAACAGGATTGGCGAGAAAATCTTTGTAGATGTGAATAGGCATCTTGATGAAGCCGGTCTTATGATGCACGGTGGCACGATTGTTGATGCAAGCCTTATAGATGTACCGAAATCGACAAAAAAACAGAAAGGTAAACGCGATCCCGAAATGCAGAAGACTAAGAAGGGCAATGAATGGTACTTCGGAATGAAGGTTCATGCCGGTGTGGATGCAGGCAGTGGATTTGTCCACACAATAACCGGTGCGTCTGCAAATATGCATGATGTATCGGAATCATCAAAACTGCTGCGGGAAGATGGACATGTCATGTATGGTGATTCCAAATATCTTGGCATACCTGACCGTCCCGAGATAAAGGAAGATGAGGTTCTTTCTAAAGATAGAATTCCGAATCAGCAAACGTCCTTCCAGTCTAAAGATGGCTGATGATTTTAATGGCCTCAACTGGGACGGGAAGATGGAACATGATAAGTCATCTGTCCGTTGTGAAATAGAGCATGCATTCCTCATAGTCAAAAATCATATGGGCTATGCGAAAGTAGCTCATCGTGGAATCGAAAAAGCATGAACCGATTCAACGTATTATTTGTAAGTGCCAACCTTCTGATGTGTAGCAGGGCTGGCCGAACCCAAGACTTTGTTGGGGGTATGGCATAAGTAAACGCTGATATGAAGATGAGTTTTCTCCATGGCATATATCTTAAGAAAATGCAGTATAAATATCTGCTGGTTTTCTAAAAAAACTGATAAAATGGGATAATGCTGAGATTCAGGTTAATTAATCAGCTTTTCCTTAGAATAATTTAAAATTTGTCGTTTCAAGACATAAGTATTTGAAGTAAAATTAAGCATGAGGAATCCTTCTCTTTTTGTTTAGTAAGGTTTTTGATTGAGCACATAAATTTTACATCAAAAAGGAATGGAATTCCTTATTTTTTGGATATTTTTTGAAAGTTGTTTATGCAGATGTTGATGAAAACGGGCGTCCGTGGACAAAATTGCAGAAACTTAAGCAAAACTGTGTTATATTGACAAATTTCGTAATATGGAATATGATTTGTCCGTATATTTATATACATTTTTTGTTCATAGATAAGTAAGTGGAGACATTGGTGGGTTATGATGTAAGGACATTTAACTATTAAAGAAATTGCAGAAAAATAGTGTGTGACTCGCCGGAGAGTTCAAACACTTTGTTCACAAGGAAAAATTGATGGTGTTACTAGGTTTGGAAATGTATGGGCAATACCAGTTGAGGCTGCAAGGCCGGTTGATAAGCGTGTAACAACGGAAAAATATAAAAATTGGCGTAAAAAAGAAGAAAAAAGGGCAGAGTGACAGAATATGTCCTCCTCGGCTGATATAATTTGATTATGGAATGAGAGGATGACATGGTAGAAGAACTAAAAAACGATAAGATTCAACGTGTTCTACAGATATATGCTAAGTTATCAGATGGATATATTGTAAACAAGGCTGAGGAAGCCTTAATCTATGGAGTGAATGAACGAAGCATACAGAGAGATATAGATGATATCAGATGCTTTTTAGATGCCGACTTTGAAAGAACTGGAATAATAAATACAGTAGTATATGACAGAATGGGAAAGGGTTATCGGCTTGAAACACTGTATACAATGCGACTAACAAATAGCGAGATTTTGGCGTTATGCAAAATCCTTCTTGATAGCAGAGCCTTTACAAAAGATGAAATGGTTGGGAGGCTCGACAAGTTGATAACATGTTGTGTGCCTAAGAGTAATCAAAAATTAGTGCAAGATTTGATACGAAACGAAGAATTTCATTATGTGGAACCACGACATAAATCGGAGTTTATAAACAGATTATGGGACATCGGACTGGCAATAAGAAATACACAATACATAGAAATAAAATATCAAGGTGTACAGGGGAGTACAGTAAAAACTCGCAAACTTAAACCTGTGGCGATCATGTTTTCAGAATACTACTTTTACATGGCTGCATTTATTGAGGATAAGAATGTTCGAGAAAACTTTAGAATTCTCGAGGATGCTTTTCCTACGATATACCGAGTAGATAGAATACAAGGCTTGGTGGTGCTTGATGAGCACTTCAAGATACCTTATAAGGATAAATTTGAAGAGGGGGAATTTAGAAAGAGAATACAATTTATGTACGGAGGAAAACTCCGAAAGGTTACATTTTTGTATTCCGGATATTCGGTTGAGGCTGCTTTGGATCGTCTGCCAACGGCTAAAATTCTATCAGAAGAGGACGGAGTTTATACTATAACAGCCGAGGTTTTTGGTGATGGAATAGATATGTGGCTAAGAAGTCAAGGCGATAATATAGAAATAATTTAACCTATAGGGGGTTACTGAAAGGAGAACAACATGGTCGTTGATTACAAGGCAAGAAAAAATGAGGTTATTTCCTCTTATGACAAGTTAGAAGAACTTGTATCAGATTTACAGAAATATGCAAAAACTATCAATATGCCTGATCCGTTGGAACGCATGGATAATTTGATGACAGATATCCGTGGCAAAGCTGAAAGGGTTAAGGCGGATAGATTTAATATTATAATCGCAGGGGAGTCCAAAAGTGGAAAATCAACTTTTGTTAATGCTTATCTTGGAGTTGAATTATTACCAATGGATGTTAAGCAGTGTACAAGTGCTATTGTCAAGATAAAATATGGCAATGCATTCTCGGTGAGAGCCACATATGCGGATGGTCGTCATGAAGAGATAACCGGGGATGATGACGCAAGAGCTTTTCTTAAAAAAAATGCCGCTCTTGATGATGACTACAGAGATATTCCTGTTCCGACCATTAACAGTGAAATATTAGTCAAATCTGGTTTACGGGCAAGAGAAAAAGGGGCAATGATTTCTATTTCAGATGCTGAAGTAAAAAAAATGCTGGAATCACCTGAGGTTAAGGTCGCAAATATTCACAATATACCCAATTATAATGAGAAGATTCGGGATTATATAGAATCCAGAAAGAATACTTGGCAGGATATTGTAACAAAAATCGAAGTTATGTTTCCGTTCGGGGAGGATCTTCGTGGTATTGAAATAATTGATAGTCCTGGTGTGTGTGCACGAGGTGGAGTTTCTGATATTACATCAGATTATATTGAAAATGCAGACGCAATTATTTTTTTAAAGCCGGTTATTGGACAGGCGCTTGAATCTGAACAGTTTAATCAGTTTATGGAAAATGTCAGTGTGGCGAGGAATAAGAATGCACTCTTTTTGGTTCTTACACACATAGCGACAAAGAATGAAGCAGACATTCGTAGATTAGAGGAAGATGCATATAAGAAGTTTTCTGCAAAGCTGGATAAAAATAACATTCTTTTTGTTGACAGTAAGGCAGAACTGTATGCTAAGAAGTTTGTAAATGTAGAGAATGTTGAAGATGAATTGCGTAGACTAAACAGTGAAGGGACCTTGGATGATTTTGTGACAAAGGCATATACAGAAACAAATGGTCTGTTTGGAAACGGTGATATGGGGGACTTCATAAGGAAGTTGCAAGAAAAGTCGCGTTTTGATCAGATTTATTATTCATTGGAAACTTTTGGAAGAAAGGCTCATTACATTTTGCTTGCAGCATTGCTGGACTCGATAAACAGTGCATATGAGAAACTTTGGAATGATATGAATTCTCGTATTGATATGTTTAGACAAAAGGCAGAAGATCCAAATGAATTGGCGAAGAAAATTGCAAAAGTCAAACAGGACTTGGACATTATTCAAAATAAGTTAAGCCGAGGGGTAGATGGCGTGGTGCGCCGATTTCGCGGAGATGAAGGAATAATTAAAACAGATGCAGAAAGTGCGGTAAAGGATTTTTTGGAAAATGTTACAAAAATAGATCCTAATTCTAGTGAAGCCTTCAACAAGCTAGAAAGCATTTCAGTAAAGAAAATAGATCAGTTTAAAGAACTTACGGAACGCCTTCAGCATCAGGTTGTTGAGGAATTCGATAAGGAGTTAATTGCTTTAAGTGATAAGAGCGAGATACCATTTGAATCTTTGAAACCTGATTTTACAGAAGAGACTTTTAAAAAAATTAAAGAGTCTACGAAATCGAAAGCAGAAGAAACACGTTCCTATGAAGAGGGAATTACATTTAAGAAATCACATTCTTATTCCGTATATGTGCGGGATAAGCATTTTGAAATAATAAAAAATGATATTCTGGGGCGATTAGATGTTCTTAAAAATGACTTAATCAGTAATCTGGAAGATTTCGTAGAAAATATACGAACTAAGTATATTGATGAACTTGCTAAAAATGCTGGAGCAAAGAAGGATGAACTCGATGCAATTATGGAAGCGAAAATAACAGCAGAACAGAATCAGATCATTATAAAGAAACTTTCTGACCAGGCGGGTGGAATAAAAGCAGAGCAAACCGTAGTTAAGAAGTTGAAGGGAGGAATTTCAAAGTATGTTCAGCACATCAATTAAACCCAAAGTGAATGTAATGTTTGAAGATTTAGGGAAAAAGGTTGAGACAATAGTAAGAGAGTCCTCAACTTCCAGTGAAGCAATTAACAAGATAACAAAATTGGTTAGTTCTGAACTGGCTACTCGTAGCAAGTCTATTTTAAGCGATATGCTTTTTGAACTTACGGACACACTAATGGAAACGGATTTTTTTTCCGATGTTTCAAAACAAAATAGATTTACTGAGGTGAATTTGAGACAAGAAATATTAAGCAAATATCAGTTTTCTCCAAGCGCAACTGTAGATTACAAAGAGGCATCAAGAAAAATAGAGGCTATAGTTGCTGGAGGAACTGTGCTGCTTGTAGGCGGAGCAGTAGAAGTGGGCGTTGTTTTGATTAAAGGATTAACGTTATCCCATCTTGTTCCTATTCCAATCGGCTTATTGATTGTTGCGTCAATCGGGGCTGCGTTAGCAGACTATATGGCAGTTAGTCCTACACGCAGTAAGAAAGCTATGACTAAGGCGTTGGATGACTATCTTGCTCAGACAAAGGTTCAGTTCATTGAGTGGTTTGATGAGGTCGAGAATTATTTTGATACTCGTGTAGAAGAAATAAAGAAGACAATTTGAGGAGAAACATATGGAAGAAAACGAGCTTGCAAAGAGAGACAAAGCGTTCTTACAAGAATTTAATACAGATAGCAGGATTGTAGGGGAACAAGTTGTTGAATTTTTGCGGCTTGTTTATCCGGCATACCTCGTAGATAAAACTGATTTGGAACCTTTGATGGACAGTGAAAGCACCCTGCGTTTAGAGAGTATGTCATTTTTCCGAATCAGTAGTTGCACTGCAGACAATGTCGAAAAGGTTTTTGAAAATGTGAACGAACATTTTGAGAAACTTTTTACCGCATTATACTCAATAAACATCCCTGTTGCATATGGCATTGTAAGCCGTGATGGCGTGACAAATTTGGTTATTGGCGTATATCAAAGTGCGCATGTGAATTCTGTAAAAACAATAATGCAGGGAATGTTGTCTGGTATAGAACTCAATGGAGTAAAACCGTGCTTCAAATGTGAATTTAAGACACACGCAAGTCATGGGATTTTGGCTGGAGTACCATCGCTCTTTGTCAATGGGCAAAAGCAAATCTTCAGCCTATCCTCAATCATGCGCAGTTTGAACGGTCAGAATTATACACTGCTTTTTATAGCCAAACCAGTTAAGCAGGATGTTATATCTCAGAATATTTCGGAGTTAATTTCTGTTAGAGATAAAGCTTTTGCGGTAAGCAAGAGAAATGTTGCCAGATCTAATAGTTATTCAGAAACTACTACTAATGCAAATACCGTGAATGATAGCAAGAATAGCGTGGCTGGACAAGTAGGTGGCGGTGCAGGTGCTGGACTCGGTGCAGTTGCGGGAGCTTTGGTAGGAACATTCTTGCTTCCTGGATTGGGAACAATGGCAGGCATAGGTCTTGGCGGTGCTCTTGGTGGTGGATTAGGAACAGTTATTGGAAATATTGTTGGTCAAGGAAAAACGCATTCGGAAGGATATAGTGAATCTATATCAAAAGCAATTACCGAAGGAGATACGGTTTCCGGAGATATTCAAAACGGTTTTGCGCTTGAATTGATGAATTATGCGGATAACGCAATTGACAGGCTAAAAGGAGGCCAGAATAACGGAATTTGGCAGACTGCTATAGTCTATTCAGCAGAATCGGAAATGGCTCGAAACATCATCCGCGCATGCTTAAGTGGTGAACTCTCGAAACTGGATTCAGAAAAACTTCCCATGCTTGCATTTGAACCTGTATGTGTGGGAGATGAACTGTTGCGTATTCCAAACTTCCTAGAGGGAGATCAGCATAATTCTTTATGCTCCTATTTAAACTCTGCTGAATTGGGGCTATTGTGTACAGTTCCGACTGAGAGTGTTCCAGATTTTGAATTACGCTTGGAAAAGAAATTTCCATTAATCGCCAGCCGTATGGCAGAAGACAATATTGTCGTAGGAAATGTGATTGACGGAAAGAACGTGCTGGAGAATATGCCGTTCAGACTGAGCGATAAAGACTTGAACAAGCATACATTTGTGTGTGGAATTACAGGAAGTGGAAAGACAACAACCGTAAAGAAAATACTTATTGAGGCAAAAAAACCGTTTTTGGTTATTGAATCAGCCAAGAAAGAATATCGTAATATTTCTATAGATACAGAAGTGTACACATTGGGAAAGCCGGAAATCAATGCGCCTCAAATAAACCCATTCTATATCATGCCGGGAGTTAGTCCTCAAGTACATATAGATTATTTGAAGGATTTGTTCAATGCATCTTTTTCGTTTTATGGTCCAATGACATATATTTTGGAAAAATGCCTCCATGTGGTATATAAGAATAAGGGATGGGACCTTACGTTGGGATATCATCCATTACTTGCAAACAGTAAAAGCCCAACAGATTTTTTTAATATTGAACATACAAAAAAGCAATACTCTTTTTCCTCTCATAAATTCTTGTTCCCTACTATGCAGGAATTAAAAGATGAGATTGCAAGATATATCGATGAAGAACTAAAATATGATGGAGAGGTTGCGGGAAATGTGAAAACCGCTATGAAAGTCAGGTTGGAAAACCTTTGCGTTGGAGCAAAAGGTTACACGTTCAACACAAGTGAATTTGTTAATTTTGATAGTTTGCTTAGTAAGAATGTGATTTTTGAGTTAGAAGGCTTGGCTGATGATTCTGATAAAGCATTTGGTGTAGGTTTATTGATTATTTTTATCAACGAATACCGGCAGGTAAAAAAAGAAATCAGCGGAAATCAAAATGCTGGGCTTCAGCACTTATTGGTTATTGAGGAGGCACATCGTCTACTGAAGAATGTTGATACGGATCGATCAACAGAAACATCAGGAAATCCTAAAGGAAAGGCTGTAGAACATTTCACCAATATGATTGCAGAGATGCGTTCTTACGGACAGGGAGTAGTAGTTGCAGAACAGATACCAACAAAACTGGCGCCAGATGTTATTAAGAATTCATCAACAAAAATAGTTCAACGAATTGTTTCTGTTGATGATCAGCAGGCGATTGCTAATACTATTGGAATAGCAGAAAAAGATGCTATTCAGTTGGGATCATTGGAAACAGGATTGGCCTATTGTCACAAGGAGGGTATGCTTCTTCCTGCACCTGTAAAAATCGCTGATTATTATCTTGATGAAAAAGGTAATAAACTAGATTTGGATGTCTTTGTCAGCGACGAACAGCTTTATAATAGCAAAATCGATAGATTTGAAGAAATCAATCTTAGTGTTTTATGGAGCTGTTTTGGTGGAAACCAGCAAATGAAAATCAATGCATTAAGGTTCATTAATTCTTTGATGGTTCTGGATGAAAAGTCATGTATGGAAGCATGCAAAAGTATAATGACGTATGTTGCGAATGAGATTCGCGTGAACGATATTCAGCTTACTCTAATGAAGGATGCTTCTCGAATTGGTGCGAAATTAATAACTGAGATTATTTTAACCTTAATGGTGCGCGGAGTATATCGGACAAGTGTTCTTCCAGATGATAAATTTATCTCGATAGTTGAGCAAACCTTATATGCACCTTCTGTAGAAAAGATTTTACAGATAAAAAATACATTAAGACTCTTATACACAAAGGAACTAGAGAAATACGCAAAGATCAATGTGGCTGCGTTGGTTAAGAGAAGTCAGAAAGAAAATACAGATATTTTAGCAACTGTCAAGGGATACTTCTACTGTATCTCTGAGAATATGGTGGATGAAATATCAAAAATGGTGAAAGGGGAGTGGTCTCTTTGATGAATGGGATTGAAACAATCAATCACGCCCAATATGAACGGACGGAAGGGATAATAGTAGATAATGAATTATCTGAGATCAAGGAAATTCCGGATGTTGAGAAGAGTGAGGGTAAAAGAATTGAACCACCGGACATCACATATATCGAGCGAACATCACGAGTTGCCCTTTTGGAACAGTGTTCGGTCAAAGTCACAGAAACAATTGTTAGCGAGGGCTCTACAGAAAACGAAACCGAAGAGACAAAAAAAGAGGGACTAACAGACGAAGAGAAAGCAAAAATAAAGGAAGAGACGGGATGGTCTGATGAAATAATAGATAACATCAAGAACATGAAACAGTATGAAATCCTTAAAAATGCAGGATTAGTAGAGGTGGAGATTAACGGTAGGAAATGCCTGATTAAGGAAAACATAGATCTTGACTATACGGATGAAGATGGTGTCACAAATAGAGATAGGATTGCAAGAGGGTTGGCACCGTTGGATAGTAAAACTGGAAAGCCACTTGAACTCCATCATCTTGGACAAAAGGCAGACTCACCATTAGTTGAATTAACAGAGGAAGAGCATAGAACTGGAGAATACGAAGACGGGAAGAAGAATCAGAGTTTATGGCACGATAATACCGTTGAGACCGAAGTTCATGGAGAAGGAAACACGTGGGATCAGGAAAGAAAAGCTCATTGGAAAGCAAGAGCGGAAATGTTAAGGAGTGAAAGCTGATGAATAATATTATTAAAACAATTAATTCCCTTCCGGACTTATTACCATTAAAGCCGGCGACAACAATGCAGATTACGGATGCAGAATTGCAATTAAGGGTAAGCTTTGCGGATGAATTTAAGGAATACTTGACTGAGTTTGGGGCAATTATGGCCGATGGTATAGAATTGGCAGGTATTGCCAAAGCAGAACATAGAAATGTGGTTTCGCTAACAAAAAAAGAACGTGGGCTTAATCCTAAAGTGCCAAACACACTATATGTAGTTGAAGATTCTCATATTGATGGAGTTATTATCTGGCAGGATACCGAAGGCAATATTTACCAGACATCTCCGAATACGGAACCTAAGAAAATAGCGGGCTCTTTAGCGGAATATATTCTGAATACAAAGAAGTAAAAGTAATAATCTCAATGGAGAGCATTATGAGGCGCGGAGCAATCTGCGCCTTTTTTAGTATGCAGTTATCTTCTGTAAAAACACTAAAAATACTCTCGTAATGGCGGCAGTATGCGACGGAGTAGGCGGATTACAGGAAGGCGATCATGCGAGTAAAAGCACGATTCAGACTCTTAATAACTGGTTTGACTATACTGTCAGCAGAAAAGTTTGTGGAAAAGATAAGAATCAATTACTCGATTATTTGCAGAATGAAATTGAGCAGTGCATTCAGCAACAGAATCATGTGCTATGTGAATATGCCAGAGATCGGGGGATCAGGACAGGAACAACACTGACATTGCTTGTTATCATTGACGGGGAGTACCTTACAGCCCAGATTGGCGACAGCAGAGCATATCGAATTCACAATGAATTGATACAATTGACGGAGGATCAGAGTGTTGTTGCGAGGGAAGTAAGAGCAGGGCGGCTTACAGCAGAAAAGGCAAAACATGATAAAAGAAGAAATATGATCTTGCAATGTATTGGAGCGATGGAATCTATATGCATTGATTATCAGAGAGGATATGTCAGCCCGGAGGATGTTTTTTTCTCTGCTTAGATGGATTTATACATGAATTGGAAAATGATGAAATCAAGGAATTCTTAAATCCTGATATTTTGGTGGATAGGGCAACTATTAAGAAGTGCCTTGTGAACGCCGTCGCGGAGGTGAAAGAAAGGGGAGAAAGAGACAATATAATAGTTGTTTTAATTAAAGTGTGTGAAAAAGAGTAACTAATCTTATGTCATCTTTTTATCATTTTGTGCACCTTTTTAATATACGTGCCTTGGAGAAATTAGTAGATTTTAAATGGGTAAGTGTAAGTAGTGTATTTTTAGGATAGAACCTAAAGGAGAAAGGTGCCATGACTGAGAAAGAGTTATCAGAGCTAACGCGGCAGGAATTGCTTGAGCGCTTGCTTTTGCAAGGTCAGAAACAAAGGCAATTGGAAGAACAAATTGCTGAGATGACTGAGCAGATTTATATATTGGAACAATGTTTTAATACTAAAGACAGGCTGATTGTGGAGCTGGAAGGGTATTTAGATGAAAACGATGAACAAATTGCTGCACTGAAAAAAATCCTTAGTGAAAAAGATAGCCAGATAGAGAGGCTGAGCGCCAGTTTGGAGCAAATGGTTAAGAACCCGTAAGTTCGGAAAATCTGCAAGATAACAGATTGACAAGGATTTTCCGGTTTGCTTTTGTTTTATAGCATGAATCTGATATTTTTGTATTTAATCTTGTATATTGAAGGCGGATATCAGGTTATAATTCTGACATAATCGTAGAAGTGGAAACGAAAGGAGTTAATATGAAAAAGAAATTATGGAAAAGTATAATTGCAATTCTTACAGTGGGGGCAGTTATCCCGTTTACTGTATCCTGCGGTAGAAACGAGGGAGGGGAAAATGTGAATACGGAGAATACGGAAACGGAAACTGTTATATCAGAAGATGATAATTTGGAGCCGGAAAACCAGGAAGCGGACGAGCCGGAAGCCGGTCATGAAGGCTACACTCTGGTATGGGAGGAGCAGTTCGATGGGGATTCCCTGAATAGGGATGACTGGAATGTTGAGCTGCATGATCCGGGTTGGGTGAATGAGGAACTGCAGGCATATGTGGATTCCAATGACAATATTTACATAGAAGACGGAGATCTGGTACTTAAACCGATCGAAACGGTAAATGAAGACGGAACGAAGTCTTATACATCAGGAAGAGTGAATACGCAGAACAAACACGACTTCAAATACGGACTGTTTGAGGCCAGACTGAAGGTCCCGAAAGGGCAGGGATTTCTGCCGGCATTCTGGATGATGCCTACGAGTGAAAATCTCTATGGGCAATGGCCAAGATGCGGTGAAATCGATATTATGGAGGTTATGGGACAGGCAACGAACACTTTATACGGAACGATTCATTTCGGCAATCCCCACAGCGAAAGCCAGGGAACTTATGTATTGGAAGGGAGTAAATTTTCCGATGATTACCATGTCTTTAGTGTAGAGTGGGAACCGGGTAAGATGAGCTGGTATGTGGACGGCAATCTGTACCATACGGAGAATGACTGGTATTCCAGAACAGAGGGACAGGGGGAAATTACTTATCCGGCGCCTTTTGACCAGCCGTTCTATATCATCCTGAATCTGGCTGTCGGCGGTAGCTGGGTTGGATATCCTAATTCAACCACAGACATTGCGAATGCGGAATACAGAATTGATTATGTGAGGGCATATCAGAAGGACAGCTATGACGAGAATGTGGAAAAGCCGGTAGAAGAGGTTATTATACGGGAACCGGATGAGAACGGGAATTATGTCAATAACGGTGATTTCGCTGTTGCGGAGGATTTAACGGATGAGTCGGACTGGAAATTTCTTACGGCTCTCGGAGGAGCGGCAACTGCCAAGATTCAGGACAATGAGATCTTCATTGATTCCTCGTCACAAGGAACTGAGGAGTACAGTGTGCAGCTTGTCCAGCCGAATATTCCGATGCAGAGGGGCAGCACATACCTGATCAGTTTTGATGCGTACGCAGATGCGGACAGAGTTATGAAGGTGGCTGTAACAGCACCGTACCGTGACTGGGTTCGTTATTTTGAAGATACGGCGGTGGAGCTGACAACGGCAAAGCAGACCTATACATTTGAATTTACAATGAAGAACAGTGATGATGGAAGAGGACGTCTGGAGTATAATATGGGCTCGACTGGTTCCACGGCAGGCATTCATATAAGCAATGTATCGGTTGTTAAGACGGGAGAAGTGGATCTTGGCAGCGAAGAGAAGACTGTTCTGGCGGACGGAAACTATGTCTATAACGGAAGCTTCCAGGAGGGTACAGACCGTCTGGGATACTGGGATACATCGGCTGCAGGCGGTGCGGAAGTCACGGTAACCAATGAAAATAACATAAGGAAACTGAAAGTGTCGGTTCCGGAAGGAATCACAGCTGATGAGCCGGTGGTAATCTTCCAGCAGGGACTCGCGTTGCCGGAAGGCAATTATGCAGTAGGTTTTCTTGCCGAGGGAGAAAGCGGAAAGCATGTGAATGTAACAGTGGCAGGTCAGGAATTTGAAGTGGAGCTGACAGGTCAGGAGCAGAGCTTTAGTCAGAAACTCAGTGTTGCCGGTAAATTAGCAGAGGAGGAGGCACGCATTGCATTTGCGTTTAGTGAACCCGGAGTGTTCTATCTGGATGATGTTCGTGTGGAAGAGGACAGTCTGATTAAGAATGGAAGTTTCAATGCGGGATTTGCAGGATATGAGGTCTATGCGTACACAGCTTCCGATGTGGAATATGTGGTGGACAGCCTGAGTGAAGACAATGCGGCAGATTTCTCGATCCTCAATACGGGAGATGAGGCATGGAAGATTCAGCTGAAGCAGAATAATATTGAATTGGAAAACGGACAGTGGTACAGACTTTCTCTGAATGCAAAGTCGGATATTGACAGAAAACTCATGTTTGCGATTCAGAGGGACGGAACGGACGATGATGACTGGACGCCCTATTCAGGAGAATCGATCGTGGAACTTGGCAGTGATTACCAGACCTATGAAATTGAATTCCAGATGGAAGCAGATACTGACCTTAAGTCCGTACTGAGTATTTCCATGGGAGCCGTTGACGGAACGCAGATCGGCCAAAAACACCGTATATGTATTGATAATATCAATCTGGAAAAGATTGAACAATAAAGTAACTGTTCAGAAAGTGCTTCGTAACTGTGAAGAACAGGGTTCTAAGCAGTTACAAAATAAAGAGCCATGTTTGGGAATCAGTTCTAAAATGTCTAATATTTTGGAGGAGAATAAGTATGAAGTTTGGTTATTTTGATGATGTGAAACGTGAATATGTAATTGACAGACCGGACACGCCGGCACCGTGGGCGAATTATCTTGGCTCTCCGGAGTATGGCGCTGTTATTTCCAACAATGCCGGCGGATACAGCTTTGCGAAATCCGGTGCCAACGGCAGGATTCTGCGTTATGTTTTTAATAATTTTGACCAGCCCGGACGTTACATTTATATGCGCGATAACGAGAGTAAGGATTATTGGTCTGCCTCGTGGCAGCCGGTCGGGAAGGATCTTGCAGATTATAAAAGCGAATGCCGCCACGGAACGGCATATACCAGAATGAATGCAGATTACAGTGATATTCATTCAGAGGCTTTATATTATGTTCCGTTGGACAGATCCTATGAGGTCTGGAATCTGAAAGTGACGAATCTTTCTAAGGAAGCAAGAAGTCTGACGATTACAGGATACGCAGAGTTTACTAATGTCAATAATTATGAACATGATCAGGTGAATTTACAGTATTCGCAGTTTATTACAAGAACAGCTTTTAAGGGAAATCGGATTTGTCAGATGATCCATGGTAATCTGGATACTTTGGAGGAAGGTGAGGACGTAGATAACAAAACTGTTATTGAACGCTTTTTTGGTCTGGCAGGAGCTGAAGTTTCCTCATTTTGCGGAGATAAAGAAAAGTTCCTTGGGCGTTATCATGGTTATGGCAATCCTGAGGGCGTGATTCGGGGAGATCTCAGCGGAGAACTTAATTATAATGAAAACGGATGCGGAGCTCTTTCCGCTCAGATTTCATTAGCGCCGGGAGAAACGAAGAGTATAGCGTTTGTTCTGGGTATGAAAGAGAATGCAGAAGCAGAGAGTATTTTGGAACGGTATCAGAATCCCGAAGAGACATGCAGGAAAGAGCTGGAGGAATTGATCTCCTATTGGCATGGGAAGCTCTCTCATTTTCAGGTGAAAACACCCAGTCCGGAATTTGATACCATGATCAATACATGGAATGCTTATAACTGCTTTATGACATTTATATGGTCACGTGCGGCTTCCTTTATCTATTGTGGTCTTCGAAACGGATACGGATACCGTGATACGGTGCAGGATATTCAGGGTGTGATCCATCTTGCACCGGAAATGGCAGTGGAGAAGATTCGTTTCATGCTTTCAGCGCAGGTGGATAACGGCGGTGGCCTGCCTCTTGTAAAGTTTACCCATAACGCAGGACATGAGGATACGCCGGATGATCCGTCCTATGTACAGGAAACAGGACATCCTGCATATCGGGCGGATGATGCTCTGTGGTTGTTCCCGACGGTTTACAAATATGTTTCCGAAGCAGGAGCTCTTTCCTTTATTGACGAGGTTATTCCTTTTGCGAATAAGGACGAAGGTACTGTATATGAACATCTGAAACGTGCCATTGATTTTTCCATGAATCATTTGGGAATCCATGGTATGCCTGCCGGATTGTACGCGGATTGGAATGACTGCTTAAGGCTTGGTAAAGACGGGGAATCTTCTTTCGTGGCACTGCAGTTTTATTATGCCATGACAATTATGAAGAAATTTGCTGCATATAAAGAAGATCAGGATTATATAGGTTATCTGGATGAGAAACAAGAGAAACTCGGAACGATCATACAGGAACTTTGCTGGAACGAAGACAGATTTATTCGGGGATTTACGGAAAAAGGTGAAGTTATCGGGAAACGTACCGATCCTGAAGCAAATATGTGGTTAAATCCCCAGAGTTGGGCAGTGATCAGCGGATTGGCGACGGATGAGCAGGCGGATGCGGCATTGGATACGGTATTCGGTAGATTGAATACGGAATATGGAGCGCTCTTAATGGATCCGCCGTATCATGAGCATGCTTTTGACGGTGCACTTGCAGTGATCTATAATCCGGGAACGAAAGAAAACTCAGGTATTTTTTCACAGTCACAGGGCTGGATCATTCTTGCAGAGGCGCTTAGGGGGCATGGGGATCGTGCGTATACATATTTTATGGAAAACGCCCCGGCAGCTCAGAATGACAGAGCGGAGATACGCAGGCTGGAGCCGTATTGTTACGGGCAGTTTACGGAAGGTAAGGCCAGCCCGCATTTCGGACGGTCTCATGTGCACTGGCTGACAGGAACCGCATCTACGGTTATGGTAGGATGCGTAGAAGGAATACTGGGTATGCGCCCTGATTTCTATGGACTCAGGATAGCGCCTTCGATTCCGAAGGAATGGGAAGCATTTGAAATTGAAAAAGATTTCAGAGGGAACCATCTGCATATCGTAGTCAAAAATCCCGGGCATACGGAGTCAGGCTGCAGGAAACTTATAGTAAATGGAAGAGAAATGGAAGGAAATTATATTCCGGAAGAATTCTTAAAGGAGCAGTCGGAAATTGAATTGATCATGTCGTAAATGCATAATTAACATAGACAAAACCCGTTTCTTTTAGGTGAAACATACTAACGGAAACGGGTTTTTTGACTTCACAATTGTCGTATTATTTGATAGAATATGGCTAGGGGTTAGGAGTATATTACATAGGCATAAACACGGTTATCATAAATGCGGAGCAAAGAATAGCCGGCATGGCCGGCTGCAGAAACGGGGTATTATATGACACACAAAGAGAAGGCAGAGCAGTTATTGCATCAACAATACCACTGCTCACAGGCGTTATTCGGGGCGTATGCGGAGGAACTCGGTCTTGACTTAAAGACTGCGTTTAAGATCAGTACATGTTTCGGCGGAGGTATGCGTCAGGGCGGCACCTGCGGTTGTATCACGGCGGGTTTGCTGGTGCTGGGACTAGCCATGGGATTTTATGATGCGCAGGACAAAGAGCGTGAAATCTATGGCAATAAGAAGACGGCAGAGTTTATCAGAATGTTTGAAGAGCGGATGCAGGGGGAGGTATTCTGCAGAGATATTCTGGGTGAAGATATATCCAAGCCGGAAGGTATGGCAGCGATCCGGAAGGAAGGTTTGATTCTGAAGAAGTGTCCCAGAGCGCTTAATGTCGCGATTGATATACTGGATGAACTGCTGGAAGAATACTGCGGCGACATGGCAAAGAGCAGTATTGAACTGCAGGATATACCGGAAAATGACGAGATGGAGAGTGTGCTTAAAAGTATCGGCAAACTCAGAAGGTTTCGGCGCAATGCCAACCATCTCGTGTATTCCGCAACAAAGAATGTGGGTTTCATTCAATTTGATATTCGTAAATTCAAGATCGTAAATGATTTGTACGGTGAGAAATTCGGAGATGAGATTCTGGATTTTATAGCGGACAAGCTTGGTGAAATTTGTCGTGCCGATCAGTTTTTTGTTAACCTGCGAAGCGACGTGTTTATGGTAGTGACGGAATATGATAAAGAAGAAGAACTGGAAGAATTTATACGTAAGCTGGATGCCGCGATCTGCAACTATAAGGACGTAAAGCTTCAGATGTCTTACGGTGTATATACAGTGGAAGATAAGGAGATGGAGCTGCGGCAGATGGAGGACCGTGCCGCGATGGCGAGGAAGGCAGCCAAGAACAGTATAGTCACCAATATTTTATTCTATAAGGAGCAGTTTAAGGAGTCACTGTACAACAGGAAGTTTATTGAGGAGAACATGCAGACGGCGATTACGGAGAGGCAGTTCATGATGTATCTCCAGCCTAAGTACAGTATTGCCAAGAATGAGATTATCGGTGCGGAGGCTTTGGTGCGGTGGAAACATCCGGAGCGCGGCATGATCTTTCCGGATCAGTTTATTCCGATTATTGAGGAAAACGGATTTATCAGAAAAGTCGATTATTACATATGGGAAGAGGCATGCCGGTTTATCAAGAAATGTGAGGAATTATCGATTACCACATGTCCGATCTCGGTTAATGTGTCGCGGATGCATTTAGGTGATGATGAATGCATCAAGGTGCTGTCTGACCTGATCAGAAATACCGGAATCCCTAAGAAGCTGTTAGAATTAGAGATCACGGAGACAGTGGATGACCAGCAGGTGAGCATGAAGGCGTTCCAGTTGAAAGAGGAGGGCTATACGCTGTTGATGGATGATTTCGGAAGCGGGTATTCCTCTCTGAATATCCTGCTGGAGACTCCGTTTGACGTGATTAAGCTGGATAAGAAATTCATAGAGAATATGATGCTGTCAGGCAAGGGCAGAATGATTCTGGAGCAGGTGGCTTCCATGTCCGAGAAGCTGGGTCTGGGATTGCTAGCCGAGGGTGTGGAGACGAAGGAGCAAGTAGATCTGTTACAGAGCATTGGATGTGATCAGGTACAGGGATATTATTATGCGAAGCCTATGCCGCAGGAAGATTTTTTTGAACTTCTGAAGAAGCAGAACAGTGCAGTATAACAGTTCGGGATTAACCGGATTTATAACTGTCGGCGTTATACTGGACAAAGACCTGTAAAAAAGTTATACTGAGTTATACTCTCGATATATTTATATAATAGAGAAATGGGGACAGGAGAGAATACCGGATATGGATTATAAGGCAATTCCTTTTGAGAAGCGGATCAAGGAGAATATCAGAAATTATGCGCTGGACAATTTATACACGCTGGATGTGCTGACGGAATACTGTAAGGCGCTCTGCATGGCTACGGGAGCGGCGTTGCTGATTACGGAGCGGCATGGTGAGAAGGTGGTGTCGGTAGGCGGATTTGCCGGATTTACACCGGATGTGGTGGGTAATCCAGGGCGCAAGGTAAGAGTGTACGGCAGGACGATTGCGCATCTGTACGCAGAGACGGATCAGGTACCGGAAGAGCGAAGACAATCGGTGGAGCATTTGCTGGACGGCTTTGCGGATATACTTTCCGAATGGGGAGAAGAGGCTTATCTGCATACGGAATCTTCTATTTATATGGATGAGCTGGAAGATAAAGTGGGTGTGCAGCATGTACAGACTGCCAAGGGCGAGAAAGAGGATGCGCTGACGGGTGTATACCACAAACTTTATTTCGAGGAGCGGATGCAGATCATTGATCGTGCTGAGGTGGTTCCCGTGGCGGTGATCAATGTCAATATTAATGATTGGAAATTCGCCAATGATCATTTCGGCGATGAAGAGAGCGACCGGCTTATTAAAACGATTGCCGATATCCTGAAACAGCATGCGAAGCCGGATTATGTTATCGGCCGGGTGGACGGGGATGTGTTTATTGTTTTGATTCCCGTGGCTGATGACGGGGAGGCGCAGGAGTATTGTGACAGGATACAGGCAGCGTGCCTGAATTATGAAGATCCGATTCTGGCGCCGTCGGTGGCATGCGGCATTGTTCACAAGACGAATGTGGAGGAAGCGCTCAAAGATAAACTGCCGGATGCGGAATACGAGATGTTTAATAACAAGTTTGAGATCAAGAATGCACCCGGCTATCGGGAGCGGTTAGAGCATGGTGTACAGAAGTAACAGGATATAGATATTATGTAACTGTTCAGAAGGTGTTTCGTAACTGTGAAGAACAGGGTTTTGAACAGTTAAGATATTATATAAATTGAAAATATTGCATGATACGGGAGCTGCATTTGAGTAAAGCGGCTCCTGTTCTTTATTCTATAGGAAACTGTATGGCAAACTTCGAATTCGCGAAGCGAATCTCGCAACCCCGCGAAGCTCAACTTTTTATGTTATGCAAAAATGAACTAATTCTAAAATAAAAATTAAATCCCTTATTATGGTAGAAAACGAGAAATAATAAGAAAACAAGAGAAAAAAAGAGATTATAAGAGTACATAAGAGAAATAAATAGATAAATCGGTTTGCAAACGTGTGCATATAAAGATAATATATGTTTTAGCAATTAGCACTCAACAATACAGAGTGCTAATAATACAAAATAAAAGGAAAAAATAAAAGTTATTAATAAGGAGGCAGCAAACATGAAATTAACACCACTTGGCGACAGAGTTGTATTGAAACAGTTAGTTGCAGAAGAGACAACCAAATCCGGTATTGTATTACCTGGTCAGAGCAAAGAGAAACCCCAGCAGGCTGAGGTGATTGCAGTCGGCCCCGGCGGTATGGTAGACGGCAAGGAAGTGAAGATGGAAGTGAAGGTCGGCGATCAGGTGATCTATTCCAAGTATGCAGGCACGGAAGTAAAGCTGGATGATGAAGAATATATCATCGTGAGACAGAGTGATATTCTGGCAGTGGTTCAGTAAGTATAATAAATAAACATGAAACGCGTTAAGGCGATAAAACAGGAGGACATATTATCATGGCAAAGGAAATTAAGTATGGCGCAGAAGCCAGAGCAGCAT
The DNA here is from genome assembly GCA_014804485.1 of Lachnospiraceae bacterium. GTDB lineage: Bacteria > Bacillota > Clostridia > Lachnospirales > Lachnospiraceae > UBA3282. The sequence goes on from JAAUZT010000028.1 coordinate 169,299, forward strand.
TGGAATCAGGCGTAAATCAGTTGACAGATACGGTCAGAGTTACTCTCGGACCGAAGGGAAGAAACGTAGTATTGGATAAATCCTACGGCGCTCCGCTGATCACAAATGACGGTGTTACCATCGCGAAAGAGATCGAGCTTGCGGATGCATTTGAGAATATGGGAGCACAGCTTGTGAAAGAGGTAGCAACCAAGACAAACGATGTAGCAGGTGACGGTACCACAACTGCAACCGTATTGGCACAGGCTATGGTCAATGCAGGTATGAAGAATCTGGCAGCAGGCGCTAATCCGATCATTCTGAGAAAAGGTATGAAGAAGGCTACGGACTGCGCAGTGGAAGCGATCGCTAAGATGAGCTCTAAAGTAAACGGCAAAGAGCACATTGCAAGAGTTGCCGCTGTTTCTTCCGGAGATGAGGAAGTAGGACAGTTGGTGGCAGACGCTATGGAGAAAGTATCCGGCGACGGCGTTATCACTATTGAAGAGAGCAAGACGATGCTGACAGAACTGGATCTGGTAGAAGGTATGCAGTTCGACAGAGGTTATATCTCCGCTTATATGGCAACAGATATGGATAAGATGGAAGCGGTTCTTGAAAATCCTTATATCTTGATTACGGATAAGAAGATCGCCAATATTCAGGAGATTCTGCCGCTCTTAGAGCAGATCGTACAGTCCGGCGCGAAATTACTCATCATCGCAGAGGATGTGGAGGGCGAAGCGCTTACCACATTGATCGTCAACAAGCTGCGCGGTACCTTCAATGTAGTAGCTGTTAAGGCACCCGGCTATGGTGACAGAAGAAAAGATATGCTGCAGGATATCGCGATTCTGACCGGCGGTCAGGTAATCAGTTCCGAACTTGGTCTGGAATTAAAGGATGCTACGCTGGATCAGCTCGGTCGTGCAAAGTCCGTTAAGGTTCAGAAAGAGAACACGGTCATCGTAGACGGTGAAGGAAATAAAGAAGAGATTCAGGCAAGAATCGGTCAGATCAAGAAGCAGATCGAGGAGACTACTTCAGATTTCGACAGAGAGAAACTGCAGGAGCGTCTTGCAAAACTGGCAGGCGGCGTAGCAGTAATCCGTGTAGGTGCGGCTACGGAGACAGAGATGAAGGAAGCAAAGCTTCGTCTGGAAGATGCGCTGGCAGCAACCAGAGCGGCCGTAGAAGAAGGCATTATCTCCGGAGGCGGTTCCGCATATATCCACGCATCCAAGGAAGTATCTAAGCTGGCAGATTCATTGGAAGGCGACGAGAAGACGGGAGCACAGATCGTATTAAAGGCATTGGAAGCTCCATTGTTCCACATCGCAGCCAATGCCGGTCTGGAAGGTTCCGTGATCATCAACAAGGTAAGAGAGTCCGAGGTTGGTATCGGCTTCGACGCTCTGAAAGAAGAGTATGTAAATATGGTGGATGCGGGCATTCTTGATCCTGCCAAGGTGACAAGAAGCGCACTGCAGAATGCAACCAGCGTTGCTTCCACTCTGCTTACTACAGAATCTGTTGTTGCTAACATCAAAGAGGCAGAACCTGCTATGCCGGCAGGCGGCGCAGGCATGGGAATGATGTAAGGCGCAGCTTTGCGAGTGAGGAATATAAATGATATACTGAATTAACCGGACAGCCGGGCTCATTGTGAGTCCGGCTGTTCTTGTCGTGCGGACAACAGATTATTTGCATTCTCGAGGATGTGCAAGGTAACCCTGTTAGCATAATTTACATAAATCCGGGCAAGAATATTTTGACTTGCTTATGATTTGCGATTATAATAAGGGATAAAAGGTGTATATAGTTGCAGTTCATGAAGCGGTATGTACAGTAATTATATATTCACAATTCAGACAGAGCGGCTGGTGAAGCTATGACAGAAGAAAAGAGAGAAGTCATTATTGATGACGGAAGAATTGAATCCATAGAGGAATTTCAGACTCCGGAGACGTTATACGAGGAGCTTATTACTCGTGTGCGTAAATACCATCCTTCCGACGATATCTCTCTGATCGAGCGGGCTTATCAGACCGCCTATGACGCGCATAAGGACCAAGTGCGTAAATCCGGTGAGCCGTATATTATTCATCCGCTCTATGTGGCGATCATCCTCGCTGATCTGGAGCTGGATAAAGAGACTATCGTGGCGGGACTCTTGCATGATGTGGTGGAAGACACCATTATGACCGATGAACAGATCGGGGAAGAGTTCGGCGCGGATGTGGCGCTTCTGGTAGACGGCGTCACAAAATTAGAGAAATTGAATTTTCACGGAGAGAATCCGGCGGATCGTGACAGGGATGCGGAGAAGCTGGAACGGCAGGCGGAGAACCTGCGTAAGATGTTTCTTGCCATGGCGAAGGACATCCGCGTCATATTGATCAAACTGGCGGACAGACTGCACAATATGCGGACACTGCAGCATATGCGCCCGGAGAAGCAGCAGGAGATTGCCAGAGAAACGCTGGATATCTATTCCCCTATAGCCCAGAGGCTTGGTATCTCTAAGATTAAGGTAGAATTGGACGATCTTTCTTTAAAATATCTGGAACCGGAAGCTTACTACGATCTGGTAGATAAAATTTCTATTCGCAAAAACGTGCGTGAACAGTACATTCAGACAATCGTGGATGAAGTCAGCGAGCATATTGAAAGAGCGGGCATCAAAGCGCAGATCGATGGCCGTATCAAGCATTTTTTCAGCATATATAAGAAAATGAAAAATCAGAACAAGACCATAGACCAGATCTATGATCTGTTCGCAGTGCGTATTATCGTGGACACGGTGAAGGACTGTTACGCGGCGCTGGGTGTGATCCATGAGATGTATAAGCCGATTCCGGGACGCTTCAAGGATTATATCGCAATGCCTAAGGCAAATATGTATCAGTCCCTGCACACGACGTTGATTGGCAGTACAGGACAGCCTTTTGAGATACAGATCAGAACTTATGAGATGCATAAGGCGGCCGAGTACGGTATCGCCGCGCACTGGAAATACAAGGAAGCCTCCGACGGTAAGAAGGTGGAGACCCAGGAAGAAGAGAAATTAGTATGGCTGCGCCAGATTCTGGAATGGCAGAGAGACCTGTCAGACAATAAAGAATTTATGAACCTCTTAAAGAGTGATCTGAATCTTTTCTCTGACAGTGTATACTGTTTTACGCCTACGGGAGACGTGAAGAACCTGCCGGCAGGCTCTACGACTATCGATTTCGCATACAGCATACACAGTGCGGTGGGAAATCGGATGATCGGCGCCAGAGTCAACGGCAAGCTGGTGACCATCGATTATGAGATTAGGAACGGTGACCGCGTGGAGATCCTGACTTCTCAGAATTCCAAGGGACCGAGCCGCGACTGGCTGAACGTGGTTAAGAGCACGCAGGCGAAGAATAAGATCAATCAGTGGTTCAAACATGAACTTAAAGACGATAATATTGTCAAGGGTAAGGAGCTGATCGCTAACTACTGCAAGGCAAAATCCATCAATCAGTCGGATGTGCTGATTCCTAAATATCAGGAAGCCATCATGAAGAAATACGGTTTCCAGGATTGGGATTCGGTGCTGGCAGCGATAGGGCACGGCGGACTCAAAGAGGGCCAGATCATCAACCGCATGCAGGAAATGTATGAGAATGACCACCGGAAAGAGATGACTGATGCGGAAGTCATGGCGGAGGTGGCGGAGAGCGCCCAGATTAACAGAGACCGGACGCAGAAGGGCACCAGCGGTATCATCGTTAAGGGGATACACGATGTGGCGGTGCGTTTCTCCAAGTGCTGCAGTCCCGTGCCGGGGGATGAGATCGTCGGTTTCGTGACCAGAGGCAGAGGAATCTCCATCCATAGGACGGATTGTATGAATATCATGAATCTGCCGGAGATCGACCGTAACAGGCTGATCGATGCGGAATGGCAGCAGACGGAAGCGGCGGATGGAAGATATTTTGCAGAGATCAGTATATTCGCGAATAACAGAAACGGTCTTCTGGCGGATATCTCCAAGGCTCTCACCGAGAAGGAGATTGATATTCTGTCATTAAATACGAGGGTGAGCAAGCAGGGTACGGCGACGATCATGGTCAGCTTCGAGATTCGCAGCCGGGAGGAACTGCAGCGTATCATTGATAAGATCAGGACGATAGAAAGCATTATTGATATTGAGAGGACGACGGGGTAATAAGACATGGCTGATTTGAAAATTGGCAGACTGATGTTAGGAATCTGTCAGACGAATTGTTATTTTGTGTATAAGGAAGGGACTAAGGATGTGATCTTTTTTGATCCGGCGGATAAGGGGGATTATATTTATGAGACGCTTAAGGATAAAGGGTTACAGGTTAAGGGAATCCTGCTGACTCACGGACATTTCGATCATATCTGGGGGACCAATAAGCTTAGGGAATTGTCTGGTGCCCCGATCTATGCCTATGAAGAGGAAAAGGCGCTTTGCGAGGATGCGGTCACGAATGTGTCGGATCAGGTAGGCAGACCATATACGGTGATTCCGGATCGGTATTTAAAGGACGGTGAAGAGATCACCATTGCGGATATGACCTGTAAGCTGATTGCCACGCCGGGACATACGGGCGGAAGCTGTTGTTATTATTTTGAGGAAGCGGGAATACTGGTCGCGGGAGATACTCTTTTCTTAGAGTCGGTTGGCAGAACGGATCTTGCTACGGGCAGTATGAGCGCACTGGTCAGATCCGTCAAGGAAAGACTGTTTGAACTGCCGGATGAGACGAAGGTCTATCCGGGTCATGGGGATATTACCACCATTGGGCATGAGAAGAAGTATAATCCTTTTGTATAGTAAAAAATCTAACAAGTTAGATTGCGAGATTGGCTTCGCAAACCCGATGCAAACTTAAATGATATGGGATGGTAAAAATGGGCGATTGCAGGAATTTGTGTTAATCGCCTATCTCAATGTAGCGGAAGATGAAGCGATGGAGGATTAACATTCGTTATATTTGTATAGGAATATTAACGCAGACGAAAGGATGGGAATCAACCATGGAAAAAGAAACAGCTTTCGGCATAAAGTTACAGATTTTAAATCGGGACACAATCAAGTACATAGCCATGTTTACCATGCTGTTAAACCACATAGCACATACACTGCTTACGCATGGTACGCCTTTGTACGAGATCTTTGAGGATATCGGCTATTTTACGGCACCGGTAATGTGTTATTTTATGGTGGAAGGGTACGACTATACGCGATCCAAGATGAAATACGGACTGCGGCTTTTTCTCTTCGCCATAATCTCGCAGGTTCCGTATACGATGGCGTTTCATTATAGTAATTTGAATATGATTTATACGCTGTTCTGTTGTTTTATGATATTGGTGGTCATGGAAAAGGTTCAGAATACGTGGCTTAGAGCGGGATTGTGCACGCTTCTTCTGCTTGTTACGGTGGTCGGTGACTGGGCGCTTTTGGCAGCGTTTTTTACAATTTTGTTTCACAACAGCAAGGGGAACAGGAAGAAGACGATCATCAGTTTCGGTGTGGCATATGTGGTTTTTGTAGTATTAAACGTACAGAGCTATATGTACGGTGTGCAGGGGAACTGGACATCGTATGCAGTGGCGCATGCGATGTTGTCCGGGCTGGGGATCATAGCCGCGGGAGTGGCTGTGCTGGTGTTGTATAATGGGCGCCGTGCCGAGAAAGCCAGAAATTTTTCGAAATGGTTTTTCTATCTGTTTTATCCGGCACATCTGTTGATTCTGGCTCTTATAGCAAATTAAAGGTTGAGAGAAGGGCATGGCATTGGTTATGAGTCAAATGAGCCAAACGGATCGACAACTTCAAATACGAAAGCTCGCAGAAGAGATCATGCGTCTTGCACACGACGGCATCTTAGTCAATATGCGGTTTCTGGATGTGGCCCTGTCTAAGTGCAAGGTGGAGTGCAGGGAGCAGACCGGCGCACACCTTTTCGACGGTGCGAAGCTGTACTATGATCCCGTGCTGCTGCTTGGACAGTATAAGACGGCGCAGGGCTATGCGGCAAGGCTGTATCTGCATACGCTTCTGCATTGTATTTTCTATCATAGTTTCGAGACGGATAAAATGAACCGGCAGTATTGGGATATGGCGACGGATATTGCGGTGGAGCATACTATTCTGGACATGAATCTGCACTTGACGGCGCTGCCTTCCGATGACATGCTGCGAAGCCGGTTGGAGATTTTAGAGAAGCAGGCGTGCGGACTGACGGCGGAGAAGCTTTACCGGCATTTTCGGATCGAAGAACCGTCCGAGAAGGCGAAGAGGGAATGGTATAAGCTTTGTCATTATGACGAGCATATTTATTGGGACAGACGGGAAGAGCTGGAACTGTCCCAGGCAGAGTGGCGTAAAGTAAGCGAGCGGATCAGAGCCGACTTAAAGAGCTTCAGTAAAGATAAAAATAACGCCGAAAGCGTGGAACAGAATCTGAAAGAAGCGATGCGGGAGCGGTATGATTACACGGACTTTCTGAAGAAATTTATGGTCATGGGAGAATCGATCCGGGTCAATGACGATGAATTTGACTATATATATTATACGTACGGACTTCATACCTATGGCAACATGCCGCTGGTGGAGCCGCTTGAATACAAGGACAGTAATAAAATCAAGGACTTCGTGATTGCCTTGGATATCTCCGCGTCATGCAGAGGTAAGGTGGTGCAGGCTTTCTTGCAGAAGACCTACAATATCATGCAGGAGGGTGAGAACTTCTTTCATAAGATCAATGTGCATATCATCCAGTGCGACAGCGAAGTGCGGCAGGATACTAAGATTACGAAACGGGAACAGTTCGATGATTTTATGGAAAAAGGAAAGCTGACTGGCTTCGGGTCCACGGATTTCAGACCGGTGTTCGAGTACGTGGAAAAGTTAAGGGAAGAACAGGAGTTTGACAATCTCAAGGGGTTACTCTATTTCACGGATGGTTATGGGATCTATCCGGAACAGATGCCGGACTACGACGTGGCTTTCGTATTTCTTCATGAAGATGATAATGCGCCTAAGGTGCCGCCGTGGGCGATTAAGCTTGTGCTGGATGAAGAAGAGCTGGAGGAGCCGGAAGAAGTGGTGCATTGAAACCGGGATAGTGCAATGTAAAATAAAGCGTAACTGTTCAGAAGGTGCTTACGCGAGGTGTTTTTTGTGAGTGAAGCGTAAGCGGAAGTCACAGAAAACCTGAGGTAGACATGCGCGAAATTATGCAGAATGCATAATTTCTGTGCATCTTAGTAACTGTGAAGAACAGGGTTTTGAACAGTTACAATAAAGTGTGAATAGTGCATGACAGGAGAATCAGGTAACAGACAATGAATATTAAAGAGGCAAAGAACTATATTAAGGATTCCGTAAAAATATATTTGAAAAAAGACGAGGAGGGGGAGTATCGGATTCCCATCGTCAGACAGCGGCCCATATTTCTGCTCGGTGCGCCGGGCATCGGGAAGACGGCGATTATGGAGCAGATTGCCCAAGAGTTGGGGATCGCCCTTGTGTCCTACTCCATGACCCATCACACCAGACAGTCTGCGTTAGGGCTTCCCTTTATTGTGCATAAAGAGTACGACGGCAAATCCTATGACGTATCGGAGTATACGATGAGCGAGATCATCGCTTCCGTTTATGATGTGATGGCACAGAGCGGTATTAAGGAGGGCATTCTTTTTCTGGATGAGATCAACTGCGTGTCGGAGACACTGGCGCCGTCCATGCTGCAATTCTTACAGTATAAAGTGTTCGGCAGGCATCAGGTGCCGGAAGGATGGGTCATCGTGACGGCCGGTAATCCGCCGGAGTATAACAAATCGGTGCGGGAATTTGATGTGGTGACCATGGACCGGCTGAAGATTCTGGAGATCGAGGCGGATTATGGGATCTGGAAAGAGTATGCCAGAGAGCGCGGCGTGCACACGGCGATCCTGAATTATCTGGATATGAAAAAAGAAGATTTCTATCAGGTGGAGACCACGGTGAAAGGCAGAAGCTATATTACGGCCAGAGGGTGGGAGGATCTGTCCGAAATGCTGACGCTCTATGAGGAGGAAGGGATCACGGTGGAGGAATCTTTCGTGGGGCAGTATCTGCGTAATGAGCGGGTGGTGAAAGAGTTTACCGCCTACTATGATCTGTATCAAAAATATAAAAATGATTATAAAGTGGAAGAGATCCTGTCCGGTACTGTTAGAGAGCAGGCTAAGGATAAGGCGCGCAAAGCAGATTTCGATGAACGGTTATCTTTGATGGGCATGCTGATCGACAGAATGCAGCAGGATATCAAGGAGAATATGCTGAGCGCAGAGATTCTAAATGAAGTGATGAATCCGCTCAGAGCGTTAAAGGCGAAGGCGGAGTCCGGGGCGGGTGCACAGGAGCTGCTACAGCAGATCGGGCAGCAGGCCGAAGGCAGACGTAAGTCCATGGATTCTCTGCAGAAAGCGGGAGCACTGGCGGTGCGCGATAAGCGTAAAAACAGGGCGATTATCAAATTCTTAAGCGAATGTGAGAAGCGCATGAGAATTCAGGAGGCCGGAAGCGGCGCAGAAGCTTTTGCGCAGGTGAAGGACAGCTTCGAGGCGGAAGTGGAGGATTATAAACAGAAAACAGGAGAAGTGAAGGAAAAACTGCACAATCTCTTTCAGTTCGTTGAGGATACGTTCGGTTCCGGCAATGAGATGCTGATTCTCTTAACAGAGTGCACGGCGCAGACGGACTGTGCGAAATTTATCAGTATGTACGGCTGTGAGGACTATCAGCGCCACAATGAGGAGCTGATGTTGACAGAGCGGAGCGACGGGCTGCTTGAACAGATCGAAGCGCTGGGAGAATTGACGATTTGAGGTAGCAATATTTATATGAATCAAAATGCGGGAGTTCGCATTGATAGAAATGACAGGATAGAATAATATGCAGTATAAGGAAGAAATTACGGAGCATGGCTCCATACAATATGGATTAAACGGGGAGACTGCAGCGGTGATCGGTTATCGCGGTAAGGACATGGAAGTGGTGATCCCTGCGTCGGTTGAAGGTTATAAAGTAACGCAGATCGGTAAGAAGGCGTTCTTAAGCAACAAGGTGCTCAGACAGATTACCCTTCCGGAATCGGTGGTGCGGATAGACGACTGGGCGTTTGCCTATTGTGCCAAGCTGACGAAGATTATCCTGCCTTATCACCGTATGGAGATCAGACAGGGGATTTTTAAGGATTGTTTTTGTCTGGAACAGATCGTGGACGAAGGAGCGGATGAGAGTGAGAAGAGGACAGCGGATATCGCGTGGCTGCTGGCGGCGACCATGAGCAGACTGGATGCATTCTATCTGTTTGATTTCGAGAATGCAGGGACAGAAGAGTGGATCAGACAGTGGGACAGCAGGATGGAGTCATTGATGCGAAAGGCGGATTCGGAAGGCTTCTCCAAGATGCTGCTGTGCGGAGAGGAAGATTACGGAAGCCGGGAGAATAATCGGGATTACTATATGGAACAGCGCAGGCGGGAGAAGGTCAAGCTGGCGATGTTAAGACTTATGCATGATTACGGACTGGAGCAGTCTGTGCGCACGGAACTGGAGTCATATCTTCTGGCACATATCAAGGGTCAGCAGACCGAGGAAACATGGAAGGTCGTGCTGGAAGAATACGGGGATGACCTGCGGTATTATCAGTTTCTTACCAATCTGGGCGGCGTGAACGAGGATAATTTCCAAGCGATCATGGATGACTTGGGAGAGTCGCATACGGAGATGAAAGCTTATCTGATGAAGTATCACAGTGAGCGGCATAAGGAAGAGGACGCGTTTAGCGCGTTTGTGTTATAGGTAATCGAAATATCATTTAAGAGGAATAGCAGCAACAGCAGAAAAAGGAAGGAGTCTAAAGATGGACTATCAGCAGCACAATTGGATAAACAAATATTTAATGCCCGGCGAATATGTTGTCTGGAACGGCAGACCGGGCAAGGGGAATCTCCTGGCTCCATATGATATTTTTTTGGTTCCGCTCAGTATTTTGTGGTGCGGTTTTGCTATTGTATGGGAAACAACTGCGTTTATTATGCCCGCGCCTTTTTTCTTCAAGCTGTGGGGCATCCCGTTTGTCTGTTTCGGATTGTTTATGGTATTCGGAAGATTCATCCTGAAATCGTACATAAGAAAAAAGACTATTTATGTAATTACCAACAAAAGAATCTTTTCTTTCAGGAAAAACCATATAAAGACTTTAGATTATCATATGAACCCGACAAGAAATGTAACACTGTGTCAGGACGGCACCGGGAGCATTCGGTTCTATTCAACTCTAATGTTGAATTCTCTGCTCTCGGAGCTGGATACGTTGACGGATTTTTTCACCCCAACGCAAACATTCAGTCAAAACAGTCAGCATTTTGAATTGGAGAATATTCATGACGTTAAACGTGTTCTCAAAATACTTTCAAATTAGCTATTTTTCTGTCTGACAGCAAACATTTTCCAGCCGCCAATTTCCATTTCCCAGGTGCTTTACCTGGGCAGATATCACATAACCCGGATAGTCGTTGCTGCCATATCCTCCTGACGTGCATATGCCTTCTACCTCTGCCGTGATTTCTATTCCCTCCGGAGTGTAAGCAAACTCTATCTGATTACCCACATCATATCTGTAGGAAACACCCTGTGCAAACAATTCCAATTCCGGAGCTCCTATAAGCACTCCATCAAAGACGAAGCCAATATCATCTCCATCGATAACGGTATCAAAGTGCTCTTGCAGCTGGAAGCAGTAATCCGATTCCGGAAATTTATACATCTCCCAATTGCCTGCCTCATTTTGATCTGTCATATATAATGATTCCACCCAAAGTCCTGTACCATGTTTGACATATGTGATCATAGCAAGTTCATTTATGCCGTCTCCGTCAAAATCAGCCTCTTTCCAATCAGGGGAGATCATATAATTTGAGGTGTACCATAGATCTGCATATAGATATTCTTTGTCCGCCGTTTCAATGATAACGCCCGCATGTCCTATTACATATGTTGTAAAATGTTCCGTTGTATTGACTAATCCCATGCCATCCAGTTTTTCGGACCAATATGAATATCCGGAACACAGTTCATAATCGTCTTCCCTGTAATCTTTTGCATTTGCCATGCGTTCCATCAAATCCGCATCCGGAGTAAATTCATTTCCCACGACAGCCTTTTCTGTCCGGGTTCTCTCTATCGGATTCTGCCGTTTGGCCAGTCCGTCTTCAACAATATAAACAGCCTGTAAAGGATAAATATCCCGCTTGTAATCAAAAGATATGTTTGTTTTTCCGTTGGCTTTATCGTAAGACGGTTCTTTTCCAATAAAAACGCTGATCTCCAACAACTGTATATCCCAATCGCTTACAAAGTAGAGATTTCCGAATAGATAATCTTTGGTATCGCCAGTTTTTTGTCCGATTGCAACGAACGCTTCTTTGCTTCCATTTCCATCATAGTCATCTTCGTAGATATATGTGCTATACTGATATCCGTATTCATTCTCATAATCGAGATAATCATAGTCCATGCTGTTATTTATTTTATCCATATACCTTTTAGTGGGAGAAGATACTTCCGGATTTTCCGATAATCTTACTATATCGGGTATATGTTTCTGGGAGTGAATGCTGTCTGTCGGCAGCAGAGAGGCATAGTCCGAGTCGGCATTGCCTTCATGCATATCTTGTTCTGTGGGAGAAAGGGAATCCGGCTTGTCCCACACACTTACCTGTATGATAAACCAAAGAATACAAAATACACTGAGTACTGATAGCAGTCGTTTCATAACAGTTTTACCATTTCTTGTTTTTTGTGATTATTATAAAACAGGTTTGCATCATTTTTGCATCATTTCACACTATATTTATAAATTTTTTTGAAAAAATTATCAAAAACTCTCTCAAATGAAAAAGAATACCAGGGGCAGATATTCTTGACATATTTTGCAGCGGGTGGTAAACTCAAAATAGTTAGTTACAACTAACTAGAAAGAGGTCGTAACAGGATGGAGAAAAACGAGAAACGATATGCCAAGCTGATTCGCCAAATTCGCCCGGTGCTGGTGTGCCGGTATGGAGAGGATAAAACGGCCAAGCTTCTGCACGACATGAAGCCGATTTATGACCGCTTTTTGGCGGAGACACCTTCGATTGGATAAGCCGTGGATCATAAAATGCCTTCACCGACTGATGGAAAGAATGGCCCGGAAAATCAACGCTCACAAGGGCAAGGATTGGAACAACACATGGGAAATCTCATCCGCCATCATACCGTGGCACAGGGAGCGGATACTTGTGATTATTGGTACATAGGAGATCGGGAAAAAGGGAGGAAGGGTAAAAAAATGTCAGAGGATATCATTGTAAGGAACTGTTCACCTACGCTTGCGGGCATGAAAACCGGAAATATGTTTTCATGTCATTTTGCGGATATGGATGAGATGAGAGGAAGCGTGCGGCATTGGAATCATATCCTTGGAGAGAAGGGGCTTCGTTTCCTTCCGCTTACATATAAGAATGATCGAGCACTTGTATATGTTTACCGTGTTTCCAGACTTTCCCGTGACTTAAAGGATAATGTCGCCTGCCGTCTTTTGAAGGAGAGGGGATATGAGACGGAAACGCCGGAACGTTGTATTGTCCAGTTGATCAGAAGGTTGGAGGAATGTGATGAATTTCCGCATGAGATCGGATTGTTTTTAGGCTATCCGCCGGAGGATGTAGAAGGGTTTATTGAAAACCGTGCGCAGGGATGTAAACTTGTCGGATGTTGGAAGGTATACGGTAATGAAGAAAACGCGAGAATTATTTATGCAAAATATAAGAAATGCACAGATGTTTATATTGCAGAGTTTGCCGGAGGGAGATCTGTTGAGTGGCTTACGGTTGCAGGGTGATATTGTGAGGAAATATTTTATTTTTTTACACGATAGTTAGACATAGATAACTATTAGATGAAATTAGTGTGAAGGAAGAAGATTTGATATGAAAAAACAGTCTAATTTATATTCCTGTAAAAGAGGAAAGCAGTCCAACATCAGACATATATAATTTAAATGCGGATACATCCTTAAATTTTTGAAATGACATTTTTTTAAAAAATGATCATTTTAAAATGATTTATATGTTCTGTCGTAGATATTTAAGAAAAAGTAATTTCTATCTTTCCTAAATCTTTTATGCTACAATAGAAACGGAGGTGCCTATATGAAAATACCTCTTGTTGAAGATGAAAAAGGATGGTGCAGGCACTGGTTGAAATCCTGTGTATGAAAAAATAGGCAGGAGAGAGGAGGAAGATGAGCGAATGTTTGGCAAGGCATGAACTATTTGAATATAACGCAAAGATGCCTTTTTTGATTTATAGTATTGTAGGTTCCGCTGATACAGGGGAAAAACTGCTCAATCATTGGCATGAAGAGTTGGAGCTTGCATTTTACGTTAAAGGCGGAGGCAGGCACTATATAAACGGTGAATGTGTGGTGGCAAAGCAGGGAAGGCTTGTTGTTACTAATTCGGGATTTGTACACAATATAATTCCGGACGAAAGTGTGCTAAATGATGATGGTGTGTGCGCGATTGTCATAATTATACATCCTAAATTTATAGAAAGCATTTTTCCGGAATATGAACATTTCTATTTTACAAATAAAAAAGAAATAGCAAATGACGAAATGAAGGAGTTGATTTTGGACATTGCAGGCTGCAAGGGAGAAGAAAGTCCATTCGGTCATATCTACATTAAGAGCCAGATAACCCGTTTGTTATATCTTATGTGTAAAGAGGACATTGTAGAGAGATCAGCAGTTGATGACATTAATCTACTAAAAAATATTGAGAGAATCAAAGGGGTTATACAATATGTAGAGAATAACTATAAAGAAAATATCACACAGTCTATGATTGCCAGGAAATTTTATTTTAGTTCTGTCTATTTTTCCAGATATTTTAAGAACTGCACAGGGATGACATTTACAGATTATCTTACAAGCTATAGGATAGAGAAAGCCCGGATGGAATTAGTTAAAACAGACAAGACTGTTACACAGATAGCGCTTGAAACAGGGTTCTCGGATGATAGAAGATTGATTATAGCTTTTAAAAAAAAGCATGGGATTACTCCTTTGCAGTATAGAAAAAAGCAAAAAAATAGTGTTTAAGTTATGAAATGGATGGAAAGAGTTTAAATAATGGTCATTTTTAAGATAATATAGGTAAGGAAATTCTCATGCTGCCCTTTTATAATCTTTTTATAGGCAATATCAATACTAAAAATATAAAAGGAGAGGGAAAATGAGTAAAGTATCAAAGAAACTTACCTTTGGGGAAAAATTTTCTTATGGGCTTGGTGACTGTGCAGCCAATGTGTATGTTGCCATGGCGGGTTCATTTCTGACCGGTTATTATACTGATACGGTCGGACTTGCAGCATTAGCAGTTGGAACGATGATGTTGGTTGCGCGCGTCTTCGATGGTGTGACTGACATCGTAATGGGAGCTGTAGTAGACAAGACGAAGAGTAAATATGGTAAAGCGCGTCCATGGGTTTTATGGACTGCACCGCTTATGGCGATTGGGTTGATCCTTCTTTTTGCGGTACCGAAGAGCATATATGGTACAAATGCCGGTCTTGTATATGCATACGTTTCCTATATCTTTATGAATTGTATCATTTATACAGCGAACAACCTTCCATACAATGCGCTTTTATCGCGTATGACATTGGATGTTCAGGACAGGGCCGCAACAGCCTCTATGCGTTTCATCATGACACAGATTACTACCCTTGTTATTACATCTGTAACTGCTGTCGGCGTAGCTTCTATCGGATGGACGGGACTTGCGGTTATATATGCCGTGATTGAGATTGTTATGTTATTAATATGTTTCTTTGGCTGTAAGGAGCATATCGGCGAGGATACGAGCGGTACGGTTCGGGTTGAACAGGTTCCGCTTGGAGAAGCGCTTCCGGCTCTGTTTAGGAATCAGTACTTTTATCTTCAGGCGTTACTCTTCTTAGTCCTTTATATTAATGTAGTAGCATCCGGAATGTTAGGATATTATTTTTGTTCTACCGTATTGGGCAATCTGGCAATTATGTCTGCGCTCAGTATGGCTCAGACTATTCCGGCAGTTGTTGCCAATTTTGTTAATCCCGCATTGGTTATGAAGTTTGGAAAGCGTAAAACTATGATGTGCGGAGCATTTCTTATGATTGTCGGAAGCTGCATCATTGGAGCAGGAGCGACAAGTGTTCCCGCAATTATAATCGGAACTATAATAAAAGGTTTTGGTATGGGTCCTATTATGTCAGGTGTGTTTGCTATGACAGCAGATGTTGTTGACTATGGAGAATGGAAGACAGGAGTTCGCTCTGAGGGTCTTGTAAACAGCTGTACTTCCTTTGGTATGAAAGTTGGTATTGGTCTTGGATCGGCAGTTGGTTCATGGATTCTTGCCTTTGGAGGATACATCTCTTCTACAGAGGCAGTTACCCAGCCTGCTTCGGCGGTTGCTTCCATTAGGTTTGGATATGGTTACTTTGGCGCTATCATAGCTGCAATTTGCCTTGTTCTTATTTTTGCAATGAATATTGATAAGAATATCAAACAGATTCAGAGCGATCTTCAGGCGAAAAGGGTATAATACATATTTGAATGAATAATCCGCAGCATTAATCTGTAGCGCGGAATTTAGGAGCCGTGAGAATCATGGCTCCTTTTACTCAAAATAATATGAAAGAAATAGGAGGGAAACAATTATGTCAGCAGCAAGTGATATGGTAAGAAAAACGTTCGGTGAGGGTGACGATAAAAGAGATGCTGGGCTTATCACTCCCGATAATATAGAAAGATACGATGATATACAATATGGTACTGATCCTAAATGGAATGTGCTGGATGTATACAGACCTAAATTCTGCAAAGGGGATAAACTCCCTGTCATTGTAAGCGTCCACGGCGGCGGATGGGTGTACGGAGACAAGGAAAGATACCAGTATTACTGTATGAGCCTGGCGCAGCACGGATTTGCGGTCGTCAATTTTACATACCGCCTTGCCCCGGAACACAAATATCCGGCAGCAATAGAGGATACAAATGCAGTATTCAAATGGGCGTTGGAGAATGCAGATGAATATGATTTTGATACAGCGCACATTTTTGGAGTAGGCGATTCAGCAGGAGCGCATCAGTTAGGATTATATACCGCGATATGCACGAATAAGGAATATGCGGCAGAATATGATTTTAAGGTTCCGGAAGGGTTTAAGCCAACAGCGGTAGCATTGAATTGCGGAGCCTATAAGATCGATGTATCGGGAGGTTCGGATGATCTGACTGTTGCCCTTATGGGAGATTATCTGCCGGGGAAGGGAACGGAGCAGGAGATTCATATGGTTGGTGTGGTAAATCATATTACGGAGGAATATGTTCCGGTTTTCTATATGACCTGTACCGGAGATTTTCTGTTAGATCAGGCTCCGATTCTTGAAGCGAAGTTGCTTGAGAAGAAAATTCCACATGAATTTCATTTCTATGGGGACAAAGACCATGAGCTTGGCCATGTGTTCCATTGCAATATAAAAAGTGAAGAGGCAGTAAAATGCAATAAGGATGAGTGTGATTTCTTTAAGAAATTCATGTAATTAACGGAGGGAATTTTTATGTCAAAAATTTTTGCATCCAAAAATCCGGAAATAGAGGATAGAGAGATAAAGCATATGAATATTGCAAGAGAGCTTGCAGGAGAATGCATGGTTCTTCTTAGAAATACCGGTGCTCTTCCAATCAGAAACGCGGGTAGAATCGCATTATATGGAGAAGGCGCAAGAAGGACAGTGAAAGGAGGAACCGGATCGGGTGATGTCAATACCAGAAGTAATGTAAATATAGAGCAGGGGCTCATCAATGCAGGATATGAGATTGCATCTACTGCATGGCTGGACCGGCAGGATGCACATTATGCGGAGGCGAAAACACAGTACAATAGCTGGGTCAGGGAACAGGCAAAGGAGAGAGGTGTAGGGGAATTTATAATAAGTTTTGATTCTCCGTTCAAGGCTCCGGAGCCCGTGGTTGTCACTCAGGATGATGTTAATGCCGCCGATACTGATACAGCGGTATATGTTATATCACGTAATTCTGGAGAAGGGTCTGACCGGTTTGACCGGCCGGGAGATTATGAGCTGTTCCCAGAAGAGAAGGAAAGTCTTAAGGTTATTGCGCAGAACTTTAAGAACGCGATAGTAGTGCTGAATATTGGCGGAGTGATGAACCTGACAGAACTTGATGCAATAGAAGGAATAGACGCGATTCTGTTGATGACACAGCTTGGAAATCTGACAGGGGACACACTTCTTGATGTACTGACAGGTAAGGTGAATCCATCAGGCAAGACAACGGATACCTGGGCGAAAAAATATATGGACTATCCCTCGTCAGAAAAGTTCAGCCATAACGAGAGCGTACATGATGAGTTTTACGAAGATGGAATCTATGTAGGGTATCGCTATTTTGATACTTTTGGAGTAGAACCGGAATATCCATTTGGATATGGTCTTTCGTATACATGCTTTCATATTACTGATGCTAAGGCTGAGGCTTGCGGTAATAAGGTGAAAGTATCTGCAAGAGTGAAGAATATAGGTGATGTGTACGCCGGTAAGGAAGTGGTTCAGGTCTATTACAGCGCACCGTTAGGAGACATCGACAAACCTTATCAGGAACTTGCGGCATATCAGAAAACGTCATTGCTTGCTCCGGGTGAAGAGGAACTTGTAGAGCTTATATATGAAATAGCAGATATGGCTTCGTATTATGACGAAAAGTCTGCCTGGATACTTGACAAGGGCGAATATGTGATCAGAGTAGGAAACAGCTCAAGGAACACTGTTGTGGCAGGAGTTCTTACTTTGGAAAATTCCATAGATACGCAGACGGGCAGAAGGCTTTTTCCTCTTGATGTAGAGCTTAAAGAAATCAGACCGGATCAGGCGGCAGTATTAACGAAAAAGAATGAAGATATTACAGAAAATGTTTTTAGAAGCGTCATTGATGCTAATGCAATTTCAAAAAATGTTATGTCATATCAGGAGGGGCGTTGTGAGTATATAACGGATAAATCTTATCCTCTTACAATGCAGGATATATTGGACAGAAAGTGCTCGGTTGAGGAGCTTACGGCACAGCTTAGCATAGAGGAACTTGCCGATTTCTGTGTAGGAACACTTAGGAGCAGAAGCGATCAGGTAGTCGGAAACGCTTCTTACACTGTACCGGGGGCGGCGGGAGATACATCGTCTGTATGTAAGGAAACGAGAGGCATCAAAAACATGATTCTTGCAGATGGACCAGCGGGACTCAGGCTGCAGCCACATTTCAAAATTTACAAAAAGGATGGTTCCCTTGTTCCGGGAGGTGGCGGAATTGGAGAAAGCTTCCAGTCATTTCCGGAAGATTTAGATGAAAATGAAGTGGATAATTATTATCAATATTGTACAGCGATTCCGATTGGATGGGCGCTTGCCCAGTCCTGGAACACAGAGCTTGTTGAGAGAGCCGGGGATATGGTTGGCACCGAGATGGAGCAGTTTGGCATTGATCTGTGGCTTGCCCCGGCAATGAATATTCATCGTAATCCGCTCTGTGGTCGTAACTTTGAGTATTATTCAGAGGACCCGCTTATTTCGGGAAAGACGGCAGCGGCGGTTACGAATGGCGTGCAGAAACATAAGGGCAAGGGTACTACCATCAAGCATTTTGCGGTAAATAATCAGGAAGATAACAGATATTTTGTGAATGCCCATGTGAGTGAGAGGGCTCTTCGTGAGATCTATTTGAAAGGCTTTGAGATTGTAGTTAAAGAATCAAAGCCGCTTTCCATCATGACATCCTATAATCTGTTAAATGGAATTCATACAGCCAATAGTTATGATCTCATACAGTCGATGGCAAGAGATGAGTGGGGATTTAGGGGAGCTGTTATGACAGACTGGTTTACATCCCAGAATGTTCCGGCGATTACAGGAAAATACGAAGCCAGGTATCCGATTTCGGCTTCAACGGGCTGCATATTCGCAGGGAATGATATGCAGATGCCGGGATGCCAGAAGAATTATGACGATATACTGGAGGCTGTCACAACGGGAAAAGAGATCGATGGTTATAAAATTACCAAAGCCGACCTTCAGTTTTGTGCGGCGAATGTTATAAAGGTTGTAGCGGTGACAATGGAGAGTAAGTGATATGTGTTATGCAACCCATCCGGCAGCGGCAGGCAGCTTAGGTGCTGTTCGATGGCAATGGGAATCAGTTCTATTGTTTTGAGGCAGAATATGCCGGCAGTAGCTTTTTCTGTTATTGTTGGACATAGAAAGAGACATAGAAAGAGACATAGAAGAATGCTTGACAATTTCCATTTGTTTTGTTATCATCTCATTGATTACTCGGAGGGTGAGTCATTCGTTAGGAAATGATGAGCTGGATAAGGTAACAGGTTGAGATACCTGTTTTCTTACCGGCTCTTTTTTATCTTAGGAAGTCCCTTGGCTTAATTCGAGTTTGCGAAGCATAAGCAAGCAAATCACGCAAACGAGCTTGCTCGTTTTTTTAAGGGAGATGAGAAAATGGATATGTTATCCGAAGATGTCAGGCGTATTTATTTTAAATATTTAGCAGCGGCTTTTGGGAGTGCGTTGATCAGTTCCATTTATGGTATTGTGGATATGGCAATGGTGGGGCAGTATCAGGGGCCAAGCGGAACGGCTGCGCTTGCAGTTGTAGCCCCGCTCTGGAATATAATATACAGTCTGGGGCTTTTAACAGGAATCGGCGGTTCTGTGCTGCTTGGCAGTGCAAAAGGAAAAGGCGAAACCAAAGCGCAAAATGAGTATTTTTCAGCGGCATTTATTGGCACCATAATTCTTGCGATCGTCTGCTGGGGCGCTGTCCTGTTTTTTGATACAGAAATGTTGACACTGTTTGGCGCAGAGGAAACTTTGTTACCTTTGGCAAAGGAATATCTTATTCCGATTAAATTTGTGATTCCCGCCTTCTTGTTTAATCAAATGCTGGCGGCATTTTTACGAAATGATGACGCTCCCGGGCTGGCAACAGCGGCAGTTTTAACCGGCGGAATATTTAATATTCTCGGGGATTATTTCTTTGTGTTCACTTTGGACATGGGAATACAGGGCGCGGGATTAGCAACTGCAATAGGGGCGGTCATTACCTGTGGGGTCATGCTTTCCCACTTTTTTACACGTAAAAACAAGTTGCGCTTTATTATGCCTTCCTTTTTCTTAAAAAAGACATGGCAGATTCTGGTGGTTGGATTTTCCACTTTCTTTATTGATGTGGCAATGGGCTTTTTGACCATGATATTTAACCGGCAGATTGTAATGTATTTTGGGACGGATGCCTTATCTGTTTACGGTGTTATTGTGAATGTCAGTACGATTGTACAGTGTTGTGCTTATAGTGTAGGGCAGGCGGCACAGCCGATTCTATCTGTTAATTATGGCTCGCACAACTGGGCGCGGATCAAGGGAACACTCAGATATGCGCTGTATACAGTGGCATTTTTCAGTGTTGCATGGACAATATCCGTTTGGACAGTTCCCAATGGGTTTATCCGTGTTTTCATGGCTCCCACAGAATCTGTCTGTCAGATTGCACCGTCCATTATGCGCAGCTACGGGATATCATTTCTGTTATTGCCGCTGAATGTTTTTTCGACCTATTACTTCCAGTCATTAATGAAACCGGGAGCCTCTTTCCTTGTTTCTGTCGCAAGGGGAATGGTTGTCAGTGGGATTTTGATTTATGCGCTGCCTGTTTTGGCAGGAGCAGATTCTATTTGGTTTGCCATGCCGATTACAGAATTGTTGGTGGCGATTGCTGTTATTATTTTGATGATAAGATATACATCAAAGTGAGCGAAGGAACGGTCTGTGGATTTCAGATTGATCATTAGCGAATGATTTGTCTTCTGCGTTTTGATTACTGGTATTCTATCGTTACATCAGTCAAAGAGTCCTCTGTCGCTGTGGTGTCCTCTGGGTGGAGTGTTTTATACAACTTGAAAACTAAAAAGGTAGCAAAAAAACTTGAATTTCCGCATGACTTACTTATTTGAAATCATTGCAGTAATTGTAAAAATAATATCTATTCCATTACCAAATAAATTACCTATAAAATGTGCAGTCATCGGAACATAAACATTTTTTGTCTTGATATATGAAATACTTAAAGGCAACGCCCAAATCATTGTCAAGATAATTCCCCAAACAGCAAGCGAATGCTCAAGAGCATACATTAACATTCCTAATAAAGTTGTAATGATTAGTACAACTTTGTTTTCAAAAGAAATCATATTTTTTCTAAAAAAAGTTTCTTCTACAATTGGCGGAAGTAAAACCGTAGATATAGTAAATATTATCAACGATATCCACGAATTGCGCCTTAACCCTATCATTCCCGTATTAAAATCCGAAAATATACTCTCTAAAACCATTGTTATTACAAACGCTCCAATAAATCCTAATGCCGTCAAAATAACATACGTCCAAAACTTTTTCCCGCTTTTTAGGTTATGTGACCAATTCTTTAACGAAAAATCTTTTCTGCACCCAAAATATATTACTAATATCAAATAAAAGCAAAAATTGGTGTATATGTAATACTCTCTTGGAACAATACAGCATGATATAATAAATATCACTTCTATGATAATTGGGAAAATATTTGTTTTTATATAATTTTTCATCTACATTCTCTCCGCCAACTTCAAATTTGTTAAATAGTCCAACGTGGCTATTTTACCATAAACACACTCACAATTCCATTAAGTTTTCTTTAGTCTTCTTTTGCCCTGTTCCGTTCAATCATCATCTGCCTTGCCCGCTCCCTCTGCTCTGTGCTGACTGCCCTCGGCTCTTATCTGCTCCTTTCATTGATTTATAGGAATTATTATCTGAACTGGATTATGACAGAAAAGGGTTTTCATGGATTGACTGCAAACTGGAAAAGAAATGTGTCTATGTTTTTGAAAGATGCTCTGATGAAGAAAAAATATTTGCATTTTTTAATTTTTCAGACAAAGAACAGACTTTTGAATATCGTACAACCAAGATCGTTTCCTATCAGCTATTGATTGCAAGTGATATGGAGTGTTACAGCTGTAAACAAGTCTATCAGACATCGGAAATATCATTTGACAGTAATAAAGCAGTATTCAAATTATCGCCATTTTCGGGAAGATATTATTTAATGGAGTGAGGCGGTATTCATTGGGAAAATACTTGTTCGGTGCTGACAGGGTAGGGGAGTGGTGTTTTGCTTGTAAGCAGAGTAGGGGCTTGATCATAGCACTTTTTCAAGAAACAAGTGTCCACTATGTGCTATGGCGTTGCCTACATTCATAGAAGCAGTGGCAGCAATTTGAAACCCCAGTTTTTTATAGAGTGATAATGCCGGAATATTCTGACTTCCGGTATCAAGCCTTAACGCTTTGCATGAGCTGCTTTCTGCC
Organism: Lachnospiraceae bacterium; assembly: GCA_014804485.1. Lineage (GTDB taxonomy): Bacteria > Bacillota > Clostridia > Lachnospirales > Lachnospiraceae > UBA3282. The sequence goes on from JAAUZT010000028.1 coordinate 191,859, forward strand.
AATTCCATGGCATATCTGAGAAGAGAGGTCGCAATCCCTTTTCCTGCCATGCTTGGACGTACCATAAGTAAGTGAATGACCATTACCTCGTCATTTGCAAAGGTTTGTGCCCAGTTAATTTTTGTATATTCTGCCGGCTGTACTTTATCGACAATCATACTTCCGGCAATACCGTTATTTTCTTCATACACATATAATGTTCCATGATCAATAGCTTTTTCGGCATCCTTTCGGGTTGGGTATATGCCTTTTTTGAAAACAGTAAACGCGCCATGTTCCGTTTCATGTTTGAAATGTTCGTTATAGGTATCTTCAATCGATTCAATATCATCAGAAGTTGCTTTTCGGATCATGTACTGCACCTCATTGAGTAGTATTTTATTCCCGCTTCTTGCGGCGGTGATGTTACTGTATTATTTTATATTAAATAACGGCATGTTCTCTTTATCAGTGATAGATTTACTGTAAAAACCTAAAAAGTCTTTTTTCTCCCAGCCTCTATTTAACCAAAAGGACTTACCACGCTCATTTGCTTCCATAACGTTCAAACAAACCCGCGTTATTCCTTCCTGCTGCAGAGCGGAAATGGCGGCTTCTACCAATTGTGTTGCAATTCCTTGATTCCGACAGCTATCCTTAACAACTGTATGATAAATGTATCCTCTGCGTCCGTCATGTCCGCATAGAATAGTTCCTACTATTTGGTCATTGTCAATAGCAACAAAATTAGTTGTAGGATTTCTTTTTAGAAAAGCAGAAATACCTTGCTGTGAATCATCAAGACTTCGTAAGCCCATTCCGTCCGTGCTTTTCCATAAAACAAATATTTCTTCATAATCGGCTTGTGTCATTATCCGGATCATTTCTGCCTCCAATACTCTTGTTTTATCGCTGGCAGCGCGACTGGAATATATCAGTATGTACTTTCAAGTTCGTGTTGTATTTCCTCAGCACGCTTAATCTGTTCTTTTAAGTTCCATTTGCCGATATTGACACCATCTTTTAGAAACATTGATCCGCACTGGTGAAAATAGAATTCTATATTTCTTTCTTTGGCTTCTAAGTACAGATTTTTTACCCATTCATACTCGATAGGTCTGATATCTGCTTTAGGAGCCATTTCTCCGCCGACATTAACACATTTTATCAGTCCTGTGTCCAAATATTTTCCTAAAGAAATCGGACCGATCAGCGGGGAACAGAATACTTCCCGGTGTTTAACGGGCGCTTCTAAAAAGTGTTTCAGCCGAATGTCCGCCATTTCCTGATTTTCAATTGAAATACTAATGTATATGTGTTCCCATCCATCGCCCCAGTCTGACGGGACACAATCTTTGATTCTTTCCGGTCTTTTTGTGGTCGTAACGAAAATACAATCTTTTCTTCTTCTCATAAAATCCCAGCATCCGGCCCGCCACTCATCCGCTTCTTCAATAAAGAAATCAGA